>JBJMXC010000056.1:0-12254 GCA_045809825.1 Chthoniobacterales bacterium | reverse complement strand
CGCAAAGTTTTCTGCAAAAGTCACGGAAAGGCGCGTCATACGGGACCATGATCACTTCAGGTGGCACCATTCACGCGCGCCTGCTCAACTCTACGGACGAGGAATTATCCGCCGTTTCCATCTGGGCATTGACCCTGGGGGTGTTCGCGCTGCTTACCTTCGGCCTCACCGCCGTGCCTTCGATCATTTGCGGGCACGTAGCGCTTTCGCGCACGCGGGCCGGCCGACCGAGTTCCCTCGCCCGGTCAGTGGCATTCCTCGGGTTGCTGATTGGCTACGTCGGAGTAGCAATCCTTGGAGCCTGGTTAGTCGTGATGGTCCGCTATCTCGTCGCGTAGCGTTGAGACCTGGCAGCTAGCGCCAGTCTCCCATCAAAACAAAAGGCGCCCAATAAAGCGGCCCTGAAAACTTTGGGGTTTTCAGGAGCTTGATTTCCGCCTTTTGCAGGGCCTCGGCCTTCGAAAGGCCTGCCGCTAGCTGACTATAAAACTCCACCATCAAATCCTTGGTGCTTTCATCGCCCACGCTCCAGAGGCTGGCCAGCACCGCGGTAGCTCCGGCGCTCGAAAACGCTTCGGCGAGTGTCGTGATTTCTCCCCCGTCTGGTTCCTTGTCTCCCAGGGCCGATTCACAGGCCGACAGAGTCACCAAAGTCACCTTCTTAAGTGGCAGGTCCCATACTTCGCCCACGGTCAAATGATCCTCAGCCGGTGCCGAAGAAGCGGCGAGTTGAATGTAACTCTCCGAAGGCGCCGTCGCGTTGAGGATCCCGTGAGTAGCAAAATGAACAATTCGTTTGTTAAGCCGCTCTTCCGTATTCAATGCGGCCTTGGTTACCTGTGGCCCGGATAACACTTCAGTTGAAGGGAACACCTGGGCGATGGCCTTGACTTCGCTTTCGGCGGCCGGCAGGTTGGCCCCGGTTGGGTTACCGAATGCGACCATACCGTCGCGCGATTTTCCTTCGTCCGGTGGCTGCACCACTTTCATAACGTCGGCGGCGGTCAGATAAACGATTTGCTTGTCTTCGATGAGGTAGCGGACGGATCCATCCGGCTGCTTACTGGCGAGCGCTTGCATGGGGAGATAGAAAAGGAGCTGGTTCGGGATAAAGGCAACTACCTTCATCGGTTCCAGATCGGATGCGATAGGAGCTATTAGGGCATCGTAGAGACTGAACAGGTTCTTGTTGAGAGCAGCTCCGGATTCACCGCTCGTGATCTGTTTGCGCAGGGTCTTGATCTTTTTCCAAAGTTCTTCCGGCTTGGTGGGTGCGATCACGATTTTGACCGCGTCCTTGCTTACGAGGAACACATAAAGCTGCTCACCGAGTGGCGCGTATTGCACGAGGATTACTCCCGGTGGAATACTTCGCTGAGTTTCCTTCAACGCCTTGGGATTGACGGTCATGAACTTTTCGTAATTGGGATTCGAGGTCTTGATCTGCTCGACGACCTTTCGAAATTCGCCCTGGGTAGAAGCAACAACCTGCTTCAGGTTCTCGATCCTCGACTTGTCCCTGTCGCTTTCCGGCTTTGCCTGCTCCGATTGAAGCTGTGCGGTTGTCGCCTGGAGCTTGCTTTCCAAGCCGCTGGCCCTATCCAGGAGCGCCTGCATTGATTTGTCGCCACTCTTAACGCTCGAGAGACGGAGCGAATCCTGAAGCTTCTTCGATTTCGCGCGATTCAGGTAGTCGAAAGCCTCGTCAACCCGGTTAAGTTTGATCAGCGCACGAACGATCCTCTCATAGGGGCGATAGTTGCGCTTCACGTCGGCAAAGGCGCTTTCCGAAGCGGCAGTAGCGCGGACAGTCTCAATCAGCTTCACAGCCTCTTTGTAGGACTCCAGCGCCTTCTCGTCTTGTCCTTGCGCTTCGAGAATTTCGCCGGCTATTCCAAGGGTGCCAATCCGATCGTTGACCGACCCCGTCCGATTGTCCGCCGCCCGCGCTTCTTCGATCAGCGTCTTTGCTTCTGGAATCCTATTTTGCTTTACCCGAATAGATGCAAAGGTCCGGGCCGCGCCACTCAGGAGCCCGAGGTTACCGGTCTTGCGCGCGAGTAACAGCGCTTCCTCCGCAAATTTAGCTGCTTCGTCCAGCTTGTCTTCGTCACGTGCGATGAGAGCGAGATACCCGGTGGCCGAGACGACGCTGTTGAGCTTGTGCGCGGCTGCGAAAATCTGTCGGGCCTGCTCGAGAAAATGTCGGGCGCTCGCGGTGTCGCCTTTCGTATTAGCGAGATCGGCGGCCTGGATCAGGGACTGCGCGGTCCACTCGTCCTGACCAATCTTGCGCTTGAAGCTGATCGTTTCGTTTAATTCCCTGGTCGCCAGATCCACTTCGCCGCTCTCGGTATGGAGCGACGCCTTGTCCCCGAGGACCCGGGCCTGGATCCGGGCCCGGAAAATCTCGAACACATTGATGAATCCACCCTTCGGCAGTTCGGCCCCTACCTTAAGGGCCTTCTCGTAATAGGAATCGCACGCCTTGAAGTCCCCTTCCTCCTGGCTGATCTCACCGAGAGCCATCAGGGCCATCGCCTGAGACATCGCATCAAGCGCAATTCTCATATCGCGGGTTTGGGCCTGCGACTCTTCATGCCTCGCCTGCTCCTCCTTGCTCATCGCCGCCTTTTGATCTGCCGTGTAGTAGCGGTCCGTCTTCAGCGCCTTTTTCCGAACGGCCGCGGAAGCTTCGAGACTGGTTAGCGCTTGTTGATAGTAATCACGCGCCGCTGCCAGGTCGCCGATGTTATAGACGTACATTCGGGCCAGGGAGGTCAGGCTTTCGTCCAGGTTTCGTTCAGCCATTTCCTCCGGCAGCGCGCGCCGGAGATTCAGCGCTTCAAGCCCGTGTTTCTCTGCCTGCTCGAACAACGCCAGGTCTGCTTCCGCGCCCGCGACTCGCTCCAGTCCGGTCGCTACCTGCGCGGTCTTTTCGTTGATCTCGTTCGCGGGAGCTTTCACTCTCTCGAGGTAAGCCATCTCCGTCCGGCGAATCGCGAGTTCCTGCTCGCAATACTTCAGCAAATTCGCGGCGTCATTATTGTCCCGCGCGATCTGTTGCAACATCGTTACCGCGTTATAGCGATTCGTGTAACGCAATTTTTCCCAGCCGTGAATCAACTGGCGGATGATGGGCTTCTTCGCCTCTTCGGCGGTCGTTAGCTGACCTTCAAGCTCCTTGATTTGTCCCTCCATCTTGCCATCGAGCTCAACGGCGGTCGTGCGCAGGTACTCCTCCCAGTAACCGCGCGCATTTGCCTGGCTCTCGTCCTTTAAATTCGCGCTCTTCGCAAACCAGCTCGCGGCTTCGTCGAATTTGCCCTCGTCAAAGGCAAGCCACGCGATGTCCGATGCAGCTTGCATCGCGGCCTTGGCCGCATCGGCGCGTTCTTTCGTGTTGGATTTTGCGGCAGTCCGCTCGCCGTCGACCTTCTTGAACTGCGCTTCCAGCTCGGTTCGACCAAGCTTAGGGGTTGGACTCGGCTCCTGGCCCCGGACGGCCAGAGCCACGCATGCCCAAAGCCCGATAACGGCCGCGATGCGCGCACAGATAACCTTCATTGACGGATCAAAACGTTACCCTGGCTCATTATCGCAGATTTATTTGCTAGTCAGCTGGTAGATACCTGTCCATCCAGAGGGCGGAGTTGCTGCAAGCTCGCGACAGCGTTCTGCCATTAATATCGCCGGGTTATCTTTCGCTTCCGATGCAAGGGCCAGGAACGACTTTTCCGCTGACGCAAAATCGCCGCGTTGATATTCGGCAAAAGCAGCTTCGTACCTTTGCGCAATCTCGTCGAACCTGGGTGAGCTAAACGGTTGCTTCATCTCGAGAAGCTCGAGCGGTCGCGACTTGCCCTTAACAATGACCTTATCTACGACACGACAGGGCGGCGGGACCGAAAGCTTTGTGAAAGCTTCGCGCGTCATTAGAAACAACACGCCATAGTATTTTGTTAACGACTCTACTCGTGCCGCGGCATTGATGAGATCGCCGACAAGCCCATAATCAAGCCGCTGCGCCGAACCCTTGTTTCCGATGAGCGCGCTGCCGTTGTGCAGGGCAACCCCGTAGCCGAATAGCGCTTGTAACTCTGGTTCGAGGCTCGCGCGTAATTCCTCCATTGCCGAAATCAAATTAATCGCCGCCCGGCAGGCGCGGTCGGTCGCGTCCAGTTGGGCCTGGGGCGCACCCCAATAACTGAGGAACTGGTCACCGAGGAAATGTTCCATGCTGCCGTCTTCCGCAAGAATAGCCTGCGTCTGTTTTTCGAACACCTGGTTGAGGAGACGGAACATGCGCGGCGGTCCCAGTAGTTCGGCGATCGGAGTTGAGTTCCGGAGATCGGTCAGGAGGACGGTAATTTCAGCCTGTTGTGGTTCCATCGATCCCGGGTTCTTCAGGACCTGTTCCATGATGTGGGGGGAGAAATAGAGGCTCATGGTAGAACGAAGCCGGAGTCGCTGGATGAATTCGTGGCTTTGCCTGCGGCCGAGCTCGACAACCGTGAGAACACTCCAAACTATCCCCGCGCACATCAGGCCAGGCACCCATCCGGTTTTCAAAATGAACCAAAGGCTTAACCCACAACACACGACCTCACCTAACAGCCAGAACAAAAGCACTGAGACAGTGCCGCGAAAGAAGGTGGCGAGCGCACCGAGTATTAGGAGGGCGGCGATAGCCATGGCATCGAGCCAGGGCGGCGTGCGCCTCAGCCAGGCACGCTGGATCAAATCATTCAGCGCGGTTGAATGCAACACCACCCGGGGCTGGTTCGAAGCGATCGAAGTCGTCCCCATATCGCCAAGCCCGGCGCCGTAGTAGGACACGAGCACGATCGCGTTCGCCAGTGGCTGGGTGCCATTGGCGGGACTACCAGCAGAGAGGGCTTCGAGTTGCGGAACGCTGTAGTGCCGGAAGGCGGCCGCGCCCTGGCCGCTCCACGGAGCGCGATAGTTCAATAAAATCGGATCGAGCTTGAGCTCGCGCGGCGCGAGGCTCGTGAAATCGCTCGAAAGCTCTTCCCATCGAGCGCGATCCGGTCGCGGAAAAGTGACGCCGCTCTCCCAGGCGATGTCGCGCCATGCCAGATAACAGGCGAGCGCGAGGGACGGTTCTTTTTCGCGGGCGCTATTGCGATGGACAAAATCGTAACGCCGCAGGACGCCATCATTATCCGCTCGAACATTGATCAAGCCCGCTGGTAAAACGCGATCGCGAAAGGGAAACGAGCGGACCCGTTCTTCCTTGTCGCTCTCCGGCTCGGGCAGCAGTGCTTCTGCCAGGATAACGACCTGATTCCGGCCTTTGGCGGCATCGATCTCTTTCAAAATCGGACCGGCCATCACATCGTTTCCTCGGCCGAACACGACGTCCATGGCAACGACTTTGGCGCCCAGCTCGAAGGCCTGCCGGATAACGTTGGCGGCGCTTTGGTATTCCAGTTCCAAGGTCGGCACCTTACGAAGATCGGCCTGGGTTATATCGACATGGACGATGCTCGGATCGGCTGGCGGCGCCAGGCCGCGTTCGTAGCGCCAACGCAAGACCTGCCCAAACCAGCGCATCTCCACGGTCTCAAATGGATCGCCCGCGATCGCCGTCCACAACGCCGCCAGGCCGCAAATCGCGAGCAGTAATGGCCACGGGGAGCGCAGCCAGATTTGTTCGCGCGCGAATTGAGTGCCGGGCGAACTGCCGGCCGTCATTTTTTATCAGCGTTATCGCTGGAAACAATGAGGACGCCGGGCTGATCTGGCGAAAAATTCACACCCTGGGCAAACTGCCGCCAGGGAAAGGCCGCACCGCGGAAGACACCGCCGACTTCCGGCGCGCTCGCCGGCGCGGCATTCTTACTTTTATCGGTGGCGAGACGGCCGATTAGTTCCTTGAGCTTCCCCGTTTGAAGCGCCAGGACCCGGCCGTCGGTTTTTGGATTTTGCATTGCGTCGACCAATTTCCTGGCGTTCTCGATTTCCGCAGAGCCGGGCGGAAGAAATAGAACGTAGACGTCGAATGGGACAGATGGCGTCGTCCAATCCCATTTCATAGGAGGCTTTGGCAATAGGATCTCTTCGAATTCTTCCGGCACCTCGGACAGCTGCGGGCGCCAACCATTTGCGAGTTTCCCGTCTCGCGTCATCGCGGCGACAAGGACGCTGCACTTATCACTGGCGTCGACATAGACACGCACGGTTTTTCCCGGCGCTGGCGCTATGGAAGCCTGGAAGACCTCTTCCTTTTCCGGTGGGCCGGGTTCGAAAATGGATAGCGCAGCGCGGCCGTGCGGCTTTTCTTCGTCGAAGTCAGCCGGGAGCGCGGTTGGGGCCGCCGCGAATAGCAAAAAGAGGAGATGAAATAGTCGGATGCGCACAGGCTCGGGAAATAAACGCGCAAACGCTTCTTAATTGCACGCAGAATATCACATTTCCGGACCGGCAAAACAGAGGGGCCGCCTGGCGAACGATGGTCAGGCGATCGCGGATTCGACGATTTTGTCCGCCTGTTGAATCAACGTGTCGAGGCGATTCAAATCGACTGGCTTCACCAGGTGATGATTGAAGCCAACTTCGTGGCTTCGACGGACATCGTCCTCCATCCCGAAGCCCGTGAGGGCGATACCGAAGATCGGGCGCTCGCTCGTCAGTTTCTCCATCAGATCGATGCCGGTGCCATCCGGCAAACCGATGTCACTGACGAGGACATCGAACTGCTCATGGGCAGCGGCTTCAAGGGCCGACTGGACGCTTTTGGCCGGGCGAACATAATATCCTCGACGCCGGAGCAGCTGGGTGAGCGACCGGTTCGTGTCCTCATGGTCTTCGACGAGTAAAACTCGCAACGCTTTGCGCTCAGCGGCGGCCAGTGGAAGAACCTTGTCGCGCAACTGACCATTCGCTCGCGCCACCGGGAACGAAGCCGTAAAAGTCGCCCCTTTGTTAAGCCCCTCACTGGCGGCGGTCAGCGTCCCGCTATGCGTTTCGACGAGCGCCTTGCTGATCGCGAGGCCGAGACCCAGGCCACCAAGCTGTCCACGTTCGCCCTGCTCAAACGCGTTGAAAATTTTCGGCAACATTTCGGCATCGATGCCGATTCCGGTATCGGACACTTCGACCTGCAAGTGGCCGTCAAGATCCTGGGTCCGCACCTCGAGCCGGCCGCCTTCCGGCGTAAATTTCACCGCGTTCTTGATCAGGTTCCAAAATATTTGCTGGAGCCGCGCCGGGTCGGCCTCGAGCGAAACATTTTTAGCGGCGAAGTCGGTCCGCAAGGCGAGGCGTTTCTTTTCGATATCGGCGTGGCAAATCTCGAGCGCATTCTGGAGCAGGGTGTGCGCGTTTACCTCTTCGATACTCAACTGCACCTTACCCTTGCTGATCCGGGTCAGGTCGAGGAGATCGTCGATCAAGCGCGCTTCGAGCTCGACGTTGCGCCGAATCATTTGGAGGGCCCCGCGAATTTCACCGGGCAGGTTTTGCGTCTGTTCGAGATGCAGGACGGACGTAAGCACCGGAGTCAACGGCGTCCGCAGCTCATGGCTGAGCATGGCCAGGAACGAGTCTTTTGCGCGATTCGCGCGCTCGGCTTCAGCGCGATCTTTTTGGGCCGCCTTGTAAAGACGCGCATTATCCAGCGCGAGGGCGGCGCGATGGGCCAGTTCTTCGGCGAGAGAGAGCTCGTCCGTGCCGCAAATCCGACCGTCGCTCGTGTTGATCATAACAATAGCACCGAGCACCCGGTCGTGGGTGCGAAGCGGCACCGCGATGAATGATTTCGTGGCGAAGGACCGGATTAAATCGCGATCTGCTTTTTCCTCAAAAACTTCTCGGAGCTCGCCATTATGAAGATCGCAAACCATCTGGGAGCGGCCTGTCTTCAATACATGGGCGCTACCGGTATGCGCGGCCGGGCTCGACGGAAACTCTTTAACCAGCTTCTCCAGGGCCGGGTCATCGCCCGGATCGCGGTGCGCGACCGCAACCTGTCTCATCGCGCCATCTTCATCGGCCGCGTGCACCATGCAAAAATCCGCCACGCGCGGCACGACCAGGCTCGCCAGGTTGCGAAGCGTTTCATCGTAATCGAGCGAGCTGGCCAGGACGTTGCTGGCGTCGGCGAGAAACGCGAACCGTTCCTGCCGTGCTTCTGCTTCGGCCCTCGCGGCCTGCTCGCGAATCAGTTTCTCGCGTTCTTCCGCCTGCCGCTTTACCTGCTCGGTCTTTTTGAAGAGGTCGACAAAGACCGCGATTTTTGCCCGAAGGATTTCGGGCACAACTGGTGTGAGAATGTAATCGACCGCGCCTAACGAGTAACCGCGCGAGACGTGAGTGTCGGTGTCGTTGACGGCGCTGATGAAAATGATCGGCGTCGTTTCCGAGCGAGTGCGCTGCCGAATCAGCGACGCGGTCTCGAACCCGTCCATGCCCGGCATGTTTACGTCGAGCAGGATGACGGCGAAGTCTCGCTTTAACAGGCAACGCAACGCTTCCTTGCCCGACCTGGCACAAACAAGATCCTCCTCCAGGTCAGCCAGGATCGCCTCGTAGGCGAGCATCTTGTCGTGCCGATCGTCAACGATGAGGATAGCGACCTTCTCCTCGGCCGGCTCCTTGGCGCTGGTGTCCTCAGCCATCTCTCCTAACGGTGCAGCCAATTCCGGAGCAATGTGAGCAGGCGCTCGGTATCCACAGGCTTGGAAATATAATCGCTCGCCCCAGCATCGATGCATTTTTCGCGATCGCCCTTCATGGCTTTCGCGGTCAGGGCGATGATTGGCAGTTCCTCAAACCCATACATCTTCCGAACCGCCCGGATCGTTTCGTATCCATCCATTTCCGGTAGCATGATATCCATGAGGACGAGGTCGGTATCGGGCTCGTTTCGGAGTAATTCCAGCGCGACTTTGCCGGTCTCGGCCGAGTGCACATCCATCTTATAGCGCTCGAGCATGCTCGTCATCGCGAAGATATTTCGAATGTCATCGTCCACGATCAGCACTTTCTTCTTCGCGAGCACTTCATTCGGATCGTTCAGCCGTCGCAGGAGCTCTCGCTTGTCTTCCGGTAAGCTGGCAGCGTCTCGATGAAGCCAGAGCGCGGTCTGGTCAAATAACCGTTCCGGACTCCGCACGGTTTTCACAATCGTCGTCTGCGCAATTCGATTGAGTTTCTCTTCTTCCTCCTGGGTCAGGTCCCGGGCCGTGTAGACGATGATCGGCAGATCTTCGTTCTCGTCACGAATCTTCTCGATCAATTCGAAGCCCGACATGTCGGGCAACATCAGGTCGAGCACGACGCAATCAATCGGTTCCTGCCGTAGTCGCTCGAGGGCGGTGCTGCCGTCGATCGCTTCGACGACTTTCGCGGTCTCGTTTCCGATCAGATCGCGAATGCTGTTCCGCTGGATCTCGTCGTCTTCGACCACCAGCAGTTTTTTCGCCTTCGATTGGTCCATCTGGTGGGCTTTCTCGAAGATCTTCCTGATCTGTGCTTCATCGATCGGCTTGGTCAAAAAGCGGAGAGCGCCGAGCCGCAGGGCATTTTGGGGTTCATCTCGGGCCGAGATTACAAAGACCGGGATGTGCCGCGTGCTCAGGTCGGATTTGAGGTGGTTCAGGATGTGCCATCCATCCATGTCCGGCAGGCTCAGATCCAGGGTAATTGCCGTCGGCAGGAATTCGCACACTAAATCGAGGGCCGATTTGCCGCGCGGCGTGACCACAGCCTTGAATCCATTCTGGCGGGCGAGGTCGAGCAGCCACTGCGCGAAATCCCGATCGTCCTCAATAATCAGGACGGATTTCTCGCCGGGCAAAATGTTGGCCCTGTCATCGGCCAGGGTGAACTCGACCGGCGGCGGAACAGCATGGCTCGTCGTTGGCTCCGGTGCGCCCTCAATCGCCTGGGACATGACGCGCGCGGCAGCACGCTCACTCGGCGAATCGGTATAGTTCTGCGGAAGGAAAAGCGTAAAGGTGCTGCCTCGGCCTTCCGAGCTTTCGACCCGAATTTCCCCGCCGAGGACCCGCGCCAGCTCGCGGCTGATCGCGAGGCCAAGCCCGGTTCCACCGTATTTGCGGCTCGTGCTCCCGTCTGCCTGCTGGAACGCCTCGAAGATCGTCGTCTGTTTGTCCGGCGCAATTCCGATCCCGCTGTCGCTGACTGAAAAGGCGAGGACAGTGCCGGCACGGTTGAGACTTTGGTTCTCAGGCGCCCAGCCACTCTCCACTGGTGCGACGCGGAGATTCACATAACCGCGCTCGGTGAACTTAAAGGCATTCGAGAGCAGGTTCTTCAACACCTGGTCGAGGCGCTGTGAATCCGTCCGGACGGCCTCGGGCACCCGCGGATCAATATCGATCTTGAAACTTACCCCCTTCCCTTCGGCCACATGCCGGAAGGTTCGCTCCATCGTCTGGCGCATTTCTTCGAAGCGCACTTCGCCAACGTCGAGGCTGACCGTGCCTGACTCGATCTTCGACAGATCGAGAATGTCGTTGATCAGGCGAAGCAAATCCCTGCCCGATCCGCGAATCGTTCGCGCGAATTCCACTTGTTTCGCTGAAAGATTTCCCTCGGGGTTCGACGAGAGCTGGTCCGCCAGGATCAGCAGACTGTTGAGAGGCGTCCGCAATTCATGGGACATGTTCGCGAGGAATTCGCTCTTGTAGCGCGACGTGATCGAAAGCTGTTGCGCCTTCCCTTCGAGGGCCTGACGGGCCTGCTCGACCTCGCGGTTCTTCCGCTCGACCTCCTCATTCTGCTCGAAGAGCTGCCGGGCTTTTTCCTCCAGTTCCTGGTTGGTCTGCTGCAATTCTTCCTGCCGGTTTTGCAATTCGGAGGCGAGCGACTGCGATTGCTTGAGCAGATCTTCCGTCCGGGTGTTGGCCTCGATCGTGTTCAGGACGATCCCGATACTTTCCGTGAGCTGATCGAGGAACGCGTGGTGAGTCGGGTTGAATTGCTCGAGGGAAGACAACTCCATGACCGCTTTGACCTGGCCTTCGAACAGGATCGGCAGGACCACGATGTTGCGTGGCGCCGTTTCGCCGAGACCCGAACTGATCTGGACGTAATCGGGCGGGACTTTTGTCAGGAGGATGCGCTGTTTCTCGAGCGCCGCCTGGCCGACCATGCCTTCGCCGAGTTTGAAGCGCGTATTCACGCCTTTGCGTTCGCGATAGGCGTAGCTCGCGAGCAACTGGAGCTCGGGTTCTTCGCCCGTGCTATCCATCATATAGAACACACCCTGTTGCGCGAAGACGACCGGCGCGAGCTCCGAGAGAATGAGGCGGCCGACGGTCAGAAGATCGCGCTGGCCTTGCAACATCCGGGTGAACTTGGCCAGGTTCGTCTTCAACCAGTCCTGTTCATCGTTCCGCAAGGTCGTGTCCTTCAGGTTGCGAATCATCTCGTTGATGTTGTCTTTCACGAACGCAACTTCCCCCTGGGCATCGACCTGAATTGACCGGGTCAAATCGCCTTTCGTCACGGCCGTCGCCACGTCCGCGATCGCGCGCAGCTGCGAGGTCAGGTTCCCGGCGAGCTGGTTCACGTTGTCGGTCAGGTCGCGCCAGGTTCCGGCCGCGCCCGGCACGTTCGCCTGGCCGCCGAGCTTTCCTTCCACGCCCACTTCGCGCGCCACGCCAGTGACCTGGTCCGCGAAAATCGCGAGCGTGTCGGTCATGCCGTTGATCGTGTCGGCGAGTGCCGCGATTTCGCCTTTCGCTTCCACCAACAGTTTCTGTTTCAGGTCGCCGTTCGCGACCGCGGTGACGACCTTCGCGATGCCGCGCACCTGGTTCGTCAGGTTGCCCGCCATGAAGTTCACCGAGTCGGTCAAATCTTTCCAGGTGCCGGCGACGCCTTTCACGACGGCCTGGCCCCCGAGTCGTCCTTCCGTGCCCACTTCGCGCGCGACACGTGTCACTTCAGACGCAAACGAATTGAGCTGATCCACCATCGTGTTGACGGTGTTCTTCAATTCGAGAATCTCGCCTTTGACGTCGACCGTGATTTTTTTCGAAAGGTCACCCGTTGCGACCGCAGTCGTCACCGCCGCGATGTTTCGCACCTGCGTCGTGAGATTCGACGCCATGAAATTCACTGAGTCGGTCAAATCTTTCCAGGTTCCGGACACGCCTTCAACGCGCGCCTGGCCGCCCAGGGCCCCTTCCGAACCGACTTCGCGAGCCACGCGTGTCACTTCCGACGCAAAGGAACGAAGCTGGTCCACCATCGTATTG
>JBJMXC010000055.1:0-4848 GCA_045809825.1 Chthoniobacterales bacterium | reverse complement strand
GAACTCTTCACTACTTGATTCGGGTTGGCGAATCCGGACGTGATGGCGAGGACAAACCCTTCTTTACTCCTGAAATATCACCTGCATTTCTTTCTAATCGTTCTCACCGATGACCAGCGACGTCAGAATTTTACTCGTCAGTAATTCAACCATCCATGGACGCGGCTATCTCGACCACGTCGAAACCCAGATTCGCGAGTTCCTCGGCGGCGCGGGAACCGTTTTATTTTTTCCGTACGCCCTGCACGACCATGACATTTACGCCGGCAAAGCGGCGGGCCGATTTGCCGAAATGGGTTACGCGATGACTTCAGCCCATTCGACGTCTGACCCGCGTAAAGCTGTCGCAAACGCCGACGCGATTTTCATTGGCGGGGGTAATACATTTCGGTTGTTAAAGGCGCTCCAGGACCTCGACCTGATCGACCCGATTCGAAAACGGATTCGGGACGGCGCGCCCTACATCGGTAGCAGCGCCGGCTCAAATGTGGCCGGCCCGACAATCAGGACCACCAACGACATGCCGATCGTCCAGCCGCGATCGTTCGAAGCCCTCGGCCTAGTCCCGTTTCAGCTCAATCCCCATTTCCAGGACCCCGACCTAAATTCCACCCACATGGGCGAAACCAGGGAAGAACGGATCACCCAATTTCACGAGGAGAACCGAACGCCCGTGCTCGGACTGCGCGAAGGCGCGTGGATAATTGCGGAAGGTGGTTCAGTTACCTTAAAAGGCGAGAACGGCGCCAGGATTTTTCGCCGCGGCGAACCTCCGGTCGAGGCGAAGACCGGCGACAACATCTCCAGCCTTGTCGGGGCGGCGGAATGACTGGCGACAGCACAGCGGACGCTGGAATGGCAAAATCTCAGGCCTTCTCAACCTCTGCCTGTGCTCTCTGCACCATGGCGACGGCGGCGATCAAAATAATTGCGGCGACGATCTGGTGGGGCCGGAGCGCGGCGTGAAAGAAACCCCAGGTAATGCAGACGGCAGCGAGGGTTTGCATCATTTCAAAATAACCAGCCGTTGAAGCTCTCGTTAGGCGGAGGCCCTCAAAATAGATGAGCAAAGGAAGGCCGCCCGAGATGGACGCGAGAAGGAGGAGCGCAATGATCGCCGTGCCGGGATGGCTCTGTGCCGCCGCGGGCCAGAGCGAACCGGCTTGGAATTTTCCGTAGCCCAGAAGAACAGCGGACATACAAACCAGCCCGACGACAATTCGCAGGCTGGCCGCGAGCTGAAGCGGAATCCCAATCATGACCCCGCGCCCTGCTACCGTGGAAAGTCCCCAGAACACCGCGCAGATCAGTGCGTAACCAGTCCCGAGGTTGAGACCGGCCTTTTCAAACGATACGCCGATGAGGGTCGGGTATTCGACCGAGAGAAAAATGCCGGCGATGATGGCGATGCCGCCATACAAAAAGAACACTGGCGTCAGTCGATCCTTGAAAAGGAGGAATGCGCCCAGAGTCGAAATCACCGGCTGGATATTTAAAATGACGTTTACGACGGTGGGATTGCCATTTTTCAACGCGAGGGTGAAGAAGATCGTGCCTACCGCCGATCCGGCGAATCCGGAGAAGATCAGGTAACCCCAGCTTCGTTTATCGATTTTGCGAAGCTCGCCCAGCCTCGGGAGAAGGATGGGCAGAAACATGATGAGGATGAGGACGTGCTCCCAGAACACGATGACCTCGGCATCGAAAAGATCGTTGAGGGGAATGCGCCACGCGCTCTCTGTCCCCCAGAGCGCCGCGCCGAACCCGACAAGCCACGGCCCGTAACTGGACCGGCGTAGGGTCTTGCTCTCCACGCGCCTGTCTTACTGGGTGCGCCCGACGCCGTCAAAGCCTGTCCGCTGCCCCTGCTTTTTCGCGTCGCTTCTTCGCAATTGAAAACTCGCCGCCACTCCACGAAAGAATGTTGGGGCGAGTTTTGTCTCGGGGGTTGTATGCGCACGCGCACTTTTTTACCGCGACCGGAATATCCGCGGCCGGACCGGCAACGTGGATTTGTCCAGGGGGTTGATTGGCTCAACCTGAATGGGCCGTGGGAATTTCGGTTCGATCCGGAACGGGTGGGGATCGCCGAGGAATGGTTTCGTCCGGATGAAAAGCGGTGGCCGGACCAAATGATCGTGCCGTTCTGCTGGGAATCGCTCGCGGCCTGGGGAGAAGCCGATGCGGCCGGGAACGACAATTATTTTTGCACGCGGGTGTACCGAAACCCGCTGGAGGTCACACGCGAGAATTACCGGAGCGCAGAGCGGTACGAAGTCGGTTGGTATCGCCGGGATATTCGCGTTCCATCCAACGATGCCTGGCGCGGTCGCCGCGTCATCCTGACGGTCGGCGCGGCTGATTTCTTTACCACCGCGTGGTGCAACGGCCGGGAGCTTGGCAGCAATGAAGAAGGGTTCACGCCGTTCGAGTTCGACCTCACCGATGCTCTCGACGCTGACAGCGGTGGCGGGTTGTCCGGATTGATTGTTTTTCGAGTCGAAGATCCGATGCGGAACCAGGATCAACCGGTCGGGAAACAGTGGGGTTGGTACAGCAGCGCGAGCGGAATCTGGCAGACCGTTTTCCTTGAGCCGCGTGCGAGGGGTTACATCGATCGGTTTGAAGTTACGACCGACATCCAGAATTCACGCGCGCGGTTCCACATCGCTGTAGTTGGGATCGGTGATCCCGGCCGGGGAGACGCGGGGCACGGGCCGGGATCACCGATCCCGACTACAGCGGAAGTCGCCATCGAGATCACCAGTCCGGTCGGGGAAGTGTTTACCGAAGTTGCAAGAGTCTGGGGTGGCGAAGCGGTGGCCGACTGCAATCTGGGCACCGCTGTTCTCTGGGATCCGAATGCGCCGGAACTTTATCGCGTCAAGCTGACATTGGCGGGCGAGCCGCCGGACATCGTCCACGGATATTTTGGAATGCGGAGCCTGGCCGCCGTGCCGGTCGAAGAATCCGGTGGTCCCGGCACTTTAAATTTAAACGGCGAGCCGATTTATTTGCGCGGCGCCCTTTACCAGTCGTATCACGCGGAGGGCGTTTATACGGCCGGCGATCTCCAGGCGGTCCGGGACGATATTATCAGCGCGAAGCAGGCCGGTTTCGATCTGCTCCGGATCCACATCAAGGTGGATGATCCGCTCGTCCTCTATTGCGCCGACACCCTCGGCATCCTGTTGATGTGCGACTTTCCGAACTTCGGGGAAGGCGGTGACAACGAAGTCGGCCGGCGGCGCTACGAGACAATGATGCGCCGGGCCATGGCGCGCGACTTCAATCATCCGTCAATTGTCGCGTGGTGTTTGTTCAACGAAACCTGGGGGTTCGGTGGTCAGTCGGAGTTTGTTAAGCTGATCAATCCCGCCGCCGCAAATCTGGATCCCACCGCGGAGCCGCGAGCGATCGGGACGCGAGTGGCAAATGAAGGTTCGTATACCTGGGTCCAGGAGATGTGGAAGCTGGCCAAGGCGCTCGACCCGACCCGGCTGATCGAAGACATGAGCGTCGTTGCCTGGGATCACCTGGCTTACTACGGCCATGGCGATACCGACGTGAACTCATGGCATTTCTACACGAAAGATTACGAGCACGCCCGGCGGCAAATCATCGATGTGGTGGAGAAAACCTACGCCGGCTCGACCTTCAATTACGTCGAGGGATTTCAGCAGGGCTCGCAGCCATTAATCAATAGCGAGTATGGCGGCGTGGGCGCGCTCGATGGCGACATCGATACCAGTTGGAGCTTCAAGTTTCTGACCAACGAACTGCGCCGGCAGCCAAAACTTTCCGCGTACATCTACACCGAGCTCCACGACGTTGAATGGGAGCGGAACGGCTTCCTTAATTACGATCGGACCCCGAAAGAATTCGGATTCGACCCGACGATCGTGAACCAGGGCGACGTCCTGCCGATCGATGCGGCCCCGATCCAGCGATGTAGCCCCGGACAAACGTTGGAGGTGGATGTTTTTTCGTCGCATTTTTCTCGGCGCCGGCGCGAGAACGTCACTCTGCATTGGCGCCTGAGTGGAATTGATTCGTTAGGCTGGATGCATGACGATCTCGCTTCCGGAATTGAAGCGATCGGGTTCCCCTATTTGAAGGTCGAACTCGCGAAGCGGCTCGAGCTGCGAATGCCGCGCGAGACAATGCTCTGCACGCTCTGGGTCCGCGCCTACGCTGCGGACGGCAGCCTGGTCGCGCGCAACTACGTCCAGTTTTTCATCGATGCGCGCTTGCCGGAGCGCGAGGAAAATAATGGGCGCACGATCCTCCGGCTGGAGCCGCACCTGTGGCATGCCGCCGATTGGAATAAAACCTCCTCGACCCGTGAAACCGCGTCCGAGATCGGCGCCAGTCACGGCGCGTCCCGCGGATGGTTCGAATGGCGGTTTCCTTTCACGGCGGCGGAGCTTCGAAGCCGGTCGCGCCTCACCGTGCTGTGTGAAGCGTCCGCGTTTCGCGAAGGCGCACCGCAAACCGATTCTTTCGCGCAACCGACAACGCTGCGAATCGTGCTCAACGGGATCTCGATTCAGCAGATGATCCTCCCCAATCATCCGCACGATGCACGCGGCGCCCTCACCTATCTTTCCGGTGGCGACGGCGGATACGGCTACCTCACCCACGGCCGGATCGAAGGCGAGCTGTTGCGCCAGGTCGTCGGCAAAATGAAAGAAGGGCACCTGCGGCTTCGGTGCCTCGTGCCGCGGGAAGAAACAATCCAGGGCGGATTGACCATTTACGGATCGTCGGCCGGCCGTTACCCGATCCCACCCACGTTGATTATTGAGTGAAAGTGATGAACCGCGCAGAAGCCTTCGCGCCGGGCCG
>JBJMXC010000054.1:0-11842 GCA_045809825.1 Chthoniobacterales bacterium | reverse complement strand
TCCTGATTTTTTCCGGCGCAGTCGGCAAGTCGGGACAATTCCCGCTCCACGTCTGGCTGCCGGATGCAATGGAAGGCCCGACACCGGTCAGCGCGTTGATCCATGCCGCCACGATGGTTGCAGCGGGGGTTTTTCTGGTCGCGCGCGTTTATCCGATCTTTTCGTTAGGCGCGATTGATGGGGTGACCTCGTCGTTGACTGTGGTCGTTTGGGTCGGGGTAATCACCGCGCTGATGGCGGCGCTCATCGCCATCGCGCAGCCCGACATCAAACGCATTCTTGCCTATTCAACCGTCTCGCAGCTCGGCTTGATGATGGTCTCGCTCGGGGTCGGGGGCGTCGCCGCCGGCATCATGCATCTGCTCGCCCATGGATTTTTCAAAGCGCTGCTCTTCCTCGGCGCCGGCTCGGTCATCCACGGGTCTCATCACGAACAGGACATTCGAAAGATGGGCGGCCTCCGAAAAATAATGCCCCTTACCTTTATTACGTATGCCATCGGCATGATGGCGCTCAGCGGTGTTCCGCTCTTTTTCGCGGGCGCTTGGACGAAGGAGGAAGTTCTTCACGCCACCGCGCATTGGCCGAGCTCCCGGGTGCCGTACTATCTCATGATGGTGGGGGTTGTCCTGACCGCGCTCTACATGACGCGACAGGTGATTTATGTTTTCTACGGCCAGCGCCGCTCAGCCGACACCGCGCACGAAAGTCCGCGGGTCATGACATTGCCGCTTGTGGTCCTGGCGATTTGCACCGTCGCCCTCAGCGTGGTGCTTACTCCAGCCTGGCCCTGGTTGCATTCCTATCTCTCCGGTGAACCGGCCGAACGCGAAATCGGCAAGCTCGTCCAGCCGATGGTGTTCGTCTCGCTCGCACTCGTAACGGCCGGGATCGGTCTTGGTGTTTTGATCTACCGCCGCTCGGGCGCGACCGACCCATTCCAGCGAGCGCAGCCGGGCGTCTTTGGTTTTCTCGAAAACAAGATGTGGATCGACGAGCTTTACGCGCACACCGTGATAGCGCTAAGCCGGGGTGCGGCGCTGGCTTCGAGCTGGCTCGATCGCTTTTTCTGGGATGGTCTCGTTCGCGGCTTGGGTGGCCTCGGTAAATCGTTCGGCGTTTTCACTTCGACCGTCGACGAACGCGGAATCAACGCGGGTGTGGATGAAAGTGCAACCAGTGCGCGAAGCGCCGGTGTCGTCCTCGGCAAGCTCCATCTCGGGCAGGTTCAACTTTATCTCGGCGCAATCGCCGTCGCGGCTGTCGCGCTCATTCTCTTCTACGCATGGCTGGCCTGATCACGGTTCTCATTGTTCTTCCGCTGGTCGGGGCGCTTTTTGTCAGCGTGGCTCGCCCAAGTGCCGCTCGCGTTATAGCGCTCGGGTTTTGTGGGTTGAGTGCCATCAATGCCTTCTACGTCTGGCGGCATTTCGACGTCGCTTCCGCCGGAGTCCAGCTCGCCGAGCGCCACCCGTGGGTCCCCTCTATTGGTGCCGAATACTTCGTGGGCGTCGACGGCCTCAGCCTTCTCCTCCTCGTCCTGACCTCGCTCATCTTTCCATTCGCGCTTCTTGCGCGCGGAATGTCGCGCGGCGCTTACGCGCTCCTCCTTGTCATGCAATCCGCTCTCTACGGAAACTTCACCGCCCAGAATTTTCTCCTCTGGTTTCTCTTCTACGAGATGAGCCTCGTCCCCGGGTTTCTTCTCATCAAAATGTGGGGCGGAGAAAAACGCGACTGGGCCGCGACGAAGTTTTTCCTCTACACCTTTCTCGGAAGCGTCGCGATGCTCCTGGCTTTCCTCGGCATTTATTTCACGAAAAGCTCATTCGATTTTGCCACCCTCACGCAAATGGCGCGAAGCGGACCGCTCCTTAGTGGGAAGATCGCCTGGCTCGCCTTCGCCGGAATCTTCCTCGGCCTCGCCGTGAAAGTGCCTTTGTTCCCGTTTCACACCTGGCTGCCTGACGCTTACGAAACCGCGCCGGTCGGCGTCTCGATGGTCTTGACTGGAGTGCTCTCGAAAATGGGTGTCTACGGTATCGTTCGGTTGCTCCTGCCCTTGTTCCCCCGCGAGATCCAGGCGCTCAGTCCGTTGTTACTCGGACTCGCCGTTTGCTCGATCGTCTTCGCCTCGCTCGCCGCCTGGGCGCAGTCTGATCTGAAACGAATGGTGGCGTACCTCTCCATTAACCACCTCGGTTATTGCCTGCTCGCGCTGTTCGCGGTTGCCAGTACCACCAGTAGGCCCGCGGTGGAAGTCCAGGCCGCGTTGAGCGGCGTGTTCATGCAAATTTTTAACCACGGCATTACCGCCGCGGCCTTGTTTTACTTCGTCGGACTGCTCGAGGAACGGCGAGGCGCTCGCGGCATTCACGATTTTGGCGGTCTCATGCAACGCACGCCGCTGCTCTGCGGTTGGATGAGTGTTGCAATGTTTTCCTCGCTTGGATTGCCCGGCCTGAACGGTTTCATCGGCGAGTTCCTTATCTTCAAGGGTTCCTTCATGCTCGCGTCAATCGCGACCTCGATCGCGGTCCTAGGCCTTCTCTTCACCGCGGTCACCTTCCTGCGCGCCATGCAACAGCTCTTCAGCGGACCATTGCCGGAGAATTGCGCTGCGCTTCCGGATCTTTTGCGGCGCGAGAAGCTCGTCGTAGTCCCTGTAACGGTGTTGATGTTCGCCGCCGGAATCGCGCCCCAGTTCCTCTTCAACGTGTTCAACAGCACCGTCGCCCAGATGACCCGTTTATTCACCTGAGGCTTGAATGAAACAAAAGCTCATTCCAGTCCGGCAGGTCGCGCACAGGATAAATTTTTTGCGCGGTCACAAGGTCCTTCTCGATTTTGATTTGGCCGAGCTCTATCAAATTGAAACACGCGCGCGGAAACAGGCGGTTAGAAGGAATCGAGATCGTTTTCCTGCAGATTTCCTTTTCGAGCTCTCGGCGAAGGAAATCGAAATCGTGGTATCACAATTTGTGATACCAGGCCGCCGCAAGCTCGGCGACGCGATAGGGCAGGTAATGACGCCACAGCCGAAACCACATCGCGAAATCGGATTTCAGGTTCGGGAAACTTCGCCGCGTTATCGGACGCAAAGCCGCCGATGATTGCCTGGACCATTTACGTCACCTTTGGCGGCGCCCTCCTCCTGTTTTTCCTGCCGCATGTTCACGCGAGGTGGATGGCGCTTCTCGCCGCCTTGGCCGGTTTCGGAATTAGCGTTGCCGCCTTTTTCAGCTCCGCGAATTCCGGCGGGTTCGAATCGATTATCCGTTTGCCTTGGATTCGCAGCCTGGGCTTCGAATACCATCTTGCAGCCGACGGGATCAGCCTCGCGATGTGCCTCGTTACCGGCCTGACCGCCGTCAGCGCCGTCCTCTTTTCCTGGGACATTGAGGAACGACCTAACGAGTTCTTTTTCTGGCTCCTTCTCGTCGTCGGGGGATCTTACGGCGTTTTTTTGAGCGCCGACCTGTTTCTCCTCTTCGTCTTTTACGAGCTCGTCATTGTCCCGAAATATTTCCTCATCGCGATTTGGGGTTCGACCAACAAGGAATACGGCGCGATGAAGCTGACCCTGTATTCCTTCTTCGGCGGCGCCCTCGCCCTCATCGGAATCATTGCAATTTATGTAGCCGCCGGCGCGAACACGCTCGATCTCCAGCAGCTGGCGCGGATCGACTACCCAGCGCCGTTCCAGGCCTGGGTTTTCCCCATCTTGTTTCTCGGGTTCGCGGTCCTGGCCGGCCTCTGGCCCTTCCACACCTGGGCGCCCACGGGCCACGTCGCGGCGCCAACCGCGGGCTCGATGTTGCTTGCCGGTATCGTCATGAAGCTTGGCGCCTACGCGGCTCTCCGGGTCGCAATGAACCTGTTGCCCGCTGGCTTTCACGCATGGAGCAAGTGGATCGCGGTTCTTGCCGTCATCGGAATTGTCTACGCCGCCGCCGTCGCGTTGCGTCAGCGCGACCTGAAATTCGTCATCGGTTACTCGAGTGTCAGTCACATGGGATTTGTCCTCCTCGGCCTTGCCACCGCGAACGCACTCGGCGTCGGCGGGGCCGTGCTCCAGATGTTCTCCCATGGCGTGATTGCCGCCCTGCTCTTCGCCGTCGCCGGCCGCATGATCTACCGTCGAACCCACACGAGGGAGCTCGAGATCCTTTCCGCAATGAATCTGAGACGTACGCTTCCCTTCGCCGCTTTTTCCTTTGTCATTGCGGCCGCGGCTTCAATGGGCATTCCCGGCTTCAGCGGTTTTGCCGCCGAAATTACCGTCCTTCTCGGTGCTTGGAGATCCTATCCGATCGCGGTCCTCATCACGGGCGTCGGGATGGTTCTGGTGGCCGCGTTTACTTTGCGCGCCCTCAAACAAACCTTCTTCAGTGACGCCTTTACCGGCATTCACTTGCAACAAGGAACAGTCCAGCTGGATGCCGATTTCGACGAGAATTCCCGCATTTCCGCGCCGGAAAAATGGGGCGCCGCCCTCCTCATTGCCGCAACGATTGCTGCCGGCCTTTACCCGAGGTTCCTGCTTGATCGGATTCAACCCGCCATCGAAGCCATGCGATTCTTGAAGCCATGAACTACTACGAGCTGCTTCGATTGGGCGCGCCTGAAGCTATTCTTGTCGGCGCAACTCTCGTTGTCCTTGCTCTTGGACTCTTGAAGGTACGGGCCGCGGGGCTTTGTTGTGGAGTTGCCGCGGCCGGAATCCTGTTCTCGGCATCGTCCGTCCTGCTCCTGCCTGCCCACGCCTCGCTCTTCAATGGCATGCTCGTCATCACCCCATTGTCATCCTTGTTCAAGATTATCTGTCTTGCCCTCGCATTCTTTACTGCGGTGCTCGCGCGGCACCTTAGCACACCGCACCGCGGGGAATATCTCGCGCTCCTTCTCCTCGCTACCGTCGGACTGATGCTGTTGGTCAGCAGTGAAGAGTTACTCGTTATCTTCATTGGACTCGAACTTACCGGCTTGTCACTCTATGTTATGACCGCCTTTGATAAGAACGACGTCCGCTCAGCCGAAGCCGGTCTGAAGTACTTTCTTTTTGGGAGCACGGCGAGCGCCTTCACCCTGTTTGGGATAAGCCTCGTCTACGGCATGACCGGGACAACAAGCCTGGCCGCGATTGCGTCGAAACTTGAAATGATGACTCCTTTGTTAGCGACTGGAGTAGTGATGACACTTACCGGGTTTGCCTTCAAGATTGCGGCGGCCCCGTTTCATCTCTGGGCCCCTGATACCTATCAGGGCGCGCCGCCTTCCTCGGCCGCGTTTATTGCGTCGGGATCGAAGGTCGCCTCGTTTGTTGTTCTCGGGAAAATCGTGCTGATTGGGTTTGCCCCGCTCCATGGTGCAGCGGATTGGAAAGGGCTTGTCGCAGGCTGGGGCCCTTTGCTGGCTATCCTTGCGGCGCTTTCCATCTTGCTCGGTAATCTCGTTGCACTCGCCCAGACCAACGTTCGCCGCCTTCTCGCCTATTCCGCGGTAGCCCACGCTGGTTACACGTTGCTAGGTCTGATCGCGGGTGGCCGCGAAGGCTTTGGCGCGACCCTCTTCTACACAACGATCTATGCCTTTACCTTAATCGGCGCGTTCGGCGTCCTTGCCGTAGTTCGACGCGAAACTGGCGGCGACGACTTCACCCATTTCGCCGGACTGCGGAGACGCTCACCCTGGCTCGCCGGATGCATGCTCATCTTCATGCTGTCGCTCGCCGGCATTCCGCCGCTCGCCGGGTTCTTTGGAAAGTTTTATCTCTTTAGCGCCGCCCTTCACGCCGGTGGCAACTATGGCCTACTCTGGCTGGTAGCTCTCGCGCTATTAGGCAGTCTTATCTCGTTTTATTACTACCTGCTCGTCTTGAAAGTTATCTTCGTCGATAACACCGCGACCGACCTCCCCGCGCTGAAGCTCGATCTTGTTCACAGAGGCGCAGTCACGGTCCTCGCACTTCTGGTCTTGTACTTCGGCCTCTTTCCCGGCGGACTGGTTTGGAAGATCACCAGTTCCCTCCCGTGACGCTATTCATAGGATTGCGCGATGGTTTCTGAAGCAATTCCTTCGACGACCATCTTTTCGCGAAAAAATCCTTTCCCCGCTCCACTTCTCACCCGTCGTCGCCTTGATGGGCCGGGCTCAGAGAAGCAAACTTTCCATTACGAATTTTCACTGAGAGATTCCGCCCTCGTCTTTGAGCCTGGCGATTCGTTAGGCGTCTTTCCCCAGAACGACCTCCGGTTGGTCGACGAAATCCTTGGCCTGCTCGGCTACACCGGCGAAGAAGAAGTGACTGGCGCCTCCGGGCAGAGCGTCGCCTTGCGTTCCGTCCTGCTTCGCGAACGCACCATCACAACACCAGCCAGACAGTTCGTCCAGCTCGTAGCGGAACGAATCCCTGCCGCCCACCACCTTTTAGAATTCTGTGCGCCGGACGCGCGCTCAAAGCTGGATGCCTACCTCTGGGGCCGGCAGGTGGTCGATTTCGCGATCGAATACCCCGAGCTACGCGAGAAACTGAAGCCGGCCGAATTCGCCGGGACGCTCGCGAAGCTTCAGCCGCGTCTCTATTCGATCGCTTCCAGTCTGAAACGTTATCAGGACCAGGCCCATCTGCTCGTCACCAATGTCGGCTTTGTCAGTTATGGCCGGGCACGGGAAGGTGTTTGCACTAGCTTCCTTTCCGGGCGGATCGAAGACGGTACCTCTGTCCCGGTTTTCATTCACAGCGCCAAACATTTCCGGCTGCCGGACAACCCTGACGCGCCGACCATCATGATTGGCGTCGGCACCGGCCTTGCACCGTATCGTGGTTATTTGCAGGAACGCGAAGCGACTGGTGCACGTGGCCGTAATTGGCTCTTCTTCGGCGAACAACGACGGGCCGCGAATTTTTATCACGAAGAGGAACTCGCCAGCTATGTCGCCTCCGGGCTCCTAACTCGTTTCGATACCGCGTTCTCACGTGACCAGACTACCAAGATCTATGTGCAGCATCGTATCCGTGAGAAAGGCCGCGACCTTTGGGCATGGCTAAACGACGGCGCTTATCTCTACCTTTGCGGCGATGCCGAGCGGATGGCGCCGGACGTGGACGCGGCGATCCGCGCAGTCGTGCAAGAACATGGTGGGATGAGCGGCGAAGCTGCAGCCGAATACGTAGCCAAGCTCCGTGCTGAGAAGCGCTATCGTCGCGACGTTTACTAGCTCTGCTAAAGAAGTAGAAACGCCGGAACATCCTCCACACGCGAAGCTTGACGCCCCAAATCCCTCTCAACAGAATCTCCGCCACGATGAGACCCACATACCTACTAAAAACATTTACAGTTCTCGCGGCTACCGCATCCATGGCGGCCGCGCAGAGTTCCACCGTCGCTCCAAAAGCGCCAGCGACGGCATCAAGCCCCGCGACTTCGACCACGACTACAGCGTCGAGTCCGGCGGCTTCGACAAAAGCTACGACTTCTACAGCGGCGGCGATGCCGAGCGCGGACGAGATGAAGCAAATGATGGAGCTGTCGAAGCTCAACGAAAACCACAAGCTTCTCGCGAGCACTACCGGGACGTGGAGTTACACCGTAAAAATGTATATGGACCCCAATGGAAAACCAACCGAGTCCACCGGCACGGCCACTCGCAAGTCAGCCATGGATGGTCGGTACGTTACTGGGGATTATACCGGCAAATTCAAAATGCCCGGGCCCGATGGCAAGATGGCAGACATGGATTTCCATGGGATGTCGATGGACGGTTACGACAACGTGAAAAAGAAGTTCGTCTCGGGATGGGTCGATAACATGGGGACCGGCATCATGACGATGGACGGCACTTACGATGCCGCTACCAAGACCTTCACCTACACCGGCGAATACGAGATGATGCCCGGCATGAAGGAAAAAGTGCGCCAGCTAATCAAAATGCCGGACGCCACTCATATGACCATGGAGTACTACGAGGACCGAGGCCAGGGCGAAGCCAAGACGATGGAAATTGACTACACCAAGAAAAAGTAACCTAGCCTAACTATCATTATTGCCCGCTGCTGATCGCTTGAACGGTCGGCAGCGGGCTTTTTTTTGAAACAGCATTCTGCTAGCTTCGAGCCATTCACCAGCCAACGACCGATTCCGCCGTCGATCCACGCTTCAACAATCGCGAGCGCCAGCCAGGTCTCGATCTTCTCCGCGCGCTCGCCGTCCTCATCGTCACTCTTTACCACGCCGGCATCATGGGATTTCCACTGCCCGGCCGGGTCCACCGCTTCGGCTGGATCGGGGTAGATCTTTTTTTCGTTCTCAGTGGTTACCTCATCGGGGGCCAGCTTCTCGCGCCGGTCGCGCGTTTTGAACCGCTTAAGCTCGGGACATTTTTTGCCCGCCGCGCTTTGCGGATTCTTCCAGCATACCTTGTTGTCCTCACGATCTACATCCTCCTTCCCTCCTGGCGCGAGTATCCGGAAATGTTTCCCTTCTGGAAATTTCTCGTTTCGGTCCAGAACATTGGGCTGCGCGGTGGAACTGCCTTCTCGCATGCCTGGTCGCTCGCGGTTGAAGATCAATTCTACCTCCTGTTGCCGTTGGTCCTCCTTTTGGTGAGTCGGGGACGTCGCGCCGCCGTGATTGTTCCCTGCACGATTGTGCTCGGAGGCCTAGCATTGCGTTGGTTTCTGGCGGTTCATAGTCCGGGCAACACTGGAGTAGACTTTCGCGCCTACCAGACCTGGATTTATTACGCGACCTGGACGCGGCTCGATCCTCTGGTTTTCGGCGTTGCGCTCGCGGCCATGGAGAAATTCCGTCCGCAATGGTGGCAGCGGCTCGTGAACGTCGCGCCGTGGCTGTCGCTGCCGGCCTTGGGACTGATTGCTTACGCCCTGTATCTGGGCGAGACCGACTACCTCACCGTCGCCGCCTCCGTCTGGCAGTTCCTGCTCATCGCTTTCGGAATGGCAGCATTACTCGTCTGCGCGGTTAGTCCGCGGTTGCCGTTTCACCGACTAAAAATTCCCGGGGCCGCGTTCATCGCCAGCGTCGCCTACAGCGCTTATCTCGTTCAGAAACTTGGCATCCATTTCGTCGCGCAACTTTGCGCTACCAACGGCATCGTGATGGGGTCCGTCCCGGTTCTCATCGCCGTCCAGGTCTGCATTTACGCCGGTGCGACCGTCTTGTTCTTCGCCATCGAACGCCCATTCCTCCAGCTCCGTCATCGCATCGTCGCCCGGCCATCAACGTAGCCTTGCGTTGCGGCCATTCTTTTCGTTTCTACTTTCCAGTTTCTCCTTTCTAGTTCCGTTCGTGGACAATCTCTCGGTTTTCTTTCTCGCTGAAGGCGAACAGACCGCGGCCTCCGTAATGGCGCGGCTGACTGATTTCATTCGCCTCGCCAAACAATCGCTCGACATCGCGGTTTACGACATGCGGTTCAGCGAGACGCTGCGCGCGCAGTTTGCCGCGGCCCTGCGTGACCGCGCGAATGCCGGCGTCGATATTCGCTTCTGTTTCGATGGGGATAAGCCGGTTGAACCGAATGTCGCCGCCGGTCAGGACCCGGCCCCAGCCGGCACAAGCGCTTTCGTCCAGTCGTTAGGCTATCCGTGGCGCCGTATCGCCGGAATGAAACTGATGCATAGCAAATTCATCGTGCGCGACCGCGAATCAGTCTGGACCGGTTCGCTGAATATGACTGACGACGCCTTTACCCTGATGGAGAACAACGTCGTTCTACTCAATTCCGCGCCCCTGGCGGCCTATTACCGGCAGGACTTCGAGCAGCTCTGGGAGAAGGAAAACTTCGAGAATACCGGCAAGATCCACACCGAGACAGTGCCGCTCACTTTTGGCGAACAGCCTGCCACGGCGCGCCTCATGTTTTCTCCTGGGTGCGGCCTCGAAATCGATACCGAGATTGCGCGCCGCGTTCGCGCCGCGCAACGCCGTGTCCGAATTTGCAGCCTCCTGATTAATTCCGGCACCCTCATCGGCGAGTTAATCAACCTGCTTCGCGCCGGCCGTGTCCACGTCGACGGGATCTATGACCGCACCCAAATGGCGGAGGTTTACACCCAATGGCAGGAAGTCCCCTCAAACCATTGGAAGATTCCTGCGCTCCAGGAAATCGTCGCGCGAGCACATCTCGCGGGCAAAAATTCCACCCCATACAGCCCGACGAGTCGCCACGATTTTATGCATAACAAAGTCCTGGTTATCGACGACACCGTGATTACCGGTTCCTACAATTTCTCGCGGAGTGCGCAGTTCAACGCCGAAAATATCCTGTTCGTCGAAAGCGCGCCGCTGGCCGATACCTACGGCCGCTACATCGATCACTTAAAATCGAAATACGCGGGGTGACCGCGATGAGCGAATCGCTGATTGCCGCAGCCCGTCGCCTCCGCGATCGGGTCGACGAACTGACTTTCGCCGCGCCGGTCTCGCACGCTTACAACCCACTGGGCTACGCCTGGCGTGCCCATGAACTGTATCTCCGGCGCTACGGCAAAGCTCCGAAGCGCGTTTTGTTTCTCGGAATGAATCCCGGGCCGTTCGGCATGGCACAAACCGGCGTACCTTTTGGCCAGGTCGCTGCGGTGCGTGATTGGCTTGGCATCGAAACGGAAATCGATCGTCCGCCTAACGAGCATCCGAAACGGCCCGTCACCGGATTCGAATGCCATCGTAGCGAGATCAGCGGCGAACGGCTCTGGGGCCTGTTCGCCAAACGTTTTGGCACCGCGCCGAAATTTTTCCGCGAACACTTCGTCGTCAACTATTGCCCGCTCGCCTTCCTCGAAGAGAGCGGCCGCAACCGCACTCCCGATAAGCTGCCGCCCACTGAGCGTGCGGCTCTTTTCAGTGTCTGTGACAAGCATCTAACCGAAGTCGTCGACATCCTGAAGCCGCAATGGTTGATAGGGATCGGCGATTTCGCGATGAAACGTGCGGTCGGAGTCTTCGGTAACGACAAACTGCCAGTCCGGTCGCAGACTCACCGTGGCGAGGTCGGACTCGGCCGTATCCTCCATCCCAGTCCCGCCTGTCCCGCTTCCAACAACGACTGGGCCGGCCAGGTGACTGCGCAATTGCGCGACCTGGGCGTTTGGAGGTAACAGGCTCCTCTTTTTTGTAGCGAGGGCGCTCTGTCGCCGTAAACACACGTCTCTGTGAGCTGCGCGTCAGTCCGCCACAGAGCGGCGTCGCTACACCTCGGACTTCAATCCATTTGGCAAGGCGGCCGCGATTCGTTGTAGAGGACGCAATCCGCTCTCCCCGCGCCAGAATCGAAAGAGCCGCCATGAGTTACATCAAACAAATGTTCGAAACCCACCCGGTGAATCCATCATCGGACCACGCCGTCAACATCGAGTGCATCACCGCGTGTTACTCGTGCACGGAAGCCTGCAACGCCTGCGCCGATGCCTGTCTTGGAGAAAAGAATGTTGCCGAAATGGTGTCGTGCATTCGGCATTGCACCGATTGCGCCGACGTCTGCCTCACCACGGCTCGGATCATCTCGCGCTTCACCCGAACCGATTTCAAGCTCGCCGGCGCTCAGCTCCGCGCCTGCGTTGAAGCATGCGAACGCTGCGGTGCTGAATGCGAGAAGCACGGGTCGAAGATGGAACATTGTCGCGTCTGCGCCGAAGCCTGCCGCCGTTGCGCCAAAGCTTGTCAGGCTTTGCTCGCGGAAAAATAATTCACTTCTGATTCCGTCGTGAATGCCGACGTCATTATCGTCGGTGGGATCACAGCTTCCTGGCCTCTAGAACTTTTTGAAAACGCGGATCCCTCCTGATTGGATCCCAGACCGGATCGAGACGAAAATTGTT
>JBJMXC010000053.1:0-6194 GCA_045809825.1 Chthoniobacterales bacterium | reverse complement strand
TCGTTCGGGACCTGAGCATGCTGGTGGAGCAGTGGGAGCGCGTCGAAGACCTGATAAAGAACGAGCCGGCGCCTTGCCGCGTCTTTGAAGAACCGGATTTGGTGGAACGCACCGTGCGCGATTTTCTGACGGAGGAGATCGATGAAGTGGTTTGCGACGACCGAAACGCGATCGATCGGATGAACGCTATGGTCGGCCAGATCTCACGCCGGGCGCGGAGCCGGATCAAGCTCTATGACGCGGCGACACCGATCTTCGAGACCTTCGGGATCCAGAAACAAATCGACGATGCTTTCCATCGCCAAGTCTGGTTACGTTGCGGCGGATACATCGTGATCGATGAGACGGAAGCGCTGGTCGCGATCGACGTGAACACCGGCCGGAACAAAGGCGGGCGCGACGTCGAGAAAACGATCCTGCAAACCAACCTGGAAGCGGCGGATGAAATCGCGCGGCAACTTCGGCTGCGGAACATCGGCGGCCTGATCATTGGCGATTTCATCGACATGAAGAGCCGGAAGGACCAGCAGGCGGTTTACAGCCTGATGCGCGAGCGGCTGAAGCGAGACAAGGCGAAGACCCACGTCCTGCCCCTGTCCGCCCTCGGATTAATGGAAATGACGCGGCAACGGGCGCAGGAAAGCCTAAGTGATTCGATCTACGAGAATTGCCCTTATTGCCAGGGCCGGGGGGTGGTAAAGACCTCGATGACGACCAGCGTAGAGCTGCACCGGACCCTGAACACAGTGATGCGGAAATACCAGGAGAGCGTCCACGAGCTGCGCATCATCCTGAACCCGGACGTTTTAAAGAGATTGAAGGAAGAAGATGAAGAATTTTTGATCGAATTGGAACGCCGGTACGCGGGACGCTTGCTCTTCCGGGGGGACCCAACCTACCACCATGAGAAGTTCATTATTACCGACGCGAGCACCGGTGCGGAATTAAAGCCTTGACAGTAGGCAAAAAAGACCGATTCCATGCTTGAAAACAAATATTGTCCATGCCACAATTGCGCACATCCAGAGGAACCCCCGAGTGCGTTCTGAAGATGTGCGGCCCGGCCGCAGTGACGACGACTTAACCAAACAGGAGAAAACAACAATGAAAAAACTAACACTCACCTTGTGCGCGGCGGTCGCTATGACCTCAGCCGCTTTTGCTGGCGAGACCTACACGTCGAAGGAATCGAAGAGCGTAACCCCGGCACCATGCCCACAGTGGTACGCGGACAACGAATTTAACCTGACCCTGAGCGGCGTTTACGCGTTCACGGGCAATAACTGGGAAGAGGACCGGTATTTCGGCTTCGACCACACATGGGGTGGCTCGCTCGACGCGAAATACTTCGTGCACCGCTATTTCGGCTTTGGCGTCCAAGGCTGGATCGGTAAAGGCAATTCGCAGACGACCTTCGATAGCGGTTTCGGACCAGTTACGGTTGGCAACAACGACGACGATAGCGCGGTCGGCGGTGCCCTCGGTACCTTCACGCTGCGTTTTCCGATCAACTGCTCGCGGTTCGCTCCCTATGTGTGGGCGGGCGGCGGCGCGGTCTTCGGTGGCGGTCGTGATCACGACTACTTCCTCGATCCAGTGTCGAATCTCCCAGTCCGCAGGGATTTTCACTCGAGTGAAACGAAGTGGGTCGGCCAGGTCGGTGGCGGTTTTGAAGTTCGCTTCACCCCGCACGTCGGCTGGACCAACGACATCAGCTGGAACATCGTCTCGGGCTCCGATAACAACTTCGGAATGGCCCGGACCGGTATCAACTTCGCGTTCTAAAGAGAGCGCCGGATAAATTTAAACGCCGGGAAGACTGCATGTCTTCCCGGCGTTTTTTCTTGTACCGAATGGCCCAGGGACTGGGCCAGCAACCGGCGCGGTTGCCCTGCAATCGCAAAAACCCGGGCTTGCGTTATGTGCGTTACATTGGTAACAGTGTAACATGAACAAGCCGAAGTCCGAGTTGAGACGGGTTCAGCGCGTCCAGATCGGGGCCCGGATGGAAAAGAGCCTGGTTAAGGTCCTGCGCGGCCTGGCTGATTATCTCGATCTGTCCCTGGGCGATTTGCTGGAGGGGATCACTCTCCATGCGATGGAAGGAAAGACGCCCTTCAGCAAGGAGACGCTCGGCCATATCAAACGGTTCAAGACCGTCCATGGAATGACATTGACGGCGAAAGACAGCCATCGCCTCGTCGAAGCGCGGGATGAAAAGCACTGAAGCCTCGATCTCCCAGAGGGACCACGTCATGCAAGCCTTGCGGGCTCTCGAAGCGGGAACGCTGGATCCCACAAAATTTCCGCACGCGGAACATGTCCGGCTCGGATACGAGATGGTGCGACGTTACCCGTTCGGCGAAGCCGCCTCCCGGTTTTCGCGCGGCCTCAAGCGCGTCGCGGGCAACGCCGGCAAGCCGCAGATTTATAACGAAACAATTACAATCGCGTTCCTCGCGGTCATAAACGAGCGGCGCGTCGCCGGCACTTCTAAGGACTGGAAGCAGTTCGAGCGGGCGAACCCGGACCTTCTCCAGAAAAGGTGTCTCGAAGAATGGTACGACGCCGAACAACTTCGCTCCGATCTGGCCCGCACGACATTTTGTTTGCCACGGCCGAGAGCGGCGTCTTCAACGCCTAAACCTCTTCCATAACCGCTGGTGCATCGGCGGGTTTGACCCGCATCGCAAGGAAGGCGCCAAACAAAAGCAATCCCGCGCTCCACAATTGCGCCGCGGTCAGGTGTTCGTCAAAAACCCACGCGGAAAGTCCGAGAGCCCCGGCCGGACAAATGAGCTGGAGCGTCTGGGAAAGCGCGACGCCGACCTTTCGGATCGCCACATAATAGAGGACGTGGGCGAGGCTGATGCAGGTCACCGCCGAGATGACCAGGATGATGTTCACATGCGCGTCGACCGCGAACGGCGTGCCGATTTTTCCGAAGATGAGGGTGAGGGGGAGGAGAAGCAGCGACGTGATAAAGCTGATCACTCCAAAGCTTCGGATCGGCCCGAGTTGAGCGGAAGGACGTTTGACGAGGACGCTATAGAGCGCCCAGCAAAAACTGGCGGTGAAGGCAATTCCGAACCCGCGCAAGGGGAGCGCTCCCGCCTGCCAGCCCTTCTGGAAACACACGACCCCGATCGCGCCCACCAACCCGAGAATGGTGCCGAGTTGAAATTGCCATTGTCGGATGATCCAGCGTTCCTCAGGAAAAAAGATGAGCGCGAGAAGCGCGGTGAAGATAACGGTCGAACGGCCAAAGATGGCGTAGACCCCGGGCCCCATGTGATAGAGCGCAACCGTCTGGGTGATTTGGTGAACAACGTTCGGTAGGGCCGGGATGAGGCAGGCGAGAAAAATCGGCATCGTCAGGCGGGTCCCACTTTTCCGAAATCGCCAGATGACGAAGGGAAGCACGCCCAGGAAAGCGACGAGATAGCGATAAAAATTTTGCGACCAGGGCTCGTAATATCGGATGAGGTAGAACTGGAAGAGCGAGGGGGTGGACCAGATCAGGACGGTGGCGAAGACCGCCAGGTATCCGCTTGAAAATGCCGATCCGCCCGCTTTTTTCATCGTGTCGTGTGGCTAATACGCGCGGCCGGGCTTGAAAGAAAGCGGCCGCACTTGCAAACGTTTGCCGACGCCTTCTAATAGACGGTTACACTCATGAAAACTTACCGATTTGGAACTGTTCTCAGCCTGGCGATTGCGCTCGTGGCCTATCCCGGCGGAGATCTGGACGCGGCCAAACACAAGCCGGCGGCCGAGCATCCCGCGGCAGGCAACACGAAGGCGAACCCAAACGATCCGGGCGGCCACTCGGCGAAGGGCTTCGAATTCGTAAAGAAGAAAGAATACGACAAGGCGGTCGAAGAATTCAGCCAGGCAATCCAAGGCGAGCCAAACGATGCGAAAAACTATTTCAATCGTGCGACCGCCTATCGCGCGGTTAACAAGATGGAAGAAGCGCGGAATGATTTCTCGAAAGCGATCGAACTCGCACCAACCAATGCCGCAGGATACGTCGGTCGCGGTGAGGTTCTTCTTCAGCAAAAACAATGGGATGCGGCCCAGGCCGATTTCGACAAGGCCTTGCAGATCGCGCCCGAGGATCTTCCGGCGAGACGCTTTCGCGCCTTTGTTTTCATGTCGAAAAGCGAGTGGGATAAAGCGGTCGAGGCCTATGGCAAGGTCTTGGAAAAAGCTCCTGGCGATCCGGCGGCGCTGGAGCGGCGGGGCTTTGCTTATCGCAGCCTGAAGAAATATAAGGAAGCGATCGATGACTACACCAAGATCATCGAAAAGGCCCCAAAAGATCCCGATGCCTACCGGCGTCGAGCTTACGCCTACGTTCAGGCGGGCGACACGCAGAAAGCAGCCGACGATTTCAAGGCGGTCCTGAAGATCAAGCCGGACGACGTAGATGCGCAGAGCCGATTGAAGGCGCTAGAGACGCGGACCAATGCTCCGCCGGCGCCGGGCGCCACGACTGCGCCGGCCACGTCGCCTGCGACAGCGTCGTCGGTGGCGCCGCCAGCCGCGTCACCTCATTAATGCTGGAGCCGGGATCGCTCATCCCGGCCCGTGGTCACCTCGCGATTAAGCTTTCCGTCTGTGGCGGGGTCATCTAAAAAGGCGACCCCACAACAGAGCTCAGCCGAAGGAGTAATATGAACATCCGGAACACCCTATTCACATTGATCGCTAGCGGTTTGCTGATCTCGAATGCGCCCGGCCTGAACGCGGCCGATGCGGGAGCCGCGGCCGCCCACGGCAACAAGGGTAACGAGCTCGCCCAGGCGGCTAAATACGACGAGGCCATTGTCGAATTCACCAAGGCCGTTGAGATGAGCCCGAGCGATCCGCGGCTCTACAACGATCGTGGCCGCGTCTACCGCGCGATGGCGAAATATCCCGAAGCGATGGCCGATTTTACGAAATCGATCAGTCTCGCGCCGAAGAGCGAAACCGGATACCTCGAGCGCGGCCAGACCCTGATGGTTCAGAACCAGTTCGACGCGGCCCTGGCCGATTACAACAAGGCCATCGAGATCAATCCTGCCAGTGCGATCGGGTATGATCGAAGGGGTTTTGCGTATTACAATCTTCGAAAGTACGACGAGGCCATCGCCGACTACACGGCCAGCATTGCAAAAGTGCCGACCAATCCGCTCACCTTCAATCGGCGCGCCGACGCCTATGTCGCCAAACAGGATTTCGCCAAGGCGCTTCCCGATCTTCAGCAGGCGTTGAAGATCAAGCCAGACGATTTCGATACGACCCAGCGAATCCAGTTCGTCCAGGCGAAATTGACCGTTCCCAAGCCTGTGACCGCGGCAGCACCGCCGCCGTCGGCTTCACCGACACCGACGCCGGAAACGCCGATGGATCCCCGAATGAAGATCGGCATCGGTGCCGGCGCGTTACTGGTTCTCGTAATCGTGATTGTGCTCATAAGCCGGCGGAAGAGCCGGGGCTATTGAGCGCGGTTCGAGACCGATTCGGCGCGACAAATTCCTTTGACACCCCCGACCCCGCTGCTAGCTTGCCGACGCTTTTTCGGGGAACGAAAACGAGGTCCCATGGTCGTTCGAAACGAAAGTTTGACGGCTTTGGGACTTTTACTTCTTTCCCGCGAGAGCAACCGGTTCGTCCCGCTTCGGCGGAACGAGCGAGCAAGGAAAGAGCGGCCCATGTAGCTCAGTTGGTAGAGCACATCCTTGGTAAGGATGAGGTCACCGGTTCAATCCCGGTCATGGGCTCCAGCTAAAGAGCTCGCGACCGGAGCAGTGAAACCCAAAAGACGCAGTTAGTTTTAAAAGAGGAAAATCAGATGGCTAAGGAAGCATTTAAACGCGACAAGCCGCACGTTAATGTCGGCACAATCGGTCACGTCGACCACGGCAAGACCACCCTGACCGCGGCAATCACCACCGTGCTCTCGAAAAAGGGCCAGGCCGAGGCGCGCGCCTACGATTCGATCGACAACGCGCCGGAAGAAAAAGAGCGCGGGATCACGATCAACACCGCCCACGTCGAATACCAGAGCGACAAGCGTCACTACGCCCACGTCGATTGCCCGGGCCACGCTGATTATGTGAAGAACATGATCACGGGCGCCGCGCAAATGGACGGCGCGATTTTAGTGGTTTCCGCCGCGGACGGCCCGATGCCTCAGACTCGCG
>JBJMXC010000052.1:0-11898 GCA_045809825.1 Chthoniobacterales bacterium | reverse complement strand
TTTCTCGACGAGAACTGCGTAACTTTGCGCGGCGCCAAGAGGGTTATTGGTCTGCTCCTGGAGCTGGGCCATGCGATAAACGGCGCCCGCCGCCAGGGCATCATGCGAGTGCTTTGTATAAATCAAACGGTAAATCTTGATCGCGCCCTTCGGATTGTTCTGGCGCTCCGCTTGCTGCGCCCGCTCGAAAAGTTGTTGCACAGTGCCGCTCATTTCTTCTTCGCCGGGCGCCTTGTAGTGGACCCCTTCGTTGGGCTTAAAGATAACGGATGCACTGAGGCCCCCGGGCAAAGCCAGGGCCATCAACAACGGGACAAAAATAATGCGAAAGGAGGATTTCATCGCGATGCGCAGGGTAGTTAACTTACCCTTCCAGTCAAGTTGGGCCGGGTAAAAACCCGGGCGGCGCGTCGAGGACGGGAAGGCTTCCCACAGGGCGGGAACCGATTAGTCTCCAGAGAGATTTGAACCTTTCGGCACAGCAAAAAATCCGGCTCGGAACCTGCGCCTGGAGCTTTGACGAGTGGCGCGGCAATTTCTATCCGGCCGATCTGCCGCCGGCGCGCTGGATTGAGTTTTACGCCCGCTATTTTCCTGCAGTCGAAATTGATTCGACCTTTTACGCCACGCCGGCGGCGCCAACTATTCAACGGTGGGCAGAGCTGACCCCCGCGTCCTTCCGTTTCAGCTGCAAGCTGCCGCGCAGGATTACCCACGAGTGCGGCTTGCGTGATTGCCAGGCCGAGCTGGCGGATTTCGCCCGCGCGCTTGAACCGCTCGGTGACAAGCTGCACGTCATCCTTGTCCAGTTGCCGCCTTACTTCTCGCCGAAAACCGGCAGGTCCAACCTGCGCACATTTCTCGGCCAACTACCTCGCGATTTCCGCTTCGCCATCGAATTTCGGGACCCTGGTTGGCATCGCCCCCAGCATATCCGGCTCGTCGAAAAACATCGGGTTTGCTGGGTTTGGGCGGACGCTAGTCCTCTCAACGAGCGCAATCTTGCGCCATTCGAATTCCTTCCCACCACAACCGATTTTCTTTATCTGCGTCTCCTTGGCGATTACACGACGAAGTACGACCGGGACGGCCAGCACGTCCATCGTTACGGAAAATTGCTCTGGAAACGCGAGGCGGCCCTCGAAAGCTGGGCCCTCAAGCTCGAGCGGCATCTGGGAGAAGTGCGGAGCGTCTGGGGCTTCGTGAATAATCACTTCGAAGGGTTCGCTCCGGAAACTTGTCAGCGGCTGGCCAATCGCCTCGGATTCGAGCTTCCCGTGCCCTCCGCCGAGGAAACGGCTTCAGCGGACCCGGGCCAATTGGATCTGTTCGCGAGCAAAGATCCGCACTTTTAATCCTGCTCAGATCGTGATCATACGCATGATCTTTGTCTGAAAACCTCGCAGGTCATCGGATCAGGATGATGAGCACGAGTTATCGAATCTCGGCCGCGCCAAAATACGGCTGTAATTTCTCCGGAATCCCCACGGACCCGTCAGGACGCTGATACGTTTCAATCAACGCCGCGAACAATCTCGGTAAGGCAACTCCTGATCCATTCAGGGTATGACACAATCGATTTTTTCCTTCGGCGTCCTTGAAGCGCAAATTCATCCGGCGCGCCTGGAAGTCCTCGAAGTTCGAGCAGCTGGAGACCTCGAGATACGCCTCCTGTCCCGGCGACCAGACTTCGAGGTCGTACGTTTTCGCCGACCCGAACCCAAGATCGCCGGTGCAAAGCTCAATGACGCGATAATGCAGCCCGAGGAGCTGCAAGACCCGCTCTGCGTTTGCGGTTAGCGATTCGTGTTCGGAATACGATTCCTCGGGCGCCGTGATCTTGACGAGCTCGACCTTATCGAACTGATGGACGCGAATAATGCCCCGCGTCTCGCGTCCGGCTGAACCTGCTTCGCGTCGAAAACAAGGAGTGTAGGCCGCGAACTTTTTCGGCAAGTCCGAGAGCGCCAGGATTTCCTCGCGGTGAAAATTGGTGACCGGGACCTCGGCCGTCGGCGCCAGGAAAACCTGTTGATCCTCGAGCCCGTACATGTCGTCCTCGAACTTCGGCAATTGCGTCGTCCCAACCATGCATTCACGCCTGACCAGGAAGGGCGGGCTCATTTCGAGGTAGCCATGCTCGCGCGTTTGGAGATCGAGCATGAATTGAATGAGGGCGCGTTCGAGCCGCGCGCCGGCCCCGGTAAAGCAGATAAAGCCGCTGCCACTCAGCTTCGCCGCGCGTTCCAGGTCGAACAGTTTCAGCTTCGCGCCGAGCGCAACATGATCGAGCGCCTGGGTCAGCTTCGGTTTGTCGCCCCAGGTGCGAATGACGGGATTATCTGCAGCGTCTTTCCCGATCGGCGCGTTTGCATGCGGCAAATTCGGAATCCCGAGAAGCAACTCTTTTTGCCTCTCATCGAAAGCAGCCGTCTGCTCGCTGAGCCGGCTAATTTGATCGCCGATTTCGCGGACCTCTGCTTCGATCTCCGCCGTCGCCTCGCCTTTCGCACGCTTTCCGCCAATCTCTTTGCTTAGCCGTTTGCGATCGGCGTTGAGTTGCTGCAACGCGGTTTCCGCTTTCCGCCGGTCCGCATCGACCGCCAGGACTTCGTCGATCTTCGCCGCTTCGTCCCCGCCCCGCGTCGCCAGCCGACCCTTCACCAGGTCTGGTTGTTCGCGGATCAGGCGGATATCGAGCATGGCTTCGAATATCATTCTCCGGCATGTCCGCAAACAGGAAGGAGTTTTTACCGCTCGCCGTTACGTCGCTGTGCCGCCGCGTATTTCCCGATAACGCGCTGACGGAGCGACGCGGCCATAGCAAAACGCCCGTGACAATCGGAACAGCGGCCAGATATTCGCCGCGTGGACAGATTTAACCTGCTCAGCGTCGCCCTCGGGCTAGCGTGTCTCGCCGGGATTAATCTTTACCTGACGGTTTTCGTCACCGGCCTGGCCATTCATTACCACTGGATTGTCCTGTCGCCGACCTACCAGTCGCTCGAGATCCTGGGACAGCCTTGGATCGTCGCGATCGCCGGAATTCTTTATCTCCTTGAATTCTTTGCCGACAAGATCCCCTGGGTCGATTCGGCGTGGGACACGGTTCACACAATCATCCGGCCAATCGGTGGCGCGCTCCTCGCGATTCAGGTCCTGGGCCATCACACCCCAGCGATGGATGTGCTGGTAGTTTTGCTCGCTGGCACCACCAGCCTTGTCACCCACACCGCGAAAGCTTCGTCACGGTTGGTTGCCAACAGTTCGCCCGAACCCGCATCCAATATCGGCCTCAGCGTCGCCGAAGACGTTGCTGTTTTCGGCGGCCTCGCCCTGATCCATTTCAATCCCGTTCTCGCCATCTCGATTTTCGCGCTGGCTATTGCGGCCTTCCTTTATTTCGCGCCAAAAGTTTTTCGCTCGATGAAAGCGAAAATCTGGCTCGCTCTAAACAAACTGAATGCCGCCGCCGATATCCGCCGCCCGTCAAACTTACCGATCGCGTTGCCGGCCCGGCTCGCCCCGATTTTCAGCAAACAGAATTTGCTCGGTGAAACGATTGCCTGGGCGGTGCCCTGCATCAGCGGCCGCGGCCGGCGAATCCCCGCGAATTTATTTGGCGCGCTTGTCGCGACGAATGAAGAGCCGCACAAAATCGTCTTTGTCGCCCGGCGCAATTGGAACGCATTTTGCCAGACGATCGATCTCGAGGGGACAAAGATCGCCCGCGAGCCCCAATTCCTTTCCGAGAATCTCGTTATCGTCCCGAGTGAAGGGCGCGGTGCGAAGTATTCGTTCCTCTTCACGCGGTACCGCGGCCCGCTGGTTGAACTGATCGCCAACGACCTGCGCGAAAAGCTCGCGCGCCCGGCTGTCCCCGCGAGTTCGCTCGCACCCGAATCGGTCGCGCACGTCTGAGTCGCGATTTGTAGGGCGAGACTCAGTCGAGCCCAGCGAACGCATCCTGGCAGAGGACGGCTCGACAGGGTCTCGCCCTACCAAAATAGGCGCTTGGCACAGGCGGTCAGGCGTTTCACAATTCAATCCTCCCCAGATGCAGCTCGCCTCCCGCTATTCCGAGCTTCGTGAATCCGCGCGTATCAAGGAATGCGCTCTGTTTCCGATTCTTCGCACGCCCACCGAGCTCGAATTACAAGCCCGCTGGTTTGCGGGCAATTTCGGCCGCTCTTTCACTTCGGTCACGGGCGACCAAATCGAGATCGTTCAGTTCGGCATCTGGAATCGCGAGGCCGGTCCCGATTTTTCCGAGACCGCGATCCGGATCAATGGCAGCGAAGCGATTCGTGGCACGATCGAATTCGACCTCGCCGATCGCAGCTGGGAAAATCACGGACACGCGACCAATCCGGCCTTCGACGACGCGATCCTCCATGTCTTCGTCGAGCAAAGCGAACGCGCATTTTTTACCCGCACGAAGTCGCACCGCAACGTGCCACAGGTTCGGGTCGATCCCGCCGCGTTACCGGACAAATTCTCAGCCAATGTGCCGCTCGCCCGGCCCGGTCGTTGCCAGGCGCCGCTGCAAAACGTGCCCGCGGATCAGCTCGAAAGCATTCTCAAGGCGGCCTCGCAGTTTCGTCTCCAGCGCAAAGCGGCGCGGATCAAAAACATTGTCGAGACCCACGGCCGCGATGTCGCGTTATTCCAGGAGATCGCAGCCGCGCTTGGTTACAAGCAAAACAAACTCGCGTTCACTTTGCTCGCCCAGCGTTTGCCGTTGGCGTCTCTGCGCAGCGCCGCCGAGGACAGCGAAGCGATGCTATTCGGCGTCGCCGGGTTCCTCACCTCGCCAGATCTCGCCGAGTATCGCGAAGGAATTCGGAGCTATGTCCGCATGCTTTGGGATCGGTGGTGGCCTCATCGGGACGAGTTACATCGGCTTGTTTTGCCGGCCAAACTGTGGCGCCTCGGGGGAGCGCGTCCGTTGAATCATCCGCAACGGCGACTCGGGGCATTGGCGATGCTCGCGAACGAATGGCCGGCGTTCCTTCGTGCCCTCGCCCGTCGCAATCCAAAGGCGGCCAGTGAATTCTTCGCGCGGCTCCGCCATCCTTTCTGGAGCACCCATTACACGCTTACGTCGGAAGCAGCATCCGGCGAAATGGCGATCATTGGCGAATCGCGCGTGGCCGATATTCTCGCGAACGTGCTTCTGCCTTACTTTGCGGCGGAGGGAGCGGACGTCTGGCCCACGTACGAAAAGCTTCGTGCTCGCCTGAGCAACCGCCGGCTCGAGACCGGAGCGACCCGTCTCTTCGGGAGTGACCCGCGCCGGCCGCAATTTACGAAAACCGTCGCGCAACAGCAGGGTTTGCTTCAAATTTACGAAGACTTTTGTTTACAGGACAATTCCGATTGCGCCCAATGCCCTTTTCCCGAGCAGATGCAGAAATGGATTTGATCGTTTTCGGGGCGAGACTCAGTCGGGCCGCAACGAGTGATTTTCCGCGACGATCGGCTCGACAGAGTCTCGCCCTATTAGCCCGCGTCGCTGCGGCTTTCACCCTCATCGAATTGATCGTGGTGATCATGATCATCGCGGTCCTCGCCGGATTGGCTTTCCCGGTTTTTCAAACCGTCCAGAACTCCGCCAAAAAAACGCAGGCCAAGAACGATCTGACGCAAATCGTGACGGCGGTGAATGCGTACTACACGGAGTACGGCAAGTACCCGATCGCGACAGATGATACACCCATATCTCCAACCGCCGATGTTTTCTACGCGTTGCGAGCCCTTAGCAGAGGTGCAAACACAGCCGATGTGCTCAACGCGCGCAAAATCGTATTCCTGTCGCCCCGGGAAGCGAATAATCCTTCCCAGCCTAAGGCAGCAATAGCGTCTCAAGATGCGACGGTAAATGGCGTCGCGATCAAAGCGGGCGAATTTGTCGATCCTTGGGGAAGTCCATACAAACTCGCAATTGACGGCAACTACGATAATCAAATCGACACGAATCCCTACGGCGCGAACAATGGCGCCGGGCCGCAACCTCTCCGACAAGGAGTCATTTGCTGGTCACTCGGTAAAGATCAACAGCTGGGCGTTAACGGCAAGTTCACCGGCTCCGACGACATCATCTCGTGGCAATGAGTTTGCCGCTTGCCAATCAGCAACCCCCGATCGACAATCGCCACCTCCCCCGCCGCGGGTGTAGTTCAATGGTAGAACGCCAGCTTCCCAAGCTGGACACGAGGGTTCGATTCCCTTCACCCGCTTTTTCTCGATGCTGACATCGTATTTCCGCCGGCACGGGCTGGCGGTCGGGCTTTCCCTTCTCGTCCTGTTCAAGCTGTGGCTAGTCCACACCGAAGACATCTACGCCAGCGCCACCGAATACGATGCGCTCTGGTACGTAACTTCAGCCAAAAACTGGTATTGGGGCGCGCAATATAGCTGGACCGCGTTCGTTAGGCCGCCGTCCTATCCGTTATTCATCGCGCTGATTCATCTGAGTGCGATCCCGTTGCGCATCGCGATCGAGTTGCTGCAGCTCAGTGCCTACCTCGTCATCGTTCACGCGTTGCGGAAGGTTGCCGTGCCAAACCGAGTCTGCCTCGTTCTCTTCGCGGCGATGGCCCTTCATCCGGCGAGTTTTCAACTCAACAACTACACGATGAGCGATTGCTTTTACGCCGCGATCCTGCCGCTCAGCGTCGGCGGCCTGCTCCTTCTCCTGTTCACCGGGAGAATGAAACACGCGCTCTGGACGGGCTTGGCCCTCGGTGCTCTTTGGAACGCGCGCGAAGAGAGTTTTCTCATTCCGTTCATGCTTGCGACCTTTGTCGGTCTCGCAGTTTGGCAACAACGGATCCGGCTGGGTTCGTGGAAAAATAGCGCGCTTGCCTGGTTGAAACCGGTCGGAGCCATGCTGGCCGTGCTCGCCGCAATCATCGTCGCCGTGAACACGGCAAACTACAGGGCGTTCCAGAGCTTCACGAAGTCCGATCTGAGTTCCGCTTCCTACAAGGAAATCTACAATGCCCTGCTCCGGATCAAGCCTGACGCTCTCGAGCATTACGTCGCCATCTCGAGCGCGACCCTGGAGAAAGCCTATACCGTAAGCCCGACTTTCGCGCAGCTTCGGCCGCAATTCGAAGGTGACCTCGGGCGCGCCTGGGCGGTCCCGGCGACCGCAGCTCTCGGCCAGCCGCAATTCGGCCCCTGGATCATGTGGGCGATCCGCAGTGTTGCTGCGAACACAGATTCAATTTATGCCAGCCCTGCATCGGCCAATGGGTTCTTTCGGCAGGCCGCAAAAGAAATTAACGAAGCGTGCGACACCGGCCAGTTGGCGTGTCGGAGCGCGCCACTGGGTTTCCTCGATCCCGGCGCTTTTTCATTTCTAAACTATCTGCCGCAATCGATGGCACGAACCGCAACCCTGTTTGCCCGGGCGCATCAAAAAATGTATGAACGAGAAGACGCTACCATCTCCGAGATGCAGCGTGCGCTTTACGATGAAATGACTGGCCGTCGGCCGGGACCACCCACGAGCGAGGAGACCAGTGCCCTCACTTGGTCGGGCAGGCTTTCGATCTCGTTCGAAAATATAATCGGCAATGGATATCGGTTCGTTGTCATGGCGCTCGCGGCAGGAGCGGTGATCGGGATCGGCCTGCTGGCATTCCGCCGCGAGCTGCGCATCTCCAAACGCGTCGATGCGGCGCTTTTGGTTCTCGCAGCCACGGTTCTTATCCGCTTCCTTTTCTTTTCCTTCCTCGACGCGACCTGGTGGACGGACGATTACGAGCGCTACCTGTTTCCCGTGATGCCGCTTTCATCTGCGTTGTTTGTCCTGATTGTCTGGAAAGCTTTTGCGGTGCTGCGAACGCGCAGAGCTCTTCCATAGCCACTCGTCGAGGGGAAGAACACGCGCTCGACGTGCCGCGTCCGTTCTCTAGGATTGAGCGTGATGACGGCTCCGAAAGTCCTGGTCGCAGATTCCATTTCCCAACGAGGCATCGACGAAATGATGCGCGATGGTGCCCTCGAAGTTTCAACACAGACAGGACTGGGCGAAGCTGCCCTCGTCGAATTGATTCCGCAATTCAGTGCGATCGTTGTCCGAAGCCAGACGAAAGTCACCGCGCCGATCGTCAACGCGGGCGGCAAATTACGCGTGATCGGTCGCGCGGGTGTGGGGGTGGACAACGTCGATGTGGACGCCGCGACCCGGCGCGGGGTCATCGTGATGAATGCGCCGGGCGGGAACACGATCTCGACGGCGGAGCATGCATTCTCGCTTTTGCTTTGCGCGGCGCGAAAAATCCCGCAGGCCCATTCGCTCTTGCAGGGCGGAAAATGGGACCGCAAAAATCTGGAAGGGGTCGAGCTTTTCAACAAGACCCTCGGCATCGTCGGAATGGGCCGGATCGGGAGCGAGCTGAGTCGGCGGGCGATCGCATTCGGAATGCGGGTGATGGCTTATGATCCCTATTTGTCGGCATCCCGCGCGCGCACAATGCAGGTCGAACTGGTCGAGGAGCTCGATGACCTGCTGGCCGGCGCGGATTTTATTACCCTGCATACTCCGCTCACGCCGGAGACGCACCATTTGCTCGACAGCGCGCGGCTTGCTAAGACCAAACCCGGCGTCCGCATCATCAATTGCGCCCGTGGTGGTCTCGTCGATGAGAATGCGCTCGTCGATGCCCTTAAATCAGGGCAGGTGGCCGCAGCGGCGCTCGACGTTTTCGAAACTGAACCGTTGCCGTCCGATTCGCCGTTGCGCGCTGTCCAAAATCTGATTTTGACTCCGCATCTCGGCGCCTCAACTGCCGAAGCTCAGGAAAGCGTCGGCATCGAGATCGCACAATCAATTCGTGCCGCCCTCCTCGAAGGAACCATCCGCAACGCCGTCAACATGCCGAACCTCGACGCGAAAACACTCGCTGTCGTCGGGCCGCACCTTCGGTTCGGCGAAAAGCTCGCGCGTTTCCTCTGGCAGCTCTCACCGAAACGGGTCGAGAGCCTGAACATCAATTACAGCGGGAAGGTCAACGAGGTGGATACCGCTGCGATTACGCGCTCGGTCTTGAAAGGATTTCTCCAGGGCGCCGGAGGCAACGAGATCAATGAAGTGAACGCGCCGGCCTTCGCCGAAAGCCTTGGATTGAAAATTACCGAGACGCGCCTGAGCGCCGTGGGCGATTACACTGATCTGCTCGAGCTCTCGGCCGTCGCGGAAGGAAAAACAGTCTCGGTCGCGGGCGCGTTTTTCGGCGCGACCCCGCGCATCGTGAACGTCAACAGCCGTCACGTCGAAGCGCGCCCGCACGGCGTCGTTCTCGTGTTGGAAAACACGGACCGCCCCGGCATCGTCGGTCGCATCGGGACTTTGCTCGGCGAACACGGCGTCAATATTGCGACGATGTCGCTGAGCCGAAACCAAGCCGGCGGCACTGCCTTGACGGTCTTGAACCTCGACACATTTCCGGACGAGATGTTGCTCGCCAAGATCCGGGCAAGCGAAGACGTCAATTCCGCCCAGGTGATCGAGCTGTAACAACGGCCGCACGGCCGTTTTTGGCGGCGGGTGCGAATTGTTTGCAAATAAACAATAACTCTATGGGCGCATTACTCTGGACGTTGATAATCGGTTTGGTCATCGGGGCGGTCGCGAAGCTTCTCACCCCCGGGCGTGACCCGGGCGGCTGTATTATTACAATGCTGATTGGTATCGCGGGCTCGTTTGTCGCCTCGTATCTCGGCCGGGCCCTTGGTTGGTACCAGGAAGGCCAACCGGCTGGCTTTATCGCGTCCGTTATCGGCGCGATGTTGTTATTGCTGCTCTATCGATTGATCGCCGGGCGAAGAGCGTAGCGACCTGCGCGACTTTAGGTCCTCCTCTTTCCGGGGCGGCTTTCCGGGCGCGCCGCAGAAACGCTTTACAAGATGGATTCTCGCTATGCCACAGTTCCGGTCTGATGGCACGGCCGAGCAAACTGATGATCCTGGCGGCATTCGCCGCTCTCTACATCATTTGGGGCTCGACCTATCTGGCAATCCGCTTTGCCATTGAAACAATCCCGCCCCTCCTCATGGCCGGGACCCGCTTTCTTCTCGCCGGTTTTATCATGTGGATGTTCGCGCGCTGGCGGGGAGCGCCTCGCGGATCGTTCGCAAACTGGCGCACCGCGTTCATCATTGGTGCCTGTCTCTTGCTCGGCGGCAACGGCGGCGTCACTCTGGCCGAACAACACATCTCATCGGGCCTCGCCTCGGTAGTCGTGGCGACGGTGCCGATCTACATCGCGTTCTTCGCCTGGTGGACGGGGGTAGCAGCGCGGCCGACGCCAATTGTCTGGCTCGGGCTTGCCGGAGGTTTCGCCGGGGTCGCGATTCTCCTCGCCCCTACATTTGGGTCGGCAGCCGACGTGAACCGGCATGCCGGAATCGGAATGATCATATTGCTCTTTTCGTCGCTCGTCTGGTCGGCCGGCTCAATTTACTCGCGCAAAGCAAAGAACGCCGCGCCTCCTCTTCTTCTCGCAGGCCAGCAAATGATTTGCGGTGGCGCGCTCCTGACCCTGGGCGGATTTCTTACCGGCGAACATCATCGTTTCGAGGCCGGCCGAATCAGCCTTCTTTCGATTGGCTCGTTCGTTTACCTCGTGATCATCGGCGCGCTCGTCGGTTATACCGCTTACATTTTTCTGCTCAGGCATTGCGAGCCGGCAAAAGTTGCGACCTACGCTTACGTCAATCCGATCGTTGCCGTGATCCTGGGCGCGCTCTTTGCGAACGAAACGCTGACCCCGCGCGCGATTGTCGCGGCCGCGCTCATCATCGGATCGGTCGCGCTTGTGATCACCATCCAACAAACCGCGCCGGAACCGATTGCAACCGGGGAAAGAGATTCGAGGTTATCTAGTCCCGATGCCTAACGACCCCGAGTCCATTCACGCGTTAAAGGAGAACTGGCGGGCGGAAGTCCAAACCGCGCGGGTTTACCGCGAGCTCGCCGAGCGCGAAAAGGACCAGAAACGGAAAGAGATTCTGCTTCGGATGGCGGAGGCGGAAGAGAGGCATGCGGCGCGCTGGGCGAAAAAATTGACCGAACTGGGCGAGGCCCCTCCGGAGTTGAAGGACTCGTTAGGTCAGCGTCTCAGCCGCTGGTGGAACCGCGTGGCAGGGCTTGACGTCGCCATCCGCCGAATGGAAGCGGCCGAGGATCGCCACGAAGCGCGGTATCGCGCCCAAAGCGAGCGCGCGCTGGCCGGCGATGCCGACGCGCAGGAATTTCTCCGCGAGGCAGCGCTCGAGGAAAAGGCGCACGCGCGCGTCCTCAATGCAATGGCGCCCGCTGCGCCGGCTGGCCCGCGCGCCGCGCTCGATACGATCCTGAAACGGGAGCGCTGGCACGGTCGCGGTGGAAGCTGGGTGGCCGACGCGATCTATGGAGTGAACGACGGCCTCGGCGCCGTCTTTGGCATTGTCTCGGGCGTCGCCGGCGCGACGAACAATCAGCAGCATTACGTTCTCATTTCCGGGCTCGCCGGAATGCTGGCATCGTCACTCTCGATGGGCGCCGGCGCGTATCTCGCCGCGAAAAGCGAGGCGGAAGTTTACGAAGCTGAGATCGCGCGGGAGAAACGCGAGGTCGAAGAAAACCCGGAGGAAGAGATCGAGGAGATGTCGCTCTTCTACCAGCTCCAGGGATTCACACCGGAAGAATCTCAGCGCATGGCTGAGCGCCTCGCCGAACAGCCGGACCAAATGGTCCAGGCCATGGCGCAACACGAGCTCGGCCTTTCCGAGCATCGTTTTCCGAACCACTGGAAATCCGCGACGTCGGCCGCGATCTCCACCGCCGTCGGCGCGTTTATTCCGATTATCCCCTTCTTTTTCCTGAGCGGCGTCAACGCGGTGCTT
>JBJMXC010000051.1:0-5653 GCA_045809825.1 Chthoniobacterales bacterium | reverse complement strand
GGGATTGCCGACACGCAACGTCGCGATCCGGTCGCGCAGCTTCCGGATCACCTGCGGAAAAACGCCTTCCTGCACCAGCAACCGTGAGCCGGCGCAGCAGACGTGGCCCTGGTTGAAGTAGATGCCGGAGATGATGCCTTCGACGGCCTGGTCGATCGGCGCATCTTCGAAGATGATGTTGGCTGCCTTGCCGCCAAGCTCGAGGGTCAGCCTTTTCTTCGTTCCCGCCACCGCCTGCGTCAGGATCTTGCCCACCGAGGTCGAGCCGGTGAACGCGATCTTGTCGACGTCTGGATGATCGACCAGGGCTTTGCCGGTCTCACCCGCCCCGGTAACGATGTTGACCACGCCGTCCGGCAATTCCGCCTCCAGAAAGATCTCCGCCAAATGCATCGCGGTGATGCTGGTGGTCTCGGCCGGTTTAAGTACGCACGTGTTGCCGGCCGCGAGCGCCGGCGCGAGTTTCCATGCGGCCATCAGGAGGGGAAAATTCCAAGGGATGATTTGGCCTGCCACTCCCAGCGGCCGCGCCCTCCGACCCGGAAACGCGTAGTCCAATTTATCAGCCCAACCCGCGTAATAGAAGAAATGCGCCGCGACAAGCGGCAGATCGATATCGCGGCTCTCCTTGATCGTCTTGCCGCCGTCCATCGTCTCCAGGACCGCGAGCTCGCGTGACTTTTCCTGGATCAGCCGCGCGATCCGGAAAAGGAATTTTCCGCGCTCGCGTCCCGGCATTTTGCTCCAGACATTCTTGTAAGCGCGCCGGGCCGACTTCACCGCGAGATCGATATCTGCGCTGTTTGCCTCGGCAATTTCCGCCAGCTTTTCTTCCGTCGCGGGGTTGATCGAATCGAAGTATTTCCCAGATTTCGGCGTAACGAACCGGCCATTAATGAAAAGCTGATATTGCTTTTGGAGCTTGATGTAATCGTTCGACTCAGGCGCGGGCGCGTAACTCCAGCGATCCCCGAAACTCAGATGCCGCTCCCGCATCGGCACCGTCGCGCGTTCCTGCGTTGCTACCGGTGAGCTGCGCGAGAGCACGACAAGATTGGAGCGGGATTTCTTTTTGCCAGCCATGGGGACGCTATTGTTTTACGGGAGGGAAAAGTAATCGCCGCTTTGGTAGTTGCCGTCGACGACTTTCGCGATCTGCATGAGGACATCATTTGCGAGGGTGCTGGCGCCGAAGCGGAACAGATCAGGCGTGAGCCAGTCGTCGCCGAGAGTTTCTTTTACCATCACGAGATAGGCGAGGGCCTGCTTGGCGGTGCGAATGCCGCCGGCGGGTTTCATGCCGATGCGAATACCGGTCTCGTAAAAATAATCGCGAATCGCTTCGAGCATGACGAGGGTGACAGGCATCGTAGCGGCCGGCGAAACTTTGCCGGTGGAGGTTTTGATAAAATCGGCGCCGGCCCGCATGGCGAGCTCACTCGCGACCCGGACGTTGTCGTAGGTCTGAAGCTCCCCGGTTTCCAGGATAACTTTCAAATGAGCGTCGCCGCACGCTTCCTTCGTCGCAGCGATTTCATCGGAGACGCGGTGATGATTCCCGGCAAGGAACTGGCCGCGATCGATGACCATGTCGATCTCATCGGCTCCATCGCGCGCCGCGCTGCGGACCTCCTGCAATTTTAATTTCACCGGCATGAGGCCGGTCGGAAATGCGGTCGCTACCGACGCAACCTTGACGCCAGAATTTCCGAGAAACCGTTTCGCGGCCCGAACCAGGTTCGGATAAACGCAAACCGCCGCGCAGGCCGGCACCTCGTAGCGCGAGTCCATCGGCTGCATCGCTTTCCGGCAAACGAACGCGACCTTGCCCGGTGTATCTTTTCCTTCCAGCGTCGTCAGGTCCATCATGGAGATAGCGAGCTTGAGGCCGGAAAGCTTGGCCGATGTCTTGATGCTGCGTTTGCCGAACGCAGCTGCGCGCTCTTCGACCATGACCTGGTCGATCGTCAGCGCTCGCGGCATGTCCAGCGATCCGCTACCGTTTTTTCCTGGAAGCACTGCGCGAGCTTAGACAAGCACGAAACCGATGCAAAGTGTGGAGTGCGGGCGGACGACGACGGCGGCGGTTTGGAAAGCGCCGCTCCTTGAGTTAGAACCACATGTGCATGCCTTTCGACCTGCAACCCAATCTCGAGGGTGAACGACTTCGGCTCCGGCCTTTGCATTCGGATGATTGGGAAGCGTTGTTCGCGGTCGCATCCGATCCGCTGATTTGGGAACAGCATCCCGCCCCGGATCGTTACCAGGAAAAGATCTTCCGCGAATTTTTCCGCGAAGCCATGGAATCCGGCGGCGCGTTTGTAGTCATCGACAGGAAAGATGGACGGATCGTCGGTTCCTCACGCTTCCTCGGCTTCGACGAGAAGGCGAGCGAGATCGAAATTGGCTTTACGTTTCTGGCGCGCGCGTATTGGGGCGGGATTTACAACCGCGAGATGAAAGACCTGATGCTTCGCCACGCATTCAAGTTTGTTCGTCATGTGGTTTTCACAGTGGGCCAGAAAAACTTCCGGTCGCAGAAGGCGATGGAAAAGATCGGCGGCGTGCGGATCGCGCCGCGAGACGACAGATTCGGCCGCGAGAATGTTGTCTTCCAACTCGACGCACCGACATCATGAAGATTGGCGTGGTCGGCGCGGGAGCAGTGGGGGGATATTTCGGCGGCCGGCTTGCCTTGAGCGGCGCGGATGTTGTTTTTCTAGTGCGCGGAAAGACGTTGGCGGCGCTGCGTTCCGGACCGCTCCGTGTGAAGAGCATCAACGGGGATTTCGAAGTCCGAGTTCGGGCCACGAATGATCCGGCCGAGATGCGCGGAATCGATGTCGTGCTCGTATCAGTCAAGGCCTGGCAGGTGCCTGAGGCCGCTGAGTCGATTGTGCGAATGGGGCCTTCCGATTCGGTCGTTGTGCCGTTGCAGAACGGGATGGAAGCGCCGGAACAACTTGCGCGCGTTCTCGGCCCGGGACGGATCGCCGGCGGTCTTTGCCGGATCGTCGCGGAAACGATCGGGCCCGGCGAAATCGATCACTACTGGGCCGAACCGTCGATCGAATTCGGGGAGCTCGAGCCTTTGCGGAACCGCGGTCGACTCGAAAATCTGGACGAAGCGTTCAAGCGCGCAATGGTGAGAAGCAACGTCTCTTCTGATATCGCCGCCGCGATGTGGAGAAAGTTTCTCTTCATCACCCCGTGGGGTTCGTTGGGCGCGGCAACCCGATTGCCGGTCGGTCCTATTCTTTCCACGCCCGAGTTGCGAAGGCGATTGCTCGCCGCATTGGAAGAAGTCGCCGCGATCGCGCGGGCCGAAGGCAAAGACCTCGGAGCGGACGGTGTCGCCAGGACGCTACAAGTGCTTGAAGCGCTGCCGCCCGATACCACTTCGTCGATGCAACGCGATCTGATGGCTGGACGGCCGTCGGAGTTGGAAGCGCAAACCGGCGCGGTGATTCGATTCGGCCGCAAGACGGGCGTCCCGACCCCGGTCCACGGCGCGATTTACGCTGAATTGCTGCCGCTGGAACAGAAAGCGCGCGCCCAGGCCTGATCGGTCATTTGTCCGAGGCGACCCGCCATTCCTCGCGAGTCTGCGTGATCAGCGGCTGGAGCCGAATGTAATTGCGGATGACGTAGGCGAGATAACCGAGCAGACCCACGCCTTGCAGGGCGATGAGGAGGTAATGGCCGTTCCGGGCCAGGAAAAAATCTGGCCAGCGATGGATGGCGTAGGCGCTCGCTGCGTTGGAAACAAAAATGGCTGGGATAAGCAGCCTGATATTCAACAGCTGATCAGCTCCGACCATCTGATACAACCTGCTCCCGACCGGGCCCGCGCTGTCACGTCCTCGGAGATCAACGATTCGCATATCATAAACAAAGAGAAGCCAGACGACGAACGCATACACAGCCGTGAGGACGAACCAGGTGAAAGGGTCGGCGAGATGAGTAAAGGCGAGCGCTTCTACCAGGGTGCACGTGATGTAAAAGAAGTTGTGGACGAACTCGAGCGGCCAGCGAATCAGGGTGAGGGTGTGCATCAGCGACCGTGACCAGAAGAGCAGGATGATTATCAGCCCGTTAGCGACATACGGCCAGGCTGAGACGCGCCCCATCGAAACGACGGCCCGGGCATTTTCGACGAGAAAGTAGAGGGCCACCCCTTGAATGATGCTGCAAAGAGTAAGCTCGATCTCCACGACCATGGAGTCGAGCTCCTTACGGTTGCCTCCGGAAGAAGTCACGACGGCGAGTCGTAGCCGGTGGAGGTGGGGGTTGTCAATTTCCGTCAGCCTCGCCGGCCCTTAGGCGCACGTCTCGAACGAATTCCGCAGAAATCTTACGCGTGAACCGGTCACCAAAATCGAATCTCAACGGCGGCCCTCGGTGCGGCCTTCCGATTTTTGTGACCGGCCCTGCTTTCAGGACAATTTGCGCAGGCAACGTCAGGTTGCTGGCAGCACAATTTTTGCTGAGTTCTCGTGTATTCAATTTGGCTCTTTGCGAAGCCGACTTTGCGGTAAAGTTTTTCAACCCGCCCATCCTATGAAGAAACAAACCAGATCGCGGCTGCCCGCCGCAGAAAACGGGTCCGGCCTCAATGGCGACTCGCTCGACCAAAAGCAATTGCTCGCCGCCCTCTCAGCGTTCAAGCGCGGCGACTTCTCGGTCCGCCTGCCGGACGATTGGACGGGGATGCCGGGCAAAATTGCCGACACCTTTAACGAGGTGATTGTGATGAATCAGCGGCTCGCGCAAGAGCTGGACAGGATCGGGCAAGTCGTTGGCAAAGAGGGACGGATTTCGCAGCGCGCTTCGATTGGCGACGTCGGACAATGCTGGGCTGAGGCAATAGGGTCGGTAAACGGTTTGATCGGAGACCTGGTCCATCCGACCAGCGAAATGGCGCGGGTCATCGGCGCGGTCGCGAAAGGCGATCTGTCGAAGACGATGGCGACGGAAATTGAAGGCCGGGCATTGCAGGGCGAATTTTTGCGCACGGCAAAGACGGTGAACACGATGGTGGACCAGCTCGGCGCCTTCGCTTCTGAAGTGACCCGTGTTGCCCGCGAGGTGGGCACGGAAGGAAAGCTTGGCGGTCAGGCCAAGGTGAAGGGCGTCGCCGGCACCTGGAAAGACCTGACCGAAAACGTGAACCTGATGGCGGGCAATCTGACCGCGCAGGTCCGAAACATTGCCACCGTCACGACGGCGGTCGCGAACGGTGACTTGACCAAGAAAATTACCGTCGACGTCAAAGGCGAGTTCCTTGAGCTGAAGGATACGGTCAACGTCATGGTGGACCAGCTCCGATCGTTCGCGTCGGAAGTGACGCGCGTGGCGCGCGAAGTCGGTTCGGAAGGAATCCTCGGCGGCCAGGCGCGGGTCGAAGGTGTTTCAGGGACGTGGAAAGATTTGACCGATTCAGTGAATTTCATGGCCCGCAACCTGACGGGCCAGGTCCGAAACATCGCGGACGTGACCACGGCTGTGGCGCGCGGCGATTTGTCGAAAAAGATCACGGTGGACGTGAAGGGCGAGATCCTGGAGCTGAAGGCCACGATCTACACCATGGTGGACCAGCTTCGATCGTTCGCTTCCGAAGTTTCTCGTTTTTGGGTCGTTGTGGGTAAGTTTG
>JBJMXC010000050.1:0-9774 GCA_045809825.1 Chthoniobacterales bacterium | reverse complement strand
TGACGGGCTTTTTGCCACACGAGCAAAACGTAGATCCCGTAATCGACCCCAATGGCCAGGACGAGTCGGAACGCGAGAACGTTCAGGAGGTTCAGCGGCACCTGGAGGAGTTTCATGGATGCGATCATGGCGCAGACCGCCATCGCCAGGGTTGCCGCCTGGATCAGCCAGAGGCGCCAATCGCGGTAGAGGAATGCGAGCAGAGTGGCATCGAACAACGCCATCAATCCGCTGATGAGGATCAGTTGGCGGTGCGACCACGGCACCAGGTCCGTCAGGGTGAAACTCCAGCCTGAAAGGACCAGCGGCACGCCTGGGACTGGGAGTTCGCGGCGCAACATTTCCTTTTGCTCCTGAGTCGCGATTGGCTTGTTCGTCGTAACGAAGCCGGTGGTGAGCAGGGGATCGTGGGCGAAATAACGGTCGATCAGGAACCACCAACCGGACGTTTGTGAGAGCGTTTGCCGCCAGTCCGGCAGGCGCGTCGTGGGATCCGCCGCGTTCTTTAATTCATCGAGGAGCTTGAACCCGGATTCGAAAGTCTCGCGACTAAACCCTTCGGCGGTGAGCGCGCCCTCGACTGCAGCAGCTGCTGCGGGAAAATCGAGCTGCCGAAGTTTCTGGCGATTGTTGTCGAGGCGTTGCGGCGAAAGCGCGAGCGCTGCGGGGGTGGAGAAGCCTTTGATTTTGCCGTCCACGCGGAGTTGCGCCCAACGCAGTTCAACCTTCTGCCAGTAATCGTGAAGCTGCTGAGCGTTCTCCGCCTTGATCATCCCGATGGCGGGCTCCCAGCGAGTCGGCATTTTCTCCATGATGGTCTTGAGGGCATAACCGGCATCGCTGCGTTTCGGCTCCATCGAATGGGTGCTGATATCAAAAATAACCGGAGGCTTCGGCGAGAAGGCAATGCCGGTGAGAAGGAGAAGCACGGGTACTGAAATCCAGAGCATCCTCGCCGGATGAAGGACGGCCCAGCGGACATAACGTTTCACCAGGGTGAACATCCAATCGTGCCCGGGCGCCGGGCTTTTTCGCGGCAGGAAAAGGAAGAAAACCGTCATCATGAAAATCCCGGCGAAGGCAATGCCGAAAGCGATCAGGACGCCCAGTTGGGTAAACCCGCGGGAGCCGGCGAGGGTCAGCGCGAGGAAACCGACCGCGGTCGTGAGAGCGCCGAAGAAAATCGCCTGGCCTAAACCTTTTACGGCTTCGCCAACCGCAGCCGGATGATCTTCACCATCATCCCGGGCCTGCTGATAGCGTCCGAAAACCAGGATCGCGAAATCGACGCCGAGCCCAATGAGGATTGCGCAGAAGCCGACAGTTACCATGTTGAGCTCGCGAAAAACCAGGAGACCAGCGGCAAGCGCGACGAGACAACAGAGTAGGAGCGAGATTCCCATTCCGACCAGAGGGAGCCAGCGACGAAAGCCAAGGTAGAACACGCCGCTCACCAGCACGATCGAACCGAGCAGAGTGACGACTATGTCGTGTCGCATGCTGAGCGAGATTTCAGCGACGTAGGCCGATCGGCCGGTCACAAGAACCTGGAGTGGGCCGCCGTCCCACCCTTCCTTCGCCGTCTGCTGAAACGCTTTCACTTCACGCATCAGTTTCTGGCAGTCGAACGCGCCGATACCCGGCTGGTTCGTCACGGAGAGAAAAACGCGCATCGTTCGATCAGGCGACGTCAGCGGCTGGTCTTCCTCGATCGAGGAATTACCGGCAAATGGCTTGAGGGCGGGCGCGATTACGCCAAGGGGATCGAGTGTGAGCTCAATCTGTGGTCGCGGCGAACCTGCCTCGATTTCCTCATGGAGACGATGCAAGCGCTCCTGGATTTTTGCCGGCTGCAATAACGAGATCGTTTCGTCGAATGCTTGCGGCTCCAGGTTCAACAAGAGCGGGACAGCAATCGACTGCAGGTCCCGCACTCCTTCCGGCGTCTCGAGCGGCACACCGCTGAGGACACGGCGGCACCACGGTTGTTCGCGCAGCCGCTGGGCAAACTGTGGCGCGAATTCTTCCAGCTTGTCCGCATCATTCGGCTGCGCGACCAGGGCGAATGTCAGGTCACGCACCTGGGCGAAATCGCGGTTGTAAACCTTCAGGCCCTCGACCGATTCGAAACCACTCGGCAAAAGATTCAGGACTTCGGTGTCCAATCTCATCCGGGTCACGAGGATCCCAATTGAGATTGCGGAAATAACCGCAACCGCAAGCCAGACCGCGCTACGTCTTCGCGTAACGAGGTGAGCAATAGTGGAATGAAAAGCCATGAAATCCGCGGACCGCAGGCGACGCTCGCGTTTCAACCCGTGCAGGTCAAAACCGGAACGTAAAGGTCTCGCCGCCGTAAGAATGAACCAGCGAGGGCTTTTCGCCGAGCGCCATGAGTTTGTCGCGCAATTGCAGCCAGCCGCGAAGACGCCCGGGCGCGTTGGCCACGCTTCCAGACCATGGAACTCCGGCCAACGGGCCTTTCACGCTAAAGAAATTCGCATCCTGCCGGATTTCGAGGAGCGCCACACCGGGGCCTTTTGTGAAGGTGAGCTCGAAGTCCCCGGCCTTGGAAAAACGGACCAGGACTTCGCCGATCAAGGTGGTTCGTTTGCCATGATAAAGCAGTTGGCCGTTGCGCGCCTGCCAGTCCCGGGCGGGGCCGACAAACTGGTGGATTGTTCCGCAGCTGGAGAATGCCAACACCAGAAGCGCGAGAACGGCGATCCGCGAAAGCGCCCGGACTTTCACGTGACTGCCTCCAACTCTTCCGCCGGCGCGGTTTTCAAGAGCTTCTGCGGAATCAGGGTGCGACGCGGGCAGAGCGGTAAATATCGCTGCACCCTAACGAGGAGATAGAAAATCCACATCCGCCATTTGATCGCGAAACTATCCCCGATATTTCCGCCGAGGACGGCGTTCACCGCCGGCGGAATCTGCAGAATGTCCTGCGGATGGAGGAAGACCTCGATGAATTCCTTCGAGTACCAGGCGTCGACAAAACGCAGGTAAACGTCCATCGCCTGGTTGATGTTGCGCTCGTAGCGCGCGAACAATTTCCGGCGCCGTGCCGGACGGTCGAGCACTTCGTGCAAAATATCGGCCGCCTGTTCGCCGGCGAGAACGGCGAGGAAAACACCGCTGCTGAAAACCGGGTCGATAAAACCCGCGGCGTCGCCTGCGAGCATCCAGCGGTCACCGGTCAGACGCGTGCTCCGGTAGGAAAAGTCGGCGGCGGTTCGGACGGGGGTCACGCGTTCGGCGCGCGCCATTTGCTGCATCAAGAGCGGTTGTTCCTCGATCGCCTGCTGAAGAAAGTCCTCCGCGCTCAGGCCGGACTTCTTGAAGACGGCGCCATCACAAACCACGCCGACGCTTGTTCTCGTCGCGCTTAACGGAATCACCCAGAACCAGCGATCCAGCGCGCGCACCATCCGCGTAAGAGTTCCATCGCGACCCTGGGCACGGGCCATCCCATCGTAATGAGCGAAGATCGAAATCTTCTGGAGATGATCGTAGTTTTTCTTGAGCTTGAACTTCGCGCCAAGGATCGAATTGCGTCCGCTTGCATCAATTAGGTAGTGCGCGCGAATTTCGCCGCGGCCCCGATCTTTCGCGGTGATCCGGATCGTCACCGCATCGTCGGAAAATTCGACGCCGTCGACGCCGGTTTCCTCGCGGACGTCCGCCCCGCTTTCGGCCGCATGGTCGAGCAGCAACTTGTCGAAGTCCGCCCGCGTCACCTGGTAGGAGCGATCGGTTTGCGATCGGAAGCCGTCTTCGAAATAAAATTTCACGCCTTCGTCGCCACACGCGCCGTACATTTCGCCGCCGAATTTTTCCATGAAACCGGCCCGGGCGAATTTTTCGTGCAAGCCGAGGCGGGTGAAGGCCTGCATGCTGAAGGGAAGAAGCGATTCGCCGATATGGAACCGGGGAAACTTGTCCCGCTCCACGACGATGACGCGACGCCCGGCGCGCGCCAGCAATGCTGCGGCGGTGCTGCCGGCGGGCCCGCCGCCAATGATCGCCACATCGTAAATCGCATCAGTCATGGAACGATGAACCTAGCAAACTTCACTGGGAAGCAAAGGGGAGGGAAAGTGACCAGTGACCTGTGACAAGTTACTGAAGAAACCGCGGAGCCGAGAGGGTCGGTCGGAGGCGGAAGTATTCATCGCGTGGCAACTGAACGAGAACAGGATGGGCGGCGGGATCGAGCCACTTCAGGAGGTTGACCAGCTCCGTCTCCGGCATTGCGGTGCAACCGACGGTCGGAGAGGCCGAATCCTTCCAGATGTGGATAAAGATGCATGAGCCGGCGCCGGGCACGGCGGCCGGATTGTGGTCGACGACGATGCCCCACTTATAGAGATGATCTTTCCGCCGCATTTGTTCCGAGCTGTGCCAATCGACGCGTGCTACCTGTGATCGTTCGACAAGACGATTGTAGTATTGCGACCGTGGATCATCGATTGCCTCGGTTTGTTCAGTTAGCGGCGAATACTTTAACCTGATCCAGCGGGCTGCGTCCGCCGGCGCATAGCCGAAAGCCGGCCCGAGTTTAAAAACTCCGGCTGGAACTTTGTTATCGCCTTCTCTCTTTTGTCGCACAGCCCGATCGGCTGGGAGCAGCCCGACTCCCCAGGCCAGGCCCTTTTTACCAAGCACAACCGGGGTGGGCTTGCCATGCATCTTCCACGGGGCGTCAGGCCCCGCGCGTTCGAAGCCGCCCAGCATGCCTGTTCTCGCGCTCCATTTCTCCGCGACAACGACAACGCATTGGCGCGACGTCCGCAGTGGACCGGGTGCGCCACTCATCGCGGACGAAGCCATGACAAAGACAAGGCTGACAACCAGGCGCATGGCGAGCAAGTAAGACCGCGACGGATTTCCGTTCAAAGAAGAATTGTGGTTGAGCGCCGCGGGGACACTACTTGCGACGTTTCCTAAACCGCACTAACAAACCGCTGCGATGAAGATCATCGATCGCTACATTAGCCGGCAGCTGATCGTGAATCTCGTCTTCGCGATCGCGGTCCTGAGCTTCGTTCTCGTCATCGGCAATATCTTCCGGAAGCTGCTTCCCCTTTTGGTGAACCACGATCTGCCGATGGAATATCTCATCGGCTTCATCGCCTACGTCCTCCCGTTCTCGCTCATCTTCACGATTCCGTGGGGGCTTTTGACCGCGGTGCTCCTCGTTTTCGGGCGCCTCTCGGCGGACAACGAACTCATCGCTCTCCGCTCCAACGGCCTCAGCATCGCCCGCATTTGTATTCCGCTTGTCGTTATCGCGCTCCTCTGCACCGCCGTTTCTCTCTGGCTGAACGTCCAGGTCGCACCCGCGGCGCAGGAAGAGATGCGGAGCACCGTCTTTAATCTGGCAACGCACGACCCGATGGCGCTTTTCGGGAGCGACCAGGTGATCGACCAGTTTCCCGGCCGCAAAATTTACGTCGGGAAAAAGGCCGGCAACCAGCTCGAGAACATCCTGGTTTTTGAGACGAACGAGATCTCGATCCCGATGAAAGTCACGCATGCCCGGGTGGGCGTTCTCGAGACCGACCTGCCGAACCGTCGAATTCTGATGCACCTTTATAACGCTCGCTATTCCCAGCGCGACGACATCAACCCTTACGATCTATTCCGGATCCGCGATGGGATTAATGTCGCGGAAGGGACGCTGCCAATCAGCCTCGAAGATCTTTACGAAAAGGAGAAGCGGCGAGCCAGTCGCTCCATGTTGTCGCTGGAACAGCTTCTCGATCAATTGAAGAACGACGATCCGAAAATGCGGAGCGCCAGCCGGACCGAGCTCAACAAGCGTTTCTCGTTTCCGTTCGCCTGCGTGGTCTTCGCGCTGGTTGGCGTCCCTTTGGGAATAACCGCGCATCGCCGCGAGACTTCGTTTGGTTTTGCGGCCAGCCTCGTCGTCGGGGTTTTCTATTTCCTCTTCATCATCATTGCCGACACCTTGCGCGCTAACGCGAAACTGCACCCCGAACTCCTGGTCTGGTTTCCAAATCTCCTCTTCATCGCGATTGGCATCTGGATGTTCCGACGGTTGAGCAGACAGTGATCGATTCCCTCCGGCTGGCGATCGAGCGATTCCATTTCGACCGTCGTATTTTTTTTCTCGTTTATGTGGTGGTCGGCGTGCCCTACCTCTTCCTGACCGGTCCGTTTCGAGCTCCCGACGAACGGAACCATTTCCTCCGCAGTTACGAGATCTCCGAATTTCGGTTTGCTCCGTTTCGGAGCCCCGGAGGAGTGGTCGGCGACAATCTGCCGGCTGGTCTTTCACGATTGTCGGAGGCCCTGGGACTCCACAGCGAGCACCGGATTGAAGCATCTCAAATGGAGGCCGCGCGGAGCGCTCAACTTCAGCCAGAACAACGGGAATTCGCCGAATTTTCTACCGCCATATATTCGCCGCTCGCTTATCTGCCCTCGGCGATCTCGATTGCGATTGGACGGGCATTCGGGGCAGGACCATTGGCCCTCGTCTATTTCGCCCGCTGGGGAAATCTTCTCGTCGGTAGCTGGCTCATCGCCTGTGCGCTCTCTTATGCCGGCTACGCGCGTCTGCCCGCTAGCGTGGTCGCGTTATTCCCGATGACGGTCTCTCAGGTCGCGACTGTAACGGCCGATGCAATGAGTTTCGGGTTCGCCTTTTTGTGGATCTCCCTCGTTATGGAAACCGCGGTGGCGGGTAAGGGGGCGATGACGCTGAAGCGAAAGGTGGCGCTGGTGCTTCTGGCGCTCGCTCTATCCCAGTTACGGCCACCCTACCCTTTGTTAGGCCTCCTCGTGCTGCTGGTTCCGGCGAGAAGATTCGGGAGAATGGGTCCTCTCCTGCTTTGCGCGGTAATTTTGGCGAGCCTGTTGCCGGCCGCGGCCTGGAACGGCTCGGCTGCGCACTTGTATGCGAAACCGGACAACGGGCAAAGAATCGAACCGCGAGAACAATTGCATTGGGTCGCCCAGCATCCTGGAATCTTCTGGCACCGAGTGAAGCTCGACCTGAAAACCCACGGGATCGATTACTGGGAGCAGCTCGTCGGGCGGCTCGGATGGCTGAACATCGCTCTGCCAGGCTGGATTTACGCCGGGTTCGCCGCCGCTTTGGTCACCCTGACTTTTTTGGGAACCAAATCTCCACCGTGGCCGTCGTGGCGCCAACGCACAGTGCTCGGTGCTGTTGTCCTGCTCGGGATCATGGCGATTGATTTTATGCTTTATCTCACCTTCAACGGCGTGGGTTCGCCGTTCATTTTGGGAGTTCAGGGCCGCTACTTTACCGCGCTCGCGCTTGTGGCGGGCTTTGCCTGCTCCAATGACCGGCTCAATCGACCGCGCTGGAATACCGCTTGCCTGATTGGATGCACGGCGTTTGTCGCGATCGGGCATTGCGGAGCGTGGGTCTGCCTCGCTCGCGCGTCTGGAAAGATCTGAATCGACCGAGGCAACGCGGCGGTCAGGAGATCTCGTCGCTGATGATGAAGAACTTTTTCAGGGTGGCTCGTCCGAAATTTGTAGTGAGCGCGACGTCCGCAGCGTCACGGCCATAAGCCATGACAATGCGCCCAATGCGGGCGACGTTGTGGCGGGCGTCGAACGTGTACCAGCGCCCGCCGAGGTAGACTTCGTACCACCCGCTAAAATCCATCGGCAACACGACCGGGACGCCGATGTCGCCCATGTACCCGGTCGCATAACGCGCGGGGATGTTCATGCACCGGCAGAAGGTGAGGGCGAGATGACTGAAGTCACGGCAGACTCCGCGCGGGTCGTTGTAAACGTCGAAGGCCGACTTGGTCGAATCGGCAAAGTGATAGCCAAAGGTGATGTGGTTATGGACCCATGCGCAGATGGCCTGGGCCCGGGCCCAGCCCGGTGGAGTGTTGCCGAAGAGGTTCCAGGCGATGTCACTGAGCTTATCGACCTCGCAATAGCGGCTCGTCAGGAGGAAGGGCAACGTCTCGTTAGGCAGTTCTTCGACCGGGTGCTGGATTGCGTTTGGATTCTGTTCGTCCGGCTTGCCGCTGTCTTCGATTAGTGCCTCGAGCGAAAATTGAATATTTCCCGGCGGCGCGACAACCCGGGCACATCGGTTGCCATAAAGATCGGTGAAATCCGTCAGGGCGACGCCAGGTTCGACGACAATTTTTTCTTCGCTCCGCAGATCCCGCTGGCGCGACGGATGCACGTAAAGCATCAGGATCATCGGCGTTGGCGCCGGGACCTCGAATTGAACGTCGAACCCGATTTTGATGATCATGGCCGCGCGAAAGATAGCATAAGACCTATCGGTCCTATACGACCTATGAGGCGAATTCCGCGGTCACTGAAAGTTTCTCACCAGTCGCGATTCGGACATCGCGCAGCCGCACTTCGCCGATCGGCAAGGACATCAGGGGAAAAACGCGGCCATCGATTTTCTGCAACTGCGGCTTGAGGATGCCGCAGGCAACGCTGGCGATGGCACCATCGCCGGTGCAATCCAATCCGGAAACGCGGGCGTTAAGCTTGTCATCGAGATCCACGGCCCCGGCAATCCGGAGCGAGGCGCTCATGAAAAGTTTCCTGCCGCGTAGCCGCACTTCTGCTGCCAGCGAACGCGGACCGTTCGACGTGAGGGAAAGCTGGACCTTGTCCACCGCGACGCCGTGTTTTCCAGCTTCGGAAGCCACCACCTCCCCAATCAAACTTTCGAGGTCCGCGATGGCGGTCGAAATGTCGATCCGGCCCTGGGCCGCGTTGTGAAGAAGGAGAACAATGTTTCCATCGCGGTTCGTTGCCTGACGCAGCTCGAGTCCAGCGGCCTCGAGCTTGAAATCAATCGTAGCCGGCCCCACGGCAAGGCCTGAACCGCTAACATTAAACGAATCGACAGTGAGTGCCGGAACAGCATTTCCGGAAACAGAAGGAATGGCCGGCGCCTGTCTTTTGACCTCAGCGCCATCAAGCGAGACGGTCAGGGCCGAGAGATGGGGGTAACCGGACTCCTGCACGACGACTGGGTCACGCGGCAGTTCGAACACGTCGCGAAGGCTTTCATTAAGCCGGTAGGTCAGATCGCCGGAATTGCCCGGGAATTGGTCGGTCTTCAGTAGAAACATCGAGGTAAACGTGGAACGCAGAACCTCAAACGTCCAATGGACCGAATGTAAATTCCTGCCTTTGTGAGCCTTTCCGGCGAAGGCGTCACCCCGGGCAGGGCTTTACCCCAGAAAACCGTTTGCATTTGCGCACGATCCCGCTACGTTCCGCGTTCCTTTATGGCGAAAACGTCCTGGATTAATCGCAACGAACGCAAGCGCGAGACCGTGAAAAAATACGCGGCGCTCCGGGCTGAGCTCAAGGCGAAGAAAGATTATATGGGCCTCACCCAATTGCCGCGCGATGCCAGCCCCACCCGGGTGGTCAATCGCTGCGAAGTGAGCGGCCGTCGCCGGGCATTCATTCGCCGATTCAAGATTTCGCGCCTGACCTTCCGAGAGCTCGCCTCCGGCGGTTTTATCCCGGGTGTGACGAAGTCGAGCTGGTAGAAAGCCAGCTCGCGGCCTGTCGGGTGTGCGGCGCGCATCCGTTCCATGAACTTTTTGTCTTTCGACTTTCTCGCGGACGTTTCCCTGGCGGATACGGTCGTTGAGCACTGGGATTCGCCGCTGATTATTGTGGGCAAATTGGCGGTCATCGTGGGTCTCGTCGTGCTCAATGCCTTTTTCGTGGCGTCGGAGTTTGCCATCGTCAAGGTCCGGAGCAGCC
>JBJMXC010000049.1:0-7340 GCA_045809825.1 Chthoniobacterales bacterium | reverse complement strand
TCGAGCCGTTGGGCATCGATCCATTTCACTATTTCCACCAGCGTTCGCGCCGGTTTGTCCGATGTCACGCTCAGGCGCCTGCCGTCCGCTCCCAGTGTGCTACGAATTGCATTCGGCCACGGTGGTAAGTCGCCCTGCCACGGTTGGCCGAGCACAATCTCGATCGCAGCCTGGTTCGCGCTTTTCGCCTGCAACTCGCGCGGCGAACCGCTCGCGATGATCTCGCCGGAGTCGATGATAGCCACCCGATCGCAGAGTCGTTCCGCCTCCTCGATGTAATGCGTCGTCATCACGATCGTGCGTTTTTCCGCACGCAACTCTTCGATCAAATCGCGAATCTCGAGCCGGACCTGCGGATCGAGCCCGGTAGTCGGCTCGTCGAGAAAGAGAAGCTGGGGATCGTTGATCAGGGCGAGCGCGATGGCGAGCCGTTGCTTTTGCCCTCCAGAAAGCGTCGCATACGCCGCGTCCTTTTTTTCTTCCAATTGCAAGCGCGTCAGCAAGGCCATCCCGTCGACGTTGCGGGTATAGAACGCGGCGAAAAGTTCGAGCGATTCCTTCACAGTCATCTTATCCGGCAGGTTGGTCGCTTGGAGACAAACGCCGATCCGGTCCTTTAGTCTTTGCTTCTGCCGGTCTGGATCGAAATCGAGGACTTTAACCTCGCCGCTCGTCCGTGGGCGTAATCCTTCGAGAATTTCGACCGTACTCGTTTTTCCAGCGCCGTTAGGGCCAAGAAGACCAAACACTTCGCCCGGCCGGACTTCGAAATCGATTCCTTTTACGGCCTCAAAACCCCCATAGGACTTGCGAAGCCCACGAACGTAAATCGCAAAGTCGTTGTCGGTGGCCATGCAGTGGGCAACAGAAATATCGAAGTGCTGGACGGGGCGCTACAATTTTCGCCGGGTCAACCCGCGGACGACCACGAACACGAGCGTCACCGCCATTATCGCCACGCAAACGTAGGCGAAGAGCTCGCCGTGCTGCACATAGAATGTGAGCTCCGGTCTGGCGACGACCAGGACTTGGCCGGTCAGCGTACCTTCCGTGAATTGGCTGCCGGTTTCGTCGACCAGGCTCTGGGTAATGTTGCCGAATTCGTTAATGAAACAGGTGACGCCCGTGTTCGCCGCACGCACCATGGGCAGGCGTGTTTCGACGCAGCGAAAAACCGCGTTCGCGAGATGCTGGCGTGATCCGGCTGAGCGCAAAAACCACCCGTCATTGGTCACGTTGACGAGCACGTTCGCGCCCGCGAGAACGAATTGGCGCGCCAGGTCGCCGATCGTGTCCTCAAAACAAATCAGCGGGGCAAGCGTCGCCTTGTCATTAGTCAGTTTGAAGACGGTATACTCTTTTCCGAACGCGAAGTCGTCCGGCACCTGGTCGCCCACGACGCGGGCGAGCAGGGGAATCGTGTGACGCCCGGGTACGTATTCGCCGAATGGAACGAGATGAACCTTGCGATAAATCTGGGTGTGCGCCCCGGCTTCGGAGACAAGCAGCGCGGCGTTGTAGGCGTGGGTCTCATCCTGGTCGATCGTGCCGAGCATCAGGTCGGTTTTGGCTGAGGCCGAGAAATCCATGACGAACCGGTAGCTCGTTTCGTCCCCGAGCACCGGCCCCGGCATCGCACTCTCGGGCCAGACGAGCAGGTCCGGACGCAGGCTTGTTTCAAGCGCGGGCCGACTCAGGCGGGTGAACTGGTCGAACGTCTTGGACGCGAATTCGACGCTAAATTTTTCCTCGCGCGGCACATTCGGCTGAACAAGGGCGACGTTGAGCGGGTTTGCGTCGCGATGGATTCGCAGCGAATGGACGCCGAATCCCATGACGCCAACGATGCTCGCCATGGTGAGAGTTAGATCGAAATGCGGCCGCATTGGTTTAACCCGCGTCTCGACAATGAAACGGCGAACGCTCGCTAACAGGATGACGTTGGTGAACACGGTCATGAAAGAAAGGCCGGCGACGCCGGTGAATTCGGCGATCTGGATCAGAACAACTTGACGGTGCAACGCGGTGCCCAGCGTGTTCCATCCCCACCCCGAGAAGACAACGCTGCGGAGCCATTCCTGCCCGACCCAGGCTGCGGCGAGGAGAAAAGCGAGCCGTAGATTATTGAACGAACTCAGCCAAGGCGATCGTCGCGCAGTCGAACCGCTGTAGTCGCCAGTCGAGGCGTCGCGGTCGTCGCGGCGACTGAGCGCGGCGGCTGGATCTTGTGACGCGGATTGTTTGGCCGCGAACTTCTCGTTCAGTCGCCGATTGACCGCATCCAGTCCTTCGACTGGTTTTTCGCGCACCACGCGCGGGCGCGGCCGAAGCATGCCGCACAGCCAACTCCAGAGCGCCACGTAAAGCGCCATGTAGGCCCCGACCAGAAACCAGCCGGGCACGGTCACGGTCTGGAGCCAAGAAAAAACCGTCCAGAAAAATGCAATGCCGGCCACGTAACCAAGCAGGATGTCCCGGGCCCACCGGCGGTTCGATCGTTCGCCGGAAAACCAGATCGCGGCCAAAAGCGGAATCAAGGCGATCCAGCAAAGCCAATCGTAATTGAAGGGCGGAAAGCAGGCGGCGTAGAGAAATCCACTTAGGATCGCCGCGAGCCAGGGCCAAAGCCCAAGCACTTTTGTGAAACGCCCCACCAGATTTTAGCGACGCCGCTGCCGTTCCTGCCGTTCGCGTTCGCGCTTTCGGGCCGGGTTCACCGCTTCCTGCAGCTCCTTCGCGTACGTTGGGTTCGTCCGGAAGGAAGCCTTTTCGACGTCCTCCATCAGCCGGATGTTGACCTTGTTCGACAGGACGTAGCCAAGGTCAATCAAGCCGCAGAGCGTATCGAGAAATTCGCCAGTCTCCATTTCCTCGATGGCTTCGATCAGGTGTTTGCCCGCGGTCGGCGTGCCGGAGAGTCCAATCTTTTTCAAAACGGAGATCTCGCCGCCATTCAGTTTGATTTCGCGACCCCCGCCCATGTTGGAAAACTTCCCTTCGGTCTTGCTCGATGTCGAGACTTTATATGGCGGCTCGGGCGTTGGCGTCGTCCCGCAGCCATTGCCAGAGCTCTTTCAAGTGAGCGCCGATGCGTTTTTTGATCGTGTCCAATTGCGGGCCGGTAAATTTCGAGCCGTCGGGGCGCTGCTGAGCAAACAGGTAGTACTTAATCTTGGGCTCCGTTCCTGAACCTCGGACTGCGATTCGAGTCTGATCTGCCAGCTCGAAGATCAGCATTTTCTCCTTCGGAATTTCGTCGCCCTCGACGTCGTGAAACGTCTCGGTCTCGAAGTTTTTTATGCCGGCGACCTTCGTGCCGAGCATTTCGACGGGTGGATTCTGCACGTACGACACGAGCAAGCGTTTGATTGTCTCGGCACCTTCGGCTCCTTCGAAGGTGAGCGAGCCGTTGTATTCCTGAAAGTAACCGAACTGGGAATAAATTTGATCCAGGAGCGCCGCGACTGTGAGGCCGATTGACTTGGCGTAAGCCGCGACTTCGCAAAACATGATCGCGGCGCCGTTTCCATCCTTGTCGCGAACGAAATCGGCACCGCTGTAGCCGTAGCTCTCTTCGCCGCCGAAGACGTAGAGTGAGGAATTTTGAAGGCGAAGTCGCCGAGTTTCGTCCTCCGACATTTCCTGGTACGGCTTACTCGCGCCGTTTTCCCTGACAGCTTCCCGTTCATATTTCCCGAGCTTGGCCCCGATATATTTGAAACCGGTGAGCGTCTCAACGCAGCGAAGTCCGTAGTGTTCCGCAATCGCTTTCTGCAGATCGGTTGTGACGAATGTTTTTATGATCACGCCGCGACCGGCATTTTCTTTGTTCAAGACTCCGCGGTCGAACAGCGTCTTCGTTCGGTAATACGCGATTAGAGATCCGATCTGGTTGCCCGTGAGCAGCTTCATTTGCCCGTCCGGCACGGCCCCGGTCGCGTCGCGGACGGCGACGCCCACCCGGTCGCAGTCCGGGTCGGTTGCGACGACGAGATCAGCGTGCTCGCGCTCAGCCTGTTCAACGGCGAGGCGCAACGCCGAAGCGTTTTCCGGGTTGGGCGATTCAACCGTTGGGAAATTTCCGTCGAACTCGTCCTGCGCTTTGACAACGGAAAATTTGAAACCGAAACGTTCAAGCATGGGCTTGATGATGACGCCGCCTGTTCCGTGGAGCGGGGTAAAAACAATCCGTAAATCGCCGGCGGATCGGACAACGTCCTTATCAAGGATCAATGTCTCGACGCGCTCCATGTAAGCGTCGTCGACCTCGCGGCCGAGAACTTCGATCTGTCCGCGATCGGCCACGCTGTTGGTCGACGTTTCGCCGACAATCGAATTGACCTTTGCGATGATCCCGGTGGCGTGGGGTTCGATCACCTGGGCGCCGTCGTTGAAATAGGCTTTGAATCCATTGTCGTGCGGCGGGTTGTGGCTCGCGGTAATAACGACACCGGCGCTCGCGCGAAGATAGCGAACGGCGAATGATAATTCCGGGGTGGAACGTGGTCCTTCGAAGACCGCCGCATCGCAGCCATTCTCGGCGGCGATTTTCGCTGCGAGTTCAGTGAATTGTTTCGAGTAGTGCCGGGTGTCATGCGCGATTACGAGTTTTGGTTTTCCAGTCGTTTTAGACTTCGCGCGCGATTCATGCAGATATGCGACAAGACCGCGGGTCGCGCGCCCGACGTTGTAAAAGTTCATCGCGTTGGTGCCGATACATGGGAATTCCGGTGGCTGGTCCACCGCCGCGGTTCCGCGTTCGGTCTCGGTCACGACTTTGCCAATGGTTCGGCCACGAAGGCCACCGGTGCCGAACGCGAGGGTGCGAAAGAAGCGGTCGTTCAATTCGCCCCACTGCTTCGCCTCCGCCAACTCAAAGACAACGGCGGTGTAGAGTGAAGAAGCAGCGCCGCTGAGGAGGGCACGAATGTTGGTGATCGTGGATTCCCGGAGATCTTTGGCCTCAAGCGCCGCGTGCAGAAGCGCCTCTAGTTTTTCCGACGGCATTCTGCCGAACTTGGTGCCGCCGAGGATCATTGCAACCAGTTGTCGGGGGAGCGCTGATCTTGTAGCGGCGGTCTATGACTCGTCATGTCGATAAACTTGACGCGGTCGACGGTGACAGACCCCCGCTACAGTCACCGATCCCGGCTACGACGAGAAAAACGATTGCCGCGCACGAACTTCGACGGCTTAGTGATCGTTTACTCCTCGATGAATATTCACGAGTACCAAGCCAAGGAGTTGCTGGAGAAATTCGGCGTTGCTACCTCGCCGGGAAAAGCCGCACGAACGCCCGAGGAAGCGGAACGCGCGGCCCGTACCCTGGCCACGACCGACTTGGTGGTGAAGGCGCAGATTCACGCGGGGGGCCGCGGGAAGGGGACGTTCAAGAATGGATTCAAGGGCGGCGTGCATTTGTGCAAATCGCCTGAAGAAGCGCGTGACATTGCCGCCAAGATGCTTGGGCAAACGCTTGTAACACACCAGACCGGCGAAGCGGGCAGGGTGGTCAACACCGTCCTCGTCGCGAGATCGGTTGAGATCGCGCGCGAGATTTATTTTGCGATCCTGCTGGACCGCGCAACCGGCGCCCCCATCGTGGTCGCGAGCACGGAAGGCGGGGTGGAGATTGAAGCGGTCGCCGAGAAATCACCCGAGAAAATAATGCGCGAGCCGGTGAATCCGCTGGCCGGTTTGCAGCCCTTCCAAACCCGCAAACTCGCGAAGCAACTGGGATTCAAGGCCGACCAGATCAAGGCGGCCTCGAAACTGTTCGACGGTTTATATCGCACTTTTATTGGGCTGGATTGTTCGATGGTGGAAGTGAATCCGCTCGTCGTGACCGACACCGGTGAGGTCCTGGCGCTGGATGCGAAATTTAACTTCGACGACAACGCGCTTTATCGTCATCCCGAGGTCGCGGGCATGCGCGACACGGGCGAAGAAGATCCGCGCGAGGTCGAAGCCACCAAGCATGGCCTCAATTACATCGGGCTCGACGGCAACATCGCATGTTTGGTCAACGGCGCCGGCCTCGCCATGGCGACGATGGACATCATTAAGTTTTACGGCGGCAGCCCCGCGAACTTCCTCGATATCGGCGGCAGCGCCGAGGAATGGCAGGTAACGGAGGCATTCAAAATTCTCGTCGCCGACCCGCGAGTGGAGGCGATCCTGGTGAATATTTTCGGAGGCATCGCGAAGTGCGATGTGATCGCGGCCGGAATCATCGCCGCAGCGAAGTCGGTTAAACTTTCGCTTCCGCTCGTCGTGCGGCTGGAAGGCACAAACGTCGAGAAGGGTAAACAACTTCTGAAGGAAAGCGGACTTGCTTTAATCACAGCGGACGACCTTGGCGATGCCGCGGAAAAAGCGGTCAAGGCGGCCGGAGGGAAAAAATGAAAGCAACCAACATTGCTTTCACCGGCATACCAGTGACCGACATCAAGAGAGCCCGTGCGTTTTACGAGGGCGTGCTCGGGCTTAAACCAGCCGGCGAATTCGCGGAAGGCGTCTGGATTGAATACGAAATCGGCTCCGGCACGCTTGCGATCGGGAGCGTCGGCGATCAATGGAAGCCGTCGGCGGACGGGACGTGCGTTGCGATTGAGGTGGAAAATTTCGACGCTGCCATCAAAAGCCTGAAAGATAAGAACGCTTCTTTCGCGGCAGAGGGAATCGAGAGTCCAGTTTGTAATATGGCGGTGGTTCAGGATCCGGACGGAAACAAAATCATCATCCACAAATTGAAATCGTCATGATCAAGGAAATTGCATTTGTCGGCGTGCCGGTGACGGACATCCCGCGGGCGCGTGATTTTTACGAGGGCGTCCTCGGGTTTAAGCCATCCGGCAAGACTGATGGCGCGTGGATAGAATACGAGATCGGCAATGGCACGTTCGGCATCGGCAATTACGGCGACCAGTGGAAGACGAGCGAACAGGGCACGATGGTTGCCTTCGAGTGTGACGATCTCGACGCGACGGTGCAGAGCGTGAAACAGTCCGGCGCTACCGTCAAAATGGACATCATGGAGACCCCGGTCTGCCGCTTCACGATCGTCGCGGATCCGGATGGCAACAGCGTGATGCTGCACAAGCGGAGGAGCGGTTAGCGATGTCGGTCCTCGTCGATAAGAACACGCGATTGGTTGTGCAGGGAATCACCGGAAGCGCCGGTGGATTTCACGCCAGGCAATGCATGGAGTATGGGACAAACGTGGTCGCGGGTGTGACGCCGGGAAAAGGCGGCCAGATGTTCGACGGCACGATACCGGTGTTCGACACGGTTTGGGAAGCGCGCCAGGAAACCGGCTGCAACGTCTCGGTGATTTTCGT
>JBJMXC010000048.1:0-20310 GCA_045809825.1 Chthoniobacterales bacterium | reverse complement strand
CGTGGCCTGCAAGATTTGCGAGAAGGAATGTCCGCCGCAATGCATTTACATCGTCAAGAGCGATGACAAGAAGCCCGATTACGTCGGCAAGCCGCAGTTTTATCCAGCGACCTTCGATATCGACATCTCGGTCTGCATGAGCTGCCAGATTTGTGTCGAGGTTTGCCCCTTCGAGGCGATCAAGATGGACAAGGTTTATGAGCTTAGTAAGCGCGAGCGGTTCGATGCGCTGCTTATGCGCAAGACCGAGCTCGCAAAATCGAACACCTATTATCACGAGATTCATCCGGTCGAGGCGGCTGAAGTAGACGCGGGCCTGGCGAAAGCAGCGGCAGAGGCGGAGGCTAAAAAGAAAGCTGCAGCCGCCGCTGCAGCCGCGAAAGCGGCAGCGGCAGCCCCGACGGGAACCGCGACGGCTCCTGCTCCTGATCCGGCCAAGCCCGCACCACAAACCTAGATGCCGTCTCAAAAACGCACGGCCGTCGGGCTGGCTCTCCTCGCATGCGCGGTGGTGGCGCACGCCGAGCAGGATTTTTCGACGATGCTGCGCTGGCGAAACATTGGACCTTTCCGCGGCGGACGAGTCCGCGCGGTTTCGGGCGTCGCCTCACAGCCCAACGTCTTTTACTGTGCGCAGGTCAACGGCGGCGTTTTCAAGACAACGGACTACGGACGGACCTGGCAGCCGATCTTCGACGATCAACCGACAGGCTCGGTGGGCGCGATTGCAGTTTCGGTTTCGAACCCGGACATCATCTACGTTGGGAGTGGCGAAGGTTTGCACCGGCCCGACTTGTCGGTCGGCGATGGGATTTACAAATCGACGGACGCCGGAAAGACCTGGGCGCACCAGGGATTGCGAGACGGCCAGCAGATCGCGGCGATTGCGGTCGATCCGCGTAATCCGGACCGGCTCCTCGTCGCTGTTGCCGGGCATCCGTACGGACCGAATGAAGAACGCGGTGTGTTCCTCTCGACGGACGGCGGCAAAACATTTCAGAAGACGCTTTTCAAGGATGAAAACATCGGCGCGGCCGACGTGCAGATCGATCCATCGAACCCGGAAACGGTTTATGCCGCGTTATGGGAGGCGCGCGAAGGTCCATGGGAAAATGGATCGTGGAACGGGACGAACGGCGGAATTTTCAAATCAACAGACGGAGGGCGGACTTGGAAGCAATTAACCAGGGATCTGCCTAACGACATCGTCCAGGCCAATCTCGCAATTGCGCCAAGCGCGCCCCAGACGCTCATCGCGGCGGTCGCGACGCCTAAAGCCGGAAAGATTTATCGGTCCGACGACGGTGGCGAAACTTGGGCGATTGCGACTGAAGACGAACGTCCCGGGGCGCGCATCGGCGGCGGCGATCTTCCGCTGATCCGGATCGATCCGCAGCATCCGAATGTCATTTATTCCGCGAGCGTTGTTTGCTGGAAATCGAGCGACGGCGGGAAGACCTGGGAAGGCTGGCGCGGCGCACCGGGCGGTGACGATTACCAGAATGTCTGGATCAACCCGACCAATTCGGACGTAATTCTCCTCGGGAGCGACCAGGGCGCGATCGTCACGGTCAACGGGGGAGCGAGCTGGAGCTCGTGGTATAACCAATCAACCGCGCAGCTTTATCACGTCGCCGCGGACAACGCGTTTCCATATCGCCTATACAGCGGGCAACAGGAAAGCGGCTCGGTTGGAATCACGAGCCGAGGGCCGGACGGCGCGATCACGTTTCGCGATTGGCGGCCGGTCGCAGCGGAGGAGTACGGCTATTGCGCGCCCGATCCTCTCGATCCCGACATTATCTACGGCGGGAAACTAACGCGCTACGATCGCCGGACGAACCAGGCGCAGAGCATCCTGCCGAAGCCCTTTCGTTCGGATGAGTTCCGTATGATCCGAACGCAACCGATCTTGTTCTCGCCGCTCGACCCCCACCTGCTCTACTTCGCGGCGAACACGCTCTGGCAAACCAGAGACGGCGGTCAGCATTGGACCCAGATCAGTCCAGATCTCACGCGGAGAAGTTTCGAAGTTCCGCCAAGCGTCGGCAAATATCGGTCCGAGCCGACAGCGCAGCCGAAACAACGCGGGGTCATTTACGCGATCGCCGCGTCGCCGCTCGATAAGAATCGGATCTGGGCCGGAACGGACGATGGCCTCATTCACCTGACGACGGATGGCGGGAAAAACTGGAGAGACATCACGCCGCCCGGGATGACGCCGTGGCAGAAGATCTCGATTATTGACGCCGGCCATTTCGATCCGAACACCGCCTACGCGGCTGTGAACACGATCCGGCTCGACGATCTGCGACCTCACATTTACCGGACGAACGACAACGGCAAGACGTGGAAAGAAATCGTGCGCGGAATTCCGGAAAACGAGAACGTCAACGTCGTCCGCGAAGATCCGCAACGGCGCGGAATGCTTTTCGCGGGGACGGAACGCGCGGTCTACGTGTCGTTCGACGACGGAGAAGACTGGCGATCGCTCCGGTTGAATATGCCTGCCACTTCGGTGCGCGATCTGATTCTCAAGGACGACGACATCGCTGTTGCGACGCACGGACGCGGTTTCTGGATCCTCGACAACGTCACGGCACTGCGGCAACCCGAAATCGATAGTGACGCGACGGCACTTTTCAAACCGCAGACGGCGATGAGAGTTCGCTGGAATTTCAACACGGACACGCCATTGCCGCCGGACGAACCCGCCGGAGAGAACCCGCCGGAGGGCGCGATGATCGATTATCGGATCGCAGCGAACACGACTGGACCGGTGACCCTGGAAATCAAAGACAGCAAGGGCAACGTCGTCCGCCGGTACGCCAGCAACGATCCGATTCCAGCGGCCGAGCCGAAGCTGAAGATTCCGCGCTACTGGGTTCAGCCGCCCCAGCCGTTATCGGCAGCGCCTGGCCTGCAGCGCTGTTATTGGGACATGCATCTCGAGCCGTTGAAGAAGATCGATGCGGAATATCCGATGACCGCCGTGCTCCACAAAACCGCGCCGCAACCGACGGGACCATGGTTATCACCCGGCGATTATTCCGTCGTCCTGACCGCGGGCGGGAAAGACTATACGCAACCGCTGACGATGAAGATAGATCCGCGGGTGAAAGTCTCCGCGGCGGATCTCGCAAAACAGTTCGCACTTTCAAAGGCGATGTATGACGCACGAGAAGCGTTGCATCCGCTTAGCAAACAGTTTGAGGCCCTCGCGGCCGAAGTTGCGAAACGAAAAGAGAAAGCTGGCGACAATCCAATCAAAGAGAAGATCGAGGCGTTCGAGAAGAAATTGCGGGAGTTTTCCGATCCCTCGCCAGGACGGCCCAACCAGCCGCTTGAATTGTACGTGCTAAGCAAAGTCGAACGAATCTTCGGAGATTTGCAGGACGCAGATGCCGGGCCGACGCCGCAAGCCGAAGCCGCGGCGATAGCCTTGCAGGCCGAATCCAAAACGGTCATGGAGCAATGGCGCGGCATCCCGGCGGAAATCGCGTCGTTGAATTCCGCCTTGGAAGCGGCGGGAGTCGCAAAGGTCGAGTCGCCGTAACTCGTGGCTGCGAGCAGCCAGGCAGGGACGCCGGATATTTGTGCTGGCACGTTGCTGGAACAGACCGCAATTTCGTGACCTCATATGCGTAACACCAGTTTTGTCCGGACTTTCGGCGGCACTCTCTTCGGGACCATGCTACTCGTCGGTGCGTGCGTTTTGGCGGCCGATGAGAAAGTAGAATTTCCCCAGGCAAGTCAGCACGCGCTCCTGAAGCAGCGGGTTGGCTTGACGGATATTGAAGTCGATTACTCGCGCCCAAACAAAAACAACCGCGTCATCTTTGGCGTCCTGGTGCCATACGATAAGCCGTGGCGAACCGGCGCGAACCAGCCGACGAAAATCAAGACCAGCGCGCCGGTGAAGTTTGCGGACAAGGAAGTTCCCGCGGGTGAGTACGTCCTCTATACAATTCCGGGAGCGAACCAGTGGACAGTTATTCTGTCCAAAAATCTTAAAGCACAGGCTCTGACCGATCATAAGCCGGAGGACGAAGTGGCACGGGTTACGGCCAAGCCAGTTTTGCTTTTAGCCGCGCCGGCGGAAACGTTCACGATCGGCTTCGAGGATTTGCGAGCGGACTCGGCGACTTTTTATCTCGAATGGGACAAGACGCGTGTGCCGGTCAAGCTGACGACGCACGACGTTGAGAAAGTCATGCAAGGTATCGACGCCAAGATAAAGAGCGGCAAAGAGGAGGAACCAGCATTCTACTTCAACGCGGCGAGCTTTTACTTCGATCAAAACAAGGACCTGCCCCAGGCGCTGAAATGGGTGGACCAGGCGATCGAGAAAAATCCGACCGCTTACGTCATGCAGTACAGAAAGGCACAAATTTTGGCGAAGCTCGGCCAGAAAAAGGAAGCGATCGCCGCCGCCGAGAAATCGATCGACCTCTTGAAGGCGAGCCCGAACCCGGATGAAACCGCAATCGCGAACAACCGCGCGCTCATCGAGAGCGTTCGTTGATATTCACCCGGGTCCGAACAATTCCGTCGAGCAGCTCGCCAGCTATCTGCGCGCGTCGACCCGCGCGCTGATCTTTACCGGCGCCGGCATTTCTACCGGGAGCGGGATTCCGGATTTTCGCGGGCCGCAGGGCGTATGGACTCGGCGGCAGCCGGTTTACTTCCAGGATTTCATGACGTCGGAAGCCGCCCGGATCGAGCATTGGGATTACAAGCTCGAAGGATGGGACGGCTTCCGAATGGCCCAGCCTAACGAGTCGCATCGGGCAATCGCTAGATTGGAAGCGGCTGGCAAGGTCGCCGCGGTCGTGACGCAGAACATCGACGGCTTGCACGCGCGCGCGGGAACCAGCGCGGAGCGGCTGGTCGAGTTGCACGGGACCAACCTATTGGTTGAATGCCAAAGCTGTAGAAAACGCAGCGATCCCGAGCCGCATTTCGATTTTTTTCGGAGCCAACGCAAACCGCCGCGTTGCGAATGCGGCGGATATCTCAAACCCGCCACGATCAGCTTTGGGCAAAATCTCGATCCAGATGTTTTGGTCCACGCAGAAAGAGCGGCAATGCAAGCTGACCTCGTGGTGGCGCTCGGCTCAACCTTGTCCGTTTATCCGGCCGCCTCTTTCCCGCTTCTCGCGGCCCAGCGCGGAGTCCCTTACGTCGTTATCAACCGCGGCGCCACCGAGCACGACCACGAAGCAGAGGTTTCATTGCGGATCGAGGGAGATGTTGGCGAGATATTTCCAGCGGCGGTGGAAGCCGCTTTGGGTTAACGACCGAGAACCCGCCGATAGAGCATTTCGTACTCCGGGACGATTCGGTTCGCAGTGAAGAGCTGCCGGGCGCGTTCGCGGCCGCGCTCGCCAATTTGCCCCGCACGATCCGGAGAATCGACCAGAGCGTCGAGCGAAACTGCCATTGCTTTCACATCGCCAAAATCGTGCAGGAAACCGGCGTCGCCGATCACTTCCGGTATTCCTCCAATACGAAAAGCGATCACGGGTTTGCCGAAAAACAGGGTCTCGAGAATGCTCAAGCCGAAGCTTTCATTTTCGGAGGTGTAAAGTCCGGCATCCGCGGCCGGCAAAAAATCTTCGACCACGGCGGCATCTTCCCGGACGATCACGTTGTTCTGCAGCTTCAATTCGTCGACGAGCGCAGCAAAGGGACTGAAGGACGCTCCCGCCAGAACCAGCAAACGAATTCGGTCGCGGCGCGCGCTGGCAGCGATTACACGCAGGAGCAAATCGACGCGCTTCGACTGGCGGAGGTTCGACATGTGGAGAACGAGAAATTCTTCGTCGCTAATTCCGAGCTCATTCCGGGCATCGGAACGGCTCCTGTTCGAAGGCGCGGGCGTGAAGAAATTCGGAATGACGTCGATCGGTTTCCGGAGCCGGAAGGTCTCATCGGTTTGCCGCCGCAAACTCTCTGACACCGTCGTCACGGCATCGGAATGAACAAGGGCATGTTGAATAGCTTCCCGATATTGTGGATTTGGGCCTAGAAGAGTCGTGTCAGTGCCGTGCAAAGTCGTAACAACCTTGGGGGCAACGGCGCCAATCATCTCGGTCGCGAGAAATGCGGCAGTCGCGTGCGGCACTGCATAGTGAACGTGAAAAACGTCTAGAGCTTCCGACCGTCCGACTTCGGCCATCCTGACGGCGAGCGGCAGTGTGTAGTCGGGGCACGGAAAGACCGTCGCATGACCTACCGCGACTTCATGGAAATGGATCCGCGGCTTGGAAAGATCGAGCCGGATCGGCCGGGCGTGGCTGAAGAAATGGACGTCATGGCCGCGATCGGCCAACTCCATTCCAAGCGCGGTCGCGAGAATGCCGCTCCCGCCGACCAGCGGAAAACAGGTGATCCCAATTTTCAAGGCGTGCCCGTCCATTAGTCGCCAGTATACGCAAGACCGGAATTCGCGATCTCATCGCGCTGCACAAAGGTGACGCCGGGCGCGTCCGCTTCATTTAGGTATTCGCGCTCGCCGGCACCCGCGACGTAATGGGTGCAACCGATGACGGATTGCATCCAGCGCAGCCGCGTATCGCGAGTCGGACTGACCTGGGTAGGATCATAATCCTGAGCGGGAAGCTCGATGTAGTTGTCGCCTCCTTTGTGCAAGACGAGCTTTCCGTCACGGACGCGAGCGCGCACGATTTCGCCTTTGTGCGGGACGTCGACAAAGTAATCGTCGATCGCGACGGCGCGTTTTCGGAACTCGGGATCACTCGAACGCGCGACCCGGATTTTTTCGAGTAATCCCATCCGGCCATACAGATCGAGGCAGAAGTCCGCGGCCGTCTTGGCCGTCACGCCTTTGAAAACTTCTACTAACTCAGGTGCGACAAAGTTTGGTAATTGGCGTGCGGTTTTGGCCTGCCAGTCAGGCATCAGGCGTTTCGCGTAAAGGGGAGAGAATTGCTTTTGAAGCTTGTTCGCGAACTGGAAATTAAAGGACTGCTCGCGGCCGGTGCCGCGCTCCGACAGAACTGTCGTCGTTTCACGCGGATCGTGATCGCTGTCGTGAAAAAAGAAAACGACTTCACCGCCAAGTTCACGCTGGAGGCGCCGGGCGGTCTGAATTTTCGCGACGAGGAAACGCTTCGGGAAAAAGCCACATGGTTGCTGACCGAAACAGATGATCGGCGCGCTCATGCGGCTGAGTTATTCCGGAATAATGTGGTCTGCAAAATCCAGCTGAAAAGAAGGACGGCGGCGCACCCGATGAAGTTGTACCAGAGATAGCCAATGTTCGTCGTGAGGAAGAGCGCGATGACCATCGTTTGCGCGAGAATGGCTCCGAAGAAGACGGCGGACCCGCGCACATTGCGTAGGAAGAAGGCGACGAGGAACAAACCCAGGATGCTGCCGTAAAACACCGAGGCGAGAATGTTGCCCGCTTCGATCAGGTTTTCGACGAGGCTACAGAACGACGCGACCGCGATCGTGACCATCCCCCAGCCCAGCGTGAGCCATCTCGTTGCGACGACGTAATGGTGATCTTCCTTGTCCGGACGAAACGGGCGGTAGAAATCGACGGCCGTGGTAGAACCGAGCGCGTTCAAGACGGCCGACGTCGCCGACATCGTCGCGCAGAAGATGACAGCGACGAGCAAGCCAACCACGCCATGCGGCAGATGCTGAAGGACGAACGTGATAAAGACGTAGTCGGAATCCTTGCTTTTCGGATTCGCTCCGGCCTGCTCGAGAACTTTCCTGGTATCGTCACGAATGGCACGGGCGCGGGAATCGAGCTGCTGGATTTGGTTGTTCCACGCCGCGCCGTTTGCGGTTGCTTGGAGCAACTCGCGTTTTTGGGTGAAGACATCGTCGAATTGCTTTTGAAGGGCGTCGAGGTCAGGGCCGTGGCCGGCTGCGACGGCGCGCTGATAGCTAGGCTGGTTGAAAAACATCGGCGGCTTTTCGAATTGATAGAAGAGGAACACCATCGCGCCGAGCAACAGGATGAGGAACTGCATTGGGACTTTGACGAGAGCGTTGAAGAGCAGACCGATGCGACTGGCGCGAAGTGAATTCCCAGCGAGATAACGTTGCACCTGGGATTGGTCGGCACCGAAATAGGAAAGCGAGAGGAAGAAACCGCCAAGAATGCCCGACCAAAAAGTGTACCGCTTCGACGGATCGATCGAGAAATCGACGGCCTGGAGTTTGCCCATTCGTCCGGCGGCGGAGAGCGCTTCAGCGAATGACAGATTGGCGGGGAGCCGGTAAACAGCGATCCCAAAAGCGAGCGCCATCCCGATGAGGATGACGAGAATCTGGTAGCGCTGGGTGAGGCTGACGATCTTCGTGCCGCCGACGACCGTGTAAAGAATGACGAACCCGCCCGCGAGCCAGATCGTCAGGTTGAGGTCCCAGCCGAGCAGCGCAGAGAGGATGATTGCGGGCGCGTAAATCGTGATACCGCCGGCGATGCCCCGCTGGATCAGGAATAGAAAACCGCCGAGGAAACGTGTTTTCCTGTCAAATCGCTGGCCAAGATATTCGTAGGCCGTGAAAACTTTAAGGCGCTGATAGATCGGGACGAAGACGGCACAGACGACGATGAGCGCGAACGGTTGGCCGAAATAATTTTGGATGAATCCGATCCCGCTCTCGTAAGCCTGGCCGGGCATGGAAAGGAAGGTGATCGGGCCGGCCTGGGTCGCGAGGACGGAAAGGCCAATGGTTCCCCAGCGGATCGTCCGGTCGCCCTTGAGGTATTCGCGAAGATTCGGATGATTGTAGGTGCGCCAAAGCCCGTAGAGCGGAATCGCGAGGATCGTCGCGAAAAGGACGATGTAATCGAGCCGGTTCACGAAAACCGGAACGTAAAAACGTAAAGGAGCGCGACCTCAACCGCGAAGAGAACGACGGCAAACCAGTAAGCCTTCGCCCAGCTCGAGAAAAACGGCGGATGCTCGTGAAGGCTCATTTCGCGGTCCGCAATGAGACCATGTTCGCGAAAAGACGATAGGCGCCAGGAACGCCGGCCGGCAGTTGGCGGAAGAAGGCGTAGCCGGTGTAAACGAAATATCCCTCGCCCGATTTTGCCACGAGCAGGCCGCCATCGAGCGGTTTCTCGCCGGGATCGTTACATGAAAGCAGCGCGGTCCAATTGCTGTCCCATTTGTTCGGGAAATACAAGCCGCGCTCCTGGACCCAGCCCTTGAAGTCGTCGTTGGCGATCTTGTTCGGTGTGTTCAGCACTGGATGATCAGGTGCGAGAATGCGGATCTCGGCGTTTTCATCAGTGACGCGGTCGCGGGAAATCTCCAGCGGGAAGGGACCAATCTCCTTCGTCTTGAGGTCGCTCGTGTTGTACTGAACGACGACGACTCCGCCCGATTTTACATACGCGAGCAGTTCCGCCTGCCATGCGCCTATGTGGTCCTGGGTATTGTAAGCCCGGATACCAAGGACGACGGCATCGAAACGCTTCAGGTTTTCAGCGGTGATGTCGGACCCATCCAGAATCCTCACAGCGTAACCGATCTGCTGGAGACTTTGCGGAATGTCGTCACCGGCCCCGGGAATGTAGCCAATGAGTTCCCCTTTCTTCCTGATGTCCGCCCGGACGACTTTCGCCTCGGCTGATGGCATCAAGGTGTAATCGCCGATGTGCTGATACGAGATCCGCTCGCGCGCGAATGAATAATCACGGCCGCCGACATTGACGATCGCCCGCAGACTGCCTTCGCCCCGGTCCGGAGGTGATTGAACGGTGAAGGTCGCGAATGATTCGGCGTCGGCGCCCTTCAGATCCACCGGAAAGGAGGCCGGGTCGATCCGCCACCCCTTGGGGGCCTCCAAGCGCAACTGGCCGCGAACAGGACCGGTGGAAGCGCTGACACGCACCTGGACAGTCTTCGATTTGTCGTCGCCAAAAACAAAAACACTGTTTTGGAGATTCGCGAAGACGGGCGGGGCGATAACCAGGTCCTGGCGAACTTCGCCGAGCACTCGATCGACCGTGCGATATTTGGTGTCGACCAAAAAGCGTATGTCCTGATCACCGACGCGCAGCAGGACCTCGATCGGAAAGGGCGGCGGATTTTCCGGAAGCCCAATTAGATTTTGATCGTCGACCGTAAAGGTGCCGAGCGCCGGGGGCTTCCGTAGCCAATAGGGTTGAGTCGACTCCAGAACCTTGGGCAGCGTCGGCGAAAGATCCTTGGCGAACGGCTGATCCTGCGGCAGCGGTACGTTCAGTTGCAGCGCCTCTCCCGAGAGGGGCGCCCGCACTTCCAATAATTGGACAGCCACCTTCGAGCGATTGATCGCCTCGAGTTTAATCGGCAACGGTTGGCCGGCCGATACGACGGCGTTCGCGGTCGAGCTTTCAATGTACAAGCCAACGCAGGCGGCAATCAGGACGTCGACCTCGCGGATTTTCGTCGTGAACCAGTTGTCTTTGGGACCGTTTGTTTGGGACGGAACACCGCCCATTCCTCCAGGGATCTTCGAAACCAGTTCTTTCCGCAGCTCCAACAGCCTTGGAACGGATGCAGACGGGTCAGCCGGAGCAAAGGTCGAGATGATATCTTTCACTGTTCTGGCTATCGCTTCCGACCGGTCGGCGCGCTTCCAAGTGGTATCCACGCCATCGAAAAGCGTGTTCGTCATGGGCGCGCCCTCGAGCAACTTGAAATACTCTTTCCGCGCTCCGCGATGAGGAGGACTTCCGACGCCCTGGCTTTTGTGCATGCTCAGGCTCGCGGCGGCAATCTCTGTATAGGCCTTCCCGAGCAGGGCGTTGAACCCTCCGGCCTCAAGTGTCGTTAGGCCAGCCGGATCGAACGGGATATTTCGATTCTGGAAAAAGAATGGCGAGGTGTTCCAGACGATCCGAGTCGCTTTCCACGGGTCGACATAAGCAAGTTGCTCCGGAAAACGTTTGGGATCAGCCGCGGCCGAAAACGCTTCTTGCGCGAGGATGGCCGAGGAAGTGTGATGACCGTGCGTCTTGTCGTCATCCGGACTGAACCGGGTAACGATGACGTCTGGTCTCCACTTCCGTATCATCCAGACGACGTCGGCTAGGATTTTCTCGCGGTCCCAGATGCGGAGCGTTTCCGGCGCGCTTTTCGAAAAACCGAAATCCACGGCACGGGTGAAAAATTGCCGGCCGTGGTCGATCTTGCGCGCCGCGAGGAGTTCGTGTGTTCGAATAAAGCCGAGGCGTTCGCCGAGCTCGGGCCCGATCAGGTTCTGGCCGCCATCGCCACGCGTCGCGGACAGATAAGCGGTGTCGTAAAGCGCGCCATTCGACCAGAGCGCCATCAGGTTCGTGTTCTCATCGTCCGGATGCGCGGCGACGTAAAGGACGCGCCCAAGGACGTCGAGCTTTTGGAGCCCAAGCTGGATTTCAGCGGCATTCATCGGTGCCGGGAACATCGGCGGCGGCGGCTCAACTGCACCCGAAAGCGCAGTGGCCCCGGCCACAACAGTTGCCACGCAAACCGCGATTACGAGACGAAACATCATGGGCGCTACCCTGCCCTGCGCATCAGCGCAAGCCGCTCAGCGAACGTTTCAACGACCGCCGCCTATTTGTTGATGTCCTGCTTCGCTTGGAGCCGGTCGATCAGCACCTTGATGTTGTTCTTCTGCTGATCCGAAATCGCGACGGCCTGCGCCTTCTTTGCATCCTCGGCGGCCCCGGCAAAATCACCGGCGGCGGATTTGATCCGGGCGTCCGCCAAATGCCCGAACGGCGTTTCCGGATACCGCTTGGAGACTTCCTTGAGCATCTCCATTCCCTCAGCGTCTTTCTTCTCGGACTGGAGACGGCGCGCATAAGAATAGAGCTGGATCGGTGTTGTCTTAGCGATCGCCTGGTCCCAGGCCTTCGTCGCTTCGTCGGGCTTGTTCATCGCCTTGAGGACGTCGGCCTTGGTCGAGAGGTTCTCGAAGCGCTCCTCGTTTTGGATCGACATGTTGACCCACTTCAACGCGTCCTCCAGAGCCATCTTCTTGCTCACGCAAAACTGCGCCGCCTGGTTTGGCGCTTCCCATTCATACTGGGCGCGGCCGCGCATTTGGCCGCGAATATTCGCGATGGTTGCCTCCGGATTAACCGCGACCTTGAAGGGCACGGCTAACTTTTCCCATTTCAGTGTGACCGTAGCCAACTCGGGGGTAACGTCTTCAAATGCGTACTCGAGAGCTTCCTCCATCTCGCTAGGCCGCGGCCTCACCGTGACGCGGAGGGCGTCTTCCGCCTGGTTATAAGTATAGCTTCCCCACGCCGTCGCCATTTTGGAGAAGATCACCGTCCAGGAGTCGGCAGTCGGGATCATGTGCAAACCATAGATGCCTTTCGGCAGGGCCTGGCCTTCGACTGAAACAGGATCGCCGAACTCGATTGTCGTATTTTCGTTCGCGCCCGCCCGCCAGACTTCGCCCATCGGAACGAGGCCGCCCCAGATTTTCCGGCCGTTCGCAAGGGGGCGATGATAAGTGATCGTGATATCGGTGAGGCCGACCCGTTGTTTAACGACGGCGAGCTGGCTGACGTCGGGCAAAGTGAGATCGCCCCGCGCCAGAGCCAACGCCGCAACCGCAATGACTGAAGTAAGGATAGTACGTTTCATAAATGCTTTGGTTGATGTTGGTTTGGGGCGGAACAGTTCAACTGCAACGGTGAAACAAAGACAAGCGGAGAATTCCGAAGGGCGTGACCCCCGTTACGAAAGCGCAGCGGCAAAATCGCTGAAGCTGGGCGACTACGAAATCCATCAAGCGTGGGAAGGTTTTGCCAGCATTCGCCAGGTTTCCTCGGGCGAAATCATGCATTCGCGGACGGCGCCGATGGAGGAAGCACGACGGATTTATGTCGACCAGGCGCATTTGGCGGAGCGGCTCGGCGGCGCTAACAACACAGACGCGCTCGTGTTGTGGGACGTCGGACTGGGCGCGGGAGCGAATGCCATGGCGGCAATTACTTGCTACGAGGAGGTGGCGGGACGCGGGCGCGTACGTCCGCTTCATCTTATAAGCTTCGAAAACGATCTCGATTCGTTCCGCCTTGCTGCTGACCATCCAACTCAGTTCCCGTATTTGAACCACGAGGCGGCGGCCGTTCTCTTGACCCAACGCGACTGGCGGTCAGCGCGCTTCCCGGCATTGAAATGGTCGCTCGTGCTTGGTGATTTCACCGAAACAATGTCGGGGGCGCTGGGGCTGCCCGATCTCATCTTCTACGACATGTTTTCAAGCAGGAGCGCTTCCGAACCATGGTCGTACCGGACTTTTCGCCGTCTCTTCGAGCACTGCGGAAGACACGACGTCGAACTGTTTACCTACACCTGCTCGACGGCCAATCGCGCCGCCTTGCTTGCCGCGGGATTTTGGCTCGCTCGAGGACGGAACGCCGGTCCGAAAATCGAGACAACGATCGCACTGAGCCCGTCAGCGGCGACGAACCGGACCCGTTCGCCGCGCGAAATACTTTCGATCGAGTGGCTCCAGAAATGGAACCGTTCCACGGCGAAATTTCCCCACGATATCGATAGTTCGGCGCGACCGGCGTTTGAAAAATTGATTCGCGAGCATGAACAATTCCGGAATTCCGGCGTGCCGGAACGTCTGTCTTCCACGACACAAAATTCGCGGTAACAGCGGGCTTGCTTCTCGTGCCGGTGATCGGCATAACTGGCTCTCCCCCGCCACGAAACGAATGAAGTGGCGACATACAAAACACACACAGAAAGGCAACATTATGGCTGACGAAAAATCTGGGAAAAAGCCCGATCAAGAGGGCGGCAGTGGGACGGAAAAGGGCGATGCAGGCGAGGCGGGCGGCCGCCATCGCACATTGCTCTACACGTGCTTTAACGACGGCGCCGGAAACTACGTCCACAGCAACTGGAGTTGGTTCACCTGCTGGCGTTGCGGTGCGTTGAACTACATGTAGTTCGCTGCGGTTTCGCTAATTCAAAGCGCAGGAGCCTCAAGGTTCCTGCGCTTTTTTTTTGCATGTTTTACCGTCCCAAATTCGGAACAGCGAATCCCGACGGCGAGATGAATCGCGGATCGACTGGTCGCATGTCTTGAATGCTAAACCAGTGTTGCTAAGGCATTTGGGATTATGAGTGACCGCGTGGCACGACCGATGCAATAGGGTTCATCGTCAATCGGAGTCAACCCTATGAAAACCAATACCCAATCCGCTGCAGGTTTCGAATCAACCTACGCATTGATCATTCGTTCAGAAGAAAAGGAGCGCGGGATCTTCGAAGGCGCTGCTTACATCGTCGTCGTCGTAAGCGCGCTTTTTTCGATCTGGCAGGTGGCGCGTCAACCGATCGCGTTGCCGGAAGGTCCCATCCTTCACACAACCTCGATCACCCAATCCGCAAACACGAATAACCACGCCTGATCAGCAGCGAGTTTTGACAACTAAGTTGCGATTATTCGCTACCGTTCTGTTTGCTTCCGCCGCGATTTGTTCGGCAGCTGGCGCGCCGCCGGACGCCGGGAAGGTGGCGCGCAGATTCGTGACCAGGAGCTGAACCTTGTCGTCAACTAGCGGAGCGCCGGTTTTGAACAAAAAGCTGCAGTCGCGGCGTTGCTCTAATGTGAGCGACTGCATGTCGAGACGCGTTGCGCGTTTCTTGAATCCATTTTCGGCACTCGCCGCATCCCACTTTTAGAAGCGCCTTCCTCCTCCCCTAATCCAACCCAACCTCACTATGATCCTCGATACTCTCAGCCAGGACGTCCGCATCGGTCTCCGCATTCTTTTCAAGGAAAAAGGATTTTGTCTCCTCGCCGTTCTAGTCCTCGCGCTCGGCATCGCCGGCGTGACCACCCAGTTCACCATCGTCAACGCATTCGTCCTTCGCGGATTTTCCTTCCCGCATCCAGAGCAGCTGATGAGCGTCGGCCTTCTCGATCCCCAGGCCCCGCCGCAGCAGAATAATTTCGGGCAAGGCTTCATTCCGACGGCGGCCGACTACGAAGATCTCAAGGCCGGGCAAAACTCGTTCGGGTTGATGGCGGGTTATCTGAGCGGTTCGACGATCAACGTTACTTACAAGAATAACCCGCAGCGCTATACAGGCGCTTACGTCACGGAGAATTTTTTCCGGATCGTAGGGGTTTCTCCAGCGATCGGTCGCGATTTTACGGCGGATGATAACAAGCCCGGGGCTGAGAAGACGGCACTGCTCGGCTACGAAATCTGGAAACGCGATTTCGGTGGGGACCCGAATATTGTCGGTCAATCCGTTCGGATTAACGGCAAATCAGCGACGATCATTGGAGTCATGCCGCAGGGCTTTAAGTTTCCAATCTCGGAAGAACTCTGGACGCCGCTGTATAACGAATTTCCGGTTGTTCCTCGTGAAGACCCGCGCGCAGGCAATTCACCGCCAGCGATTCTTGGCCGCTTGAGAGACGGCGTTTCGGTCGACCAGGCAAATGCCGAGTATTCCGCGCTCGCGAAACGAATCGCGAAAGACAACCCGAAAACCAACGAGCACTTCATTGCCGCGAACGTGCAGCCGTTGCTGAATTCATTCACGGGCCCGCAACTCCGCGGAACGATTTACGCCATGCTGGGCGCGGTCCTGCTGGTTCTCGTCATCGCATGCGTAAACGTGATGAACATGCAATTCGGTCGCGCGGCCTTGCGCGCGAAAGAGCTCGCGATCCGCGGCGCGCTGGGCGCCACCCGTTGGCGTTTGGTTCGCCAAATGTTGACGGAGAGTTTTCTTCTCGCCGTGATGGGCGGAACGGTTGGCATAATTTTCGCGGAATGGGCCGTGAGCCTTATCATTCGGACGACGAACGCGCTGCCGTTTCCGTTGCCTTACTGGGTCCAGTTCACGATTGATGGCAAAGTCTTGATCTTCACTCTCGCCATCGTGCTCATGGCGACACTTCTCTCTGGGTTCGTCCCCGCGCTTCTTAGTGCACGCGGCAACACGGCGGAAATGATGAAGGAAGGCGGCCGCGGTAATAGCAGCCGGCTGGTCAATGTGGTCACGCGGATCCTCGTGATCGGCCAGATCGCGTTGACCGCAGGACTCCTCATCGCAGCGACATTGCAGATCAAATCGATCCGGAACCAGACGACGCAGAATTACGGCTATGACGAGAACGGCGTTTACAGCGCGCGGATGGGATTGATGGAAGGCGATTACCCGACGGATGACGCGAAGCACCAATTCTTCGTCCGCGCCTTGCGATCACTGCGGAGTAACCCGTCGTTTGAAGCGGCCGCGATGAGCGACCGGTTCCGGATGACGTTTGCGCCTGGCGGCCAATACGAAGTCGATGGCCAGAATTATGTGGTCGACAAGGACCGGCCCCGCGGCAATTACGAGTCGGTCTCGGACGGTTACTTCACCACGCTCGGTTTGAAGATGCTCGAGGGTCGCGATTTCACGATTGAAGACAGCGACACGAAGCAGCCGGTCGCTATCGTCAACGCGAGCTTTGCCCGCAAATATTTTGGCAACCAGAGCGCGATCGGGCACCAGGTGCGACGATTCACCCCGGCCAAACCGGAGCCATGGCGCACGATCGTTGGCGTCGCGCCGGACATGCTCATGCAAGGCCCGTTCAACGCCGAATCGGATGGAATCGGTTTCTATCTGCCGTTATTGGCGAGCACGCCCGCGGCCCAATTCTGCACCATCGTGGTTCGGCCGCACGCGGGCGCAATCGCAGCGAACATGGGACCCGTCTTGAGCAAGGCTATCGCGGAGCTCGATTCCAATTTACCGACTTATTTCGCGGGAACGCCCGCCCGTTTGCATGATGAAATCCTCGGGGTGAATCGGCTCACTGCGAATCTGTTCACGATCTTTGGGGTCGTGGCTTTCGCCTTGTCGGCAGTCGGTCTCTACGGCGTGATGAGTTTCTCGGTGAACCAGCGCACCCAGGAATTCGGGATCCGGATGGCGCTCGGAGCCGACGCGAAGCGAATTTTCCGGATGGTGATGCAACAAGGCGCGTGGCAGCTCGCGATCGGCCTGTTTCTCGGTGCCGGTGCCGCTGCGCTTTTGCTCGGCGTCCTCCTGGCCAACGCGCTCCAAAACATTTTGTTCAAAGTGAAGCCGCTCGATCCGACGATTTACCTCGTCGTCTCCGGTCTTCTCACCCTGGTCGCCGCCGTTTCTTGCTTCGTGCCGGCACGGCGGGCGACACGAGTAAATCCGATGGTCGCGCTGCGGACCGAATAGGACGCTGGAGTCGGGACCCGGCGGCGAAACCGCTGCTCAAGGCAGCCGGGATCAGCGATGCCGGCTACAGCAACCGTCTACCGGAGATTGTAAACTTCGATCAGGGCGACACCTGTCGAGTCACCTTTTCCGGCAACGATCGCGGTGTAGGCGCCGGGACCGAGATCGGCAACGACAGCAGATTCCAACGAGTCGTTAGGCGGAATTCCGGTTTGCTCGATGGCGGATTGTTGCCGGTCTTCCCAGTTATCGTTCCCGAACAAAAGCGCCCCGTTACCGTCGCGCACCTCCAAGGTTGGATTGGATAACGGATTCGCAATCCCGGCGTTCGCGAGTGAGGGACCGATGGCCCGCACGAGCACCTTCGTATTTGCACTTCCGCCGCCGAGGATGAAGCCGCCGATCAGAACGTTGACGGATGACGCAACCAAACCGCGCGTGCTGATGTTTGCCAGCCTTGAGGCGCCGCTTCCATCGAGATCGTAGACTTCGATGAGGCCTACGCCTGAAGCTCCGCCCTGTCCGGTAACCGTTGCCGTGTAGCTTCTTCCGTAATACTGCATAAAAGGTAACAGCGGTGTTACCTGCCCGTTTTCCCAGGCAAAACTGCCGATTCACCCGGCCTGGAAAAGCTGCGCCGGGAGCTAAAATTACCCTGCGCGTGAAAGATCGCTTTCCTTTTCGTGACCAGCCAGACTACCAGACACGAATCACTCTTTATGCGCTGGGTTTCACTCTGCTTCATCGCCTTTGCCAGTGCCGCGCATGTTTCGTTCGGGCAGGCGTCCGTGGAAGGGCGCGTCGATTTGCCAAAAACAAAGTCGGCGCCCCTCATGGCCAAGCGTTATGAGGTCGTTACCTCCGGCGGTGTTCTCGCCACGAACCCTCCCCTCGGGGTCGTCTATCTCGAGGGGGCGGTATCGAAATCGGCTCCTGTGGCGACGAAACAAGTGGCGCAAAAGGATCTGGCCTTTGTCCCGGCGCTGCTCCCGATCCAGGTCGGAACTAAAGTGGAATTCCCGAACCTCGAAAAGGACACGTACCACAATATTTTTTCTTATTCGCCGGCAAAGCGTTTCGATCTGGGCCGCTATCGGCCTGGTGAAACACCGGTTCCGTTCCAGGTCTTCGACGTGCCCGGGCTGGTCACGCTGCGCTGTGACATTCATGAACACATGCGCGGGCTCATCCTGGTCCTCGCAACTCCGCATTTCACCACGACGGACGAGAGCGGCCACTTTCGCCTGAGCGGACTTCCCGCGGGCCACTACAACCTCAAGGCCTGGGTTGATAGCCGGACTACTCGCGAACATCCAGTGGATTTACAGAGCGGGTCAACGTTGCACGTCGACTTCCCGTGACGCAGCAAAGCAACGGGCAAAGATCTCAGGCTGCGACTTTTCGCGCAAAACTGCTGGTCGCAATGATGCTGGTAGTTTTCGGGTTAACCGCCACCGGCCTTTACCTGGCGCAGCGCAACGCGACGGCGGTTATGCAGAGCGATCTTCAACGGGATTTCCAGGCGGAGCTGGACGCGCTCCATAGCGTCGAGGAATTACGCTACGCCGCCCTGGCGGAGCGGTGCCGGATCCTCGTTCTGAAGCCGCGGATCCACGCTGCACTTGAAGACAACGCCCTCGATCTGCTCTACCCGAGCGCGAAGGAGGAACTGCGCGACATCATGCAGCGCGAAAGCAATTCGCAACCGGAACAAATTTCCGGAGTCCCGCGGGCGCGCTTCTATCGCTTCCTCGATCGCACCGGTGCCCTGCTCCCTCCGCCTAATCCGACGGACGTGGGGATACTTCGACCCGATGAAGAAGCGCAACTTAGCCTGAAACCATTGCCGCAGACCGCCCAGATTGGCTATCTCCTTCGGATGGGGGGCACCGAAGAGGAGACAATCGACGAAATTATTGCACTGCCCATTACTTCAACCGAAAGCAACGATTTGATAGCAGCGCTGGTCATCGGTTTTAAGCCGCTGGACATCGCGCAAAACCGGAGCACGGACGAAATGAAAAGCGGTGTTTGGCTCAATGGGTGGCTCCATTTGCCTGCCGTGCCGGAAACAGCCCGCGTCGCCCTCGACCAGGAAATGACCCGATTATTGGGCGCTCCTGACACGGGCGCGCGCAGCTCGCGGATCCACATTGCGGACGAACCTTACTTTCTCTTTACCAAACGCCTGAACCCGGAGTCCGCTTTCGCTCCGGCCTATGAGGTCTGCGTTTATCCATTGAAAAAAGCGATGGCGCGGCAGGCGCAACTCCGCTGGCAAATCCTCGCCGCTGGCGCTGGACTGCTTTTGCTCGGTTTCATCGCGAGCCACCTGATCGCGAAAAGGCTGGCGGCGCCCGTCGCGAAGCTCGCGGTCGATTCGGAGGAAAATCTGGCGCGACGAAAACGTGTCGAAGCAACGCTGGCTTCGACTAATGAAGAGCTCCAGCGTTCGAAACACTTTTCGGCTGACGCTTCCCATCAATTGAAAACACCGGTCACGGTTCTCCGTGCCGGCATTGAAGAGCTGCTCCGGCGGGACAATCTCGAACCCGCCATGTATGACGAGCTTTCCGCGCTCCATCACCAAACCTACCGGCTTACCGGGGTGATCGATGACCTCCTCCTTCTTTCGCGAATGGATGCGGGGCGGCTCAAGATCAACTTCGATTCCGTGAACCTGACCGGGTTGATTGAGGAGTGGCTCGACGACTTGAACGCGCTGCCGGATCCGCTCGGCCTCGAGATCAAAGCCCATGTTCCACCAGGTCTCTACATCGCGGGGGAAGGCCGTTACACTTCCCTTATCCTGCAAAACCTTTTGGAGAATGCGCGAAAATACAATCGCCGCGGCGGAACCGTCCATGTCACCGCACGGGAAGAGAATAGCGGCGTTTATCTCACTGTAGGGAATAACGGTCCTCCGATTCCGCCCGAAATGCAGCCACACATTTTTGAGCGTTTTTCCCGGGGCGCTAACGGGGAAAAGATCGCCGGGCACGGGATTGGGTTAAATCTTGCGCGTGAACTCGTCCGGCTCCATGGCGGCGAACTAAATCTCGTATCCTCGAGCGAAAACTGG
>JBJMXC010000047.1:0-9762 GCA_045809825.1 Chthoniobacterales bacterium | reverse complement strand
CGCGATCGCGAGCGGACTCATCCGAAGTGTCCGGCGAGTTGCAACCGCGATAAGGCTGAACAACGCGATTGAGGAAATTCGTGCCGCGACCAGCGGCCACATCCCGGCGCCCATTGACGTTCTCGCAAGTGAAAGAAGAAAAATGCCGACGGAAATACCGGACAACAGCGCGAGGCCGAAGCCGGGCGGGAAACGCCGCCTCTTCGGCTGGATCTCCGTGTTCGATGACTGGGGGGTAGGCCGGCTCACCAGCACGATGGCAATCAGCGCGAGTCCGATGCCGAAAAGAGTGAGCATTCGCAGCCGCTCGCCCATTACAAAAGCAAAAAGGACTGGAATTATTGCCGCGATAACTGCCGTGGTCGGCGCCACGACCGCCATGGTCCCGACGGCAAGAGCGCGATACAAAAACGCGACGCCGATCCCGCCGCTAAAACCTGCGACGAATCCCCAGATCCAATCGGTCTTCGAGACAGTGGCCGCTGGCAGGAATGGGAGGACGATGAAAAGCAGAACAAGGCCGACAAACTGCGACCACACAACTGTGGCGACGGTATTGGCGCGACGCGCGGTCAGGCCACCGAAGAAATCGGCCGAGCCATAACAAACAGCGGCGCCTAACGAGAGCAGCTCAATCATGCCTGTAGCGGCGGTCTATGACCGTCGGCCCCGTGATAAAAAAGAAAAGTCGACGGTCATAGACCGCCGCTACAAATCCCACTTCTTCGGCAGCTTTTGTTTCAGGGTTTCGATCGGCTCGAACAAATCGCCGATTTTTTCGACCCGCTGCAACACTCGATCCGAAGGGAAGACGAGGAGCTTCGGGTTCTTCTTTTTCAGGCAGGCTTCAACTTCGTCCCAGGTCACCGGGGTGGAGACCGTCGGCTGATCCTTCGCGCGCAGGGAGTAAACGTTGACGGTTGTTTTGTGTTCGTCGTTCTGGCTCCAGTCGACGAAAATTTTTCCTTCCCGCAAGACCCGCGCCATTTTCGATAGGACGAGCTTGGGATGTTCGCGCTCCAGGTGCTCGGCCAGCGCGCGAGAGACGGCCTTCGTTTCATCGAAAGTCACTGAAGTGTTAAGCGGAACATAGACCTGAAGTCCTTTTGACCCCGACGTCTTCGCCCAGCTTTTCAATTTCTTTTCAGCCAGCAAATCCCTGAGCCAGAGGCTGACCTGGCAGCATTGGACGATGTCGGCCGGCGCGCCGGGATCGAGATCGAACACCATCATCGTTGGTCGCGCTACATCTTTTTTCCGGGCGAGCGAAGTATGGAGCTCGATATCGGCGAGGTTCGCGGCCCAGACGAGCGTCGGGAGATCCTGGGCGAGGCAATAATGCATATCGCGCTGGTTACCTTCACTCCAGACTTTCGCAGTCTTTACCCAGTTAGGCCGATGGACCGGGCAGTTCTTTTCGTAGAAGAACGGTTGATCAACCCCGTTGGGGTAGCGCTTCATCGTCAGCGGGCGGTCCTTCAAATGCGGAAGCAAAAAGGGCGCAATCCGGATGTAGTAATCAATCACCTGTCCTTTCGTGAACCCGGCCTTCGGATACAGGACCTTGTTCAGGTTCGAAACCGCGAGCTTCTTACCGTCGACCACTAGCTGCGCTTTTTCGCTCATATTTGATTTGTTTACCGCACCAGATGAAACAAATACGCGCGATCAGTAGCCCGCGGCCTGACCATCTTTCCGGCTTTCGCTCGCCCCGACATAAACTCGCTGGCCGTCATGCATCTCAACCTTAATGGCCTGGTACCCTCCATATCCCCCGACGTCGAAGCGGACGTCGTGTCCTTTTCGTTTTAACTCGCGGACCGTTTCGTAAGGGACACCACTCTCGACATTCACGTAGCCGCCGGTTTCTGTCAGCACCTCGCCGGTCGGTTCGCCGTCCCCTTCGTGCTGCCAGCGCGACGCGTCGCCGGCTTCCTGGACGGTCATGCCGAAATCGATCTGGTTGGTTAATACCTGGACGTGTCCCTGCGGTTGCATTCCCCCACCCATGACGCCGAACGCTTCCCAGGGTTTGCCATCTTTCATCACGAACCCCGGGATGATGGTGTGGAACGGACGCTTGCCGGGCGCGTTGACGTTCGCGTGACCGGACTCCATCGAAAATATTTCGCCGCGGTCCTGAAACATGAAACCAAGGCCGGGAACGACGATGCCGCTGCCCATCCCGCGGTAGTTACTCTGGATGAGGCTGACCATGTTGCCCTCGTCGTCGGCCGTGCACAGGTAGATTGTGTCGCCGTCTTTCAGCGCGGGATTTCCGGGCGCGATTTTCCTGGCGGCGCGGTCCCGATCGATGAGTTTCCGACGTTCGGCCGCGTACGGTTTCGCCAATAAACCAGCGAGCGGAATTTTCGTGAAGGCCGGGTCGGCGTAAAACTTCGCGCGGTCCGCCCAGGCGATTTTCTTAGCCTCGATCATGGCGTGGAGAGCGGCCGGCGAATTAAAGCCCAGCGTCTTGAGATCGAATCCTTCGAGAATGTTGAGCATTTGGAGCGTAGCGATTCCCTGGCCGTTTGGCGGCAGCTCAAAGACATCGTAGCCGCGATAATTCACCGAAACCGGATCGACCCAGGTCGAGGTGTGCTTTTCGAAATCCACCTTCCGGAGGAACCCGCCGTTTGCCTGCATGAAGGCGTCAATCTTGTCGGCGACTTCGCCTTTGTAATAAGCGTCGCGGCCTTTTTCGCCGATCAAACGCAATGTCCTGGCCAGCGCTGGATTCTTGAAAATGTCGCCTTTCGCCGGGGTCCGACCTTTGCCGTCGAGCGTGTAGGTTTCGAGAAAAGCGCCCGGCAAATCCTTGTAAAGTTCAGGACCGAAGTGCCAGTAAAACGCGATGAGCTCAGTTACCGGAAAACCTTCCTCGGCGAAACTCGCTGCTGGAGCGAGATCGTCGCTGAGCTTCAGCTTGCCGAACTTTTTGTGAAGTTCGCTCCAGGCATCGACGGCGCCGGGCACGCTGATCGGCAGCATGCCGCGAGGTGGAATCATTTTGCGGTGCAATTTATCGAGCTCCGCTTTCATTTGCTCATAGCTCAAGCCGAGGGGAGAACGGCCGCTGCCATTCAAACCGTAGAGTTTGTTTTCCTTGGCGCTGTAGACAATTGCGAACAGGTCGCCGCCGATTCCGTTCGAGACCGGTTCCATGAGACCAAGAGTGGCGTTGGCTGCGATCGCCGCATCAACGGCGCTGCCGCCGCGTTTTAGAATATCGAGCCCGGCCTGGGTGGCCGCGGGAACGCTGGTGCAAACCATCCCGTGCCGGCCCAGCACTTCAGAACGCGTTGCGAATGGCTTGCCGGTAATACGATCGATCTGGGCGAAAAGGGGCGAGCTGGCGAAACAGAAAAGCGCGAGAAGAGCGAATCGGTTCATGAAGCAAGCTAGCCCCTCATTCTGGCGTGTCACGCGGAGCGGCGATTCTGGCGAGAGCACCTTGCAAGCGTGCGCTCCCGGGAATTATTCGTACCTCAGCGCCTTTACCGGATCGAGGCGGGCCGCCCGATACGCGGGCAAAAAGGCGAAGATGCAGCAAATCAAAAATGCGCCGATGCAAATGATTGCGACATCGCGCGGGATGACCTCAGCCGGCAACTGCGAAAATTGGTAGACCTGTTTCGGAAACACTTCGATATGCGCGGTCTCCGCGAGCCAATGGCTGAATTCGTTCCGATAACGGACCAGCGTCATGCCGAGGCCAAGCCCCATCAACGTCCCGAACAGGCCGACGATGATCCCCTGCCCCAAAAATACGCCGACGATCTGGGTGATGTTTGCCCCGATCGCTTTCATGATCCCGATGTCGCGCGTCTTCTGGACGGTCACAGTGATCAGGGTGTTCATGATGCCGAACGCCGCGACGACGACGATGAAGAAAAGTAGAAAGAACATGACCGTCCGCTCGAGCCGGACCGCCTCGAAGAACTGCTTGTTCATGTCGATCCAGGTCTGGGCGTACTGAGGCGGCTCAATAAATTTCTCGATCTCGCGTTTAATCGACTCGGCACCGTATGGGTCGACGGTTTTGACAGTGATGCCGTGAAGCGAGTCCCCCAGCCCGTAGAGTTCCTGCCCAACAAAAATAGGGACGAGGAGAAACTCGGAATCATGCAGGTAGTGACCGGTCTCGAAAATACCGGTCACCGTTAGTTCCTTCGGCAAGACGACGTCTCGCAATTTATCGATCGCCTTTTTCTCTTCGTCCCCCTTCGATTTTTCCAGCTCCTTCATTCCGTCGAGGATGTCACCGAGATTTCCGGGTGAATAAATCGTCAGCTTGTCGCCGACGTCGATGTGGAGTTTGCGGGCCAGCTCCACTCCGAGCACAGCCGAGTCACCCTCCAGGTCGAGCGCGCCTTTCTTAATAAATTTTTTCAGCTCGACGACCTTTTCTTCCTCGACCGGGTCGATGCCGCGGATCAAAGGGGCCAGCCGCTGGTGTTGAAACTCGACAATGACCGGCCCCTGAACATAGGGAGCGGTCCCGACGACGCCGGGAGTAGATCGAATTTTCACGGTCAAATCACGCCAGTCGCGCAGGACGTCTTCGCTGCTAACGAGAATGTGCGCGTCCCAATCCACCACCTTTTGCCGGAGCTCGCGGTCGAATCCCGTCATGACCGAAATCACCACGATAAGAACAGTCACGCCGAGCATCACCCCGACCATCGAGATCAGCGTGATGATCGAAACGAAGGTGCGCTTTGGCTTCAGATACCGCAGGGCGAGAAAGAAACTGAACGGCAGCTTCATTTAACTTCTACCGCGTGGGCCTTCAGGTCTTTCAAGTCAACAAATTCCAGCGCGGATGAGTGGGTCGCTTCGAGGTCGACGGGCGCGGCCCGACCGTGTTCGAGTGCGGCTTTCCAGCGGGTGACACAGACGCACCAACGGTCGCCGGGTTTCAAACCGGGGAATCCCCATTCGGGCATCGGCGTGACCAGATCGTTGCCGTCGAGGACAGAGAAATCGAGAAACTCTTCGGTGACTTGGACGCAAACGGTATGGAGCCCGACGTCGTCGGGCCCGGTGCGGCAATACCCGTCACGATAAAATCCAGTCAACGGATCGCGACAGCAGCAGCGTAGATCGGTGCCGAGAACGTTGGTAGGCATGGCGGGTAGACTACTCAAGGAACGGCGGTTTCCAAACGCCTCGCAACGAATGCGCGAGTTTGTAAATCGGCGTCGCCAGTTGGAATCGTTGTTTAGTTATGAGCGAAAGTGCCGCAAAGGAAATACTGACCTTCTGGCTTATTCCGGCGGAGCCCGCACGCAGTTATTTCCAGGACCTGATTCACGATTTTGCGACACGATTCGACGCTCCGATTTTCGAGCCGCATGTCACACTCTACGTAACTGATTCCGACGGTGAAGACGCGGTGGGATTGCTGAAGCGGGTCGTTGCCGGTGCGAAGCGGTGCCGCCTCGCGATCGCAGGGGTCGGTCATTCCCAGAAATTCACAAAGACCCTTTTCGTCCAGTTCGGTACCGACAAAGGCATCGCGGCCCTGAGCGCAAAATTCTGCGCCGCTTCGAAGTCGCAGATGGATTACGAGATCAATCCGCACCTGAGCCTGATCTACAAAGAGTTGCCGGCCGCGGAGAAAGCCGCGATTGCTGCCGGTCTAAGTATTCCATTTCGAGATATTGTTTTCGACGCAGTGAAAGCCGTGATCAGTCCTGCTAAAATCAAATCCCGCGGCGCCGTCGAGGCGTGGCGGGTGGTTGCGGAAGCGAAGTTGAAATGAGGACGAAAATATTCGGAACGCATGATGAAGCGACGATCGCCCAAATCGAGCGATGTGTTGCGGCCGGCGGCGAGCGCGGCGTTCTTTGCGCCGACGGCCACAAGGGATATGCCCAGCCGATTGGCGGTGTCGTCGCTTACACAGACAAGATTTCGCTTTCTGGCGTCGGCTTCGACATCGCGTGCGGCAATCTCGCTATTCGAACAGACGCCACCCGATCCCAGATTGCTCCGGGCATGGAACAGATCATGAACGATGTTGTCCGCGACGTTTCGTTCGGGATTGGCCAGGCCAGCAAGAGGAGGATCGACCATGAACTGTTCGACGATCCGGCATGGAGCCTCTCGCCACTGCGCGAACTCAAGCAGACTGCCTCGAGCCAGCTAGGTACCGTCGGCGGCGGCAATCATTACGTCGATATTTTCGCCGACGAATCAGACCAAATCTGGGTCGGCGTTCATTTCGGGTCACGCGGGCTTGGGCACAAAACAGCCACTCATTTTTTGAAGGCGGCCGGAGGCAAAGACGGGATGGATGTTCCACCGACCGTCGTAACGGAGTCCTCGCCGCTGGGCGAAGATTACATCGCGGCGATGACACTGGCCGGGCGTTACGCTTACGCAGGCCGTGAAGCGGTCGCCCGCCATGTCGTCCGCGGAATTCTCCACGCTAACGCGATTGAGGAAGTCCACAACCATCACAACTTTGCCTGGCGCGAGGAACACGATGGCCGCCGTTTCTGGGTCGTGCGCAAAGGCGCGACGCCGGCCTTCCCGGGACAAAAGGGATTTATCGGCGGAAGCATGGGCGACGACGCGGTCATCATCGAGGGAATCGATTCTTCGGCATCGCGCGAGGCCCTCTTCTCGACCGTGCACGGCGCGGGACGAATCATGTCGCGAACGGCCGCAAAAGGGAAATTCGTCAAGGTGGGCGGAAAGCGAATCAGACAGGAGGGCCTCGTGCGGCACGACGAGATGATGAAGTGGATCGCGGAGAAGAAAGTCGTGCTCCGGGGCGGCGATCTCGACGAAGCGCCCCAGGCCTACCGTCGATTGCCCGAAGTGCTGGCGGCGCACGCCGGGACGATTCGCATTCTGCACACTCTGAGTCCGCTCGGAGTAGCGATGGCCGGCAAAGACATCGTCGATCCGTACAAAGATTAGTTGTCGCGACGGCGCTCCGTCGCCGTTCATTCGCAACACTTGCAGCGAAACGGTCCGTACGGGGACAGAGCGCCGCCGCTACAGTTTGTCGCTGATCGCGACAATCCTGACGGCTTAAAGCCGTCAGGATGGGTCTCGGCATACATCCCGCGGCGGGATTTGGCAGGCAGTTGCGCGTTATCTCGCGAGGTGGATGCTCCCCTCACAATCATGGACGAAATCGTCGGCATCGATCTTGGGACGACCAATTCGCTCATCGGAGTGATGGAGGCCGGCTTCCCGATCCTGCTGGCGGATCGAAACGGCGAGCGGCTGACCCCTTCCGTTGTTCATCTGCCGAATCACGGCGATGCCGTCGTCGGCCGCCCGGCTTCACGGACGGCGATATTGAAGCCCGCCGAGACAATCTATTCGATTAAGCGCTTCATGGGATTGCGCGGCGACGAGCTGCGTGAGGCCGATTCGGGCGTCTCCTACACTCTCGCCCGGAAGCCGGGGGAATCAGTCCGCGTTTTGGCACATGGGAGGGCGCATTTACCGGAGGAGATCTCCGCGAGGATCCTCCAAAAGTTGAAAGCCGACGCGGAACGGGCGCTCGGACATCCGGTGGCCCGCGCCGTGATTACCGTGCCCGCGTATTTCAACGACGCGCAACGCAACGCGACAAAGCGTGCCGGCGAGCTCGCCGGGTTTACAGTGGAACGGATCGTTAATGAACCGACGGCAGCGGCGCTTGCCTATGGCTTGGACAAGTTGAAGACGCGTTCGAAAATCGCCGTTTATGACCTTGGAGGCGGAACATTCGACATTTCGATTCTCGAATTGAATCACGGTGTGTTCGAGGTCCTCGCAACGAACGGCAATACGCGATTGGGTGGCGACGACATCGACAATGTAGTCATCGAGTATCTGCGACGAAAAGGTTTCGCCGAAGAAAAACCAGAGAGCGCCGCGCGTCTCAGGGAAGCCGCGGTCGATGCGAAGCACCGTCTTTCGACCAGCGAGAGCGTGGTAATCGAAGTGCCGTTCCTGGATGGTAACCAGAATTTCGCGCTGACGCTGACACGTGACGAGTTGGAAAAACTCAGCGGGCCGATTCTCGAACAGACACGAGCGCATTGCCGGCGTTCACTGGCCGACGCCAAGCTGGCCGCGAGCGACCTCGACGAAGTCATCCTCGTCGGTGGCATGACGCGGATGCCGTTGGTTCGGCAAACGGTCGCCGATATTTTCGGTCGCGAACCGAATACGTCGCAGAATCCGGATGAGGCGGTCGCAATCGGCGCCACCATCCAGGCCGGCATTCTTTCGGGTGCGGTCCGTGACGTCGTTCTCCTGGATGTGACGCCATTGTCATTAGGCATCGAGACTTTTGGCGGACTGATGAATGTGATCATTCCGCGGAACTCGACGATCCCGATCAAAGCCGGTGAGATGTTTACCACGGCCGTGAACCAGCAACGCTCGATGTCCATCAAGGTCCTCCAAGGGGAGCGAGAAATGGCGCGCGACAACTGGCGGCTCGGCGAATTCGAGATCGAATTCGAGCCCGCGGCGAAGGGCGTGGCCAGGGTCGGCGTCCAATTTGAGATCGATGCGAACGGCATTCTCCATGTCCTGGCACGCGATACAAAAACTGGCGGCGAGAAGATCCTAGAGATCAACAGCGCAGTCGATGTGTCCGACGAAGCGGTCGAAGCGATGATTTCAGAATCGCTTGAACACGCGTTCGATGACATGAGCGAGCGGGTGTGGACGGAGACGAAGTTGAAAGCCGACGAAATGCTGAGCGCGGTGGAGGCAGCGTTCGCGCAAATGGGCGGCGCAATTGAACCCGGCGAAAAGAAAAAAATCGAAGACGCCGTGGGCCGGGTGCACGAAGCATTGGCAACGCATGACGCACGAAAACTAAAGAGCGCGAACGACACGCTGGATGAAGCAACGCAAAATCTGGCCGCAGCGATAGTCGAAAAAGCGATGGCTTATGGCCGGGATCGGTGATCCGGGCCACAACTCACGGACTCGCGGTGGGAGAGGACGCGGGGGTTGCGGTCGGACGAACTTTCGCGACGGCTTCCTCAAGAAGCTTTTTTTCCTCGGGATAGATCGGACCAGCTTGCGCGGCGAAGATGTATTCCTGGGCGGCCGGCGCATCATTTTCGTCGAGCAATAGAATCGCCGCATAGACGGCCGCGTGGGGATCGTGAAGGCCTTCCGGTGGAAGTTTCCTCATGATCTCGACGCCTTCCGCGGTCCGGCCGAGACCGTAAAGCGAGAAGGCGTAAGTCATGGCGACGTTCACGTCATCAGGCGCACGTTCGTAGGTTTCTTTCGCGACCCGGTGGCCATCGGCTGGGTTTTGGTCAACGAGAAGTGCGAGGCGAGCATAGTTTGCCGCAACTCCCGGCTCGTTAGGCGAGTTCTCGTAAAGCCGTTGCGCGGTCCGATAGAGATTCGGCAGATCATTGCTGGATCGGTAGATCCGAAACAACGCATCGAGCGCTTCGCGCCGCATCGGCGCCTCTTTCGAAACGCGCGTCCAAAGTTGCTCCGCTTCCGCCGACAAATTCCACCTTGAAGCAAGCCGGGCGAGGACGAGCTCGTACTCCGGCTTTTCGGCGGCAGCGCGCTCCGCCGAATGCCAGAGGGCTGAAAACTCCGCATCGGAACCACTTTGCCGCGCTTGTTTGGAACTATAAGCCTGATAGGCAAGGCGCAGGTATTCGGCGTCTCCCCACGCGCCGGTGCGAGTCCACCGCTTTAATCGCGACCAGTTTTTCGCCTCCGCAAAAGCGTCCGCGATTGCAACAGCCGGCGGCGGCACGG
>JBJMXC010000046.1:0-5899 GCA_045809825.1 Chthoniobacterales bacterium | reverse complement strand
GTAATTACAGAGACTAAAACGTTAGTTACTGGATGAACGTAGAAGAATTGCTTGTAAAATTATGTGCGCCTTTTCTTCGATTGATTATAGTTCGCGCACTCCGGGCGGTTAGCTCAGTGGTAGAGCGGCTGGTTTACACCCAGTAGGTCGGGGGTTCGAGACCCTCACCGCCCAGATGATCCTCTCCTTACTCCTTCATTCCCCGCTGGGCTAAGCTTTTTCCTTATGCCACGCCGCAAGGACTTCGGCTTCTCGTTTCTGACTTAGACCTGCTTTTAACTCCTGGCGTTCCGGCGGCTGAGACTTGAACCACGCCAGTGTGTCGCGTGCAGTGACGGCGAGCGGTCGAAAGGTCAACCCTTTAGCGACGGCCCGCTGAATATTAATGCGTCCCATGCCTGCTTCTTCGCCGCGCGGCGGCACCCATACGGGCATGTCCGACCACGGAGCCACTTTTTGGGCCTCGAGGAAGTCCGCATCCACCCAGGTAAACGTCGCCTTTGAATCATTCGCGCTCCTGATTCCTTCGAGCATCGCTCCCACTCCGAGTGTCTTATCCGGGCCGGTAGCATTGTAGATTCCGGTCTCGCGCCGCTCCACCATTCGGATCACCCATTCCGCCAAATCGCGGCCGTCGATGAATTGCACCGGATCGGTTGGAGCGCCGGGAGCCATCACTTCACCGCCGCGATCGATCCGCACCGGCCAATAAGTGAATCGATCAGTCTCGTCGCGCGGACCAACGATCAAGCCGGGACGAATAATAAGAGCCTGTTTCGGAAACCACTTCTCCGCTTCCTGTTCCGACAAAGCCTTAAGTGGTCCATAGAGCTGGAACTTCGACGCTATGAGCGTGTCTCGCGATTCCTTCATGGGATCAGCGCCCGTGTACTTCGCCAGCGGCGCACTTTCGTCGAGGTTCGCTTTACTCGCGTCGCCGTAAACGGAAATGGTCGAGATAAACACGTAGCGGTCGACATTGCCCCTGAGGATTTGCCCAACGTCGCGCACCCAAACAGGAACCGAAGTGGGATTGTCGATCGCGATGTCCCACTTCCGGCCTTTGAGCGCGTCAAGATTGCTATTGCGATCCCCTACCAGCTGCTCGACTTCCTTCGGCACTTCGCCGGGATGCGTCTTACCGCGGTTGAAAACCGTGACCTTATGACCCCGCTCCAAAGCGTATTTAACCTGGAAGGGCCCGGTAAAGCCTGTCCCCCCAAGGATCAGAATGCTGAGCGGTTTCGGCTTCTCCTCCGCACCGCTCAGGGAAGAAGGAAGGCCTAACCCCACTGCGCCCCCAGCAACCGCAGAGACTTTAATGAAGTTTCGTCGAGTAGTGGATGTCATGTGACCTAGACCATCGTGGTCTTTTAGGATTAGCGCAATTTCCGATTTATCGTTGACGTAACCAGCCCGCGCGCTGAATTGACCAAATGCCCAAGCTCGTGCGCAATTTGTTCTTCGCGGTAACGATGACCCTGACTGCCTTTGTTTTTAGCAGCTGCGGCGGAACCGATCGGCGGCAAGCAGTGAACCCAGGCACGACAGCATCACCCCCGTTCATCGAGCTGCGGACGCAGACCCATGCCGCCACGATTCATTTCCTTCCCGGCCTCTATTCACTGCAGACCGAAGATAACAACGGGTATTACTACGCCGCGCCGCGGAAAGTCTACGAACGCTCCTTCTATGGGCGGTTGCCGCATGATGGCGGGATCTTCGTCTCGAAGCGTGATCAACGAAAATTGCGCGGCTATGTGATCATGCCCGGTGGACTTACCCTGGTTGGCAATCTATCGCGGGCTGACTATCAGTTTCGTTATTAACTCTAATGAACGGACGCGACATGTCGCGGCGCGATGCGGCCCGGTTGTTGGCTGGTGGCGCGGCCGGCCTGATAGCCGCCCCGTCTTTTGCCGCCGCGGTCCAAAGTGACGCTGCCGAGATCTCGATGTTGCAACGCGCAATCCCATCTTCTGGTGAGAAAGTTCCCGTGATCGGGCTCGGAACCTGGCAGGTATTCGACGTCGGGCCGGGTGAAACCGACCGACGTCCACTGGAAGAAGTCCTATCGCGCTTCGTAGCTCTTGGCGGCCGCGTCGTCGATTCTTCGCCAATGTACGGCCGCGCCGAGCAGGTAGTCGGCGATCTCGCCGCGAAATTAAAAGTCCGCGATTCGCTCTTCCTTGCGACGAAGGTTTGGACGAGCGGCAAGGAACAAGGGATCGCGTCCATGGAACGATCGCTGGTTAGATTGCAGACAGAGCACCTTGACCTGATGCAGGTCCATAACCTGGTCGATGCTCGAACTCACCTGGCGACCTTGCGGGAATGGAAAGCGCAAAAGCGCATCCGCTACATCGGCATAACGCATTACACCGACAGCGCCCACAAGGAGTTAGCCGGGATGCTCCGAACTGAGAAGGTCGATTTTGTTCAGATCAATTACTCGATCATGGAACCGCAAGCTGCCGAGTCTCTGTTTCCGATCGCCCAGGACCTCGGTGTCGCGGTCATTGTTAACCGGCCTTTCGGCGGCGGAGATCTATTAAACCGCCTGCAGGGATAGGCGCTGCCGGAGTGGGCGGCTGAGTTCGATTGTGAGTCGTGGGCGCAATTTCTTTTAAAATGGATCGTAGCTCATCCCGCCGTGACCTGCGCAATCCCCGCCACCGGAAAAGTTCGCCATCTCGAGGATAACATGCGGGCCGGACTCGGTCGCGTGCCCGATAATGCGATGCGCCAGCGAATGGTAGAAGCCATTGGCAGCATCTAATAAATTGGAAAACAAAAGGCCTCGCGCCGTGGTCGACGCGAGGCCTTCGTTATCGAGTAACTGCGTGGTTTAGTCGGAACCGACTTCGTACACTTCGACCAGGCCGATTCCAGTTGTCGCGCCAGACCCGCTCATCACGGTTGTGTAAGCGCCCGGCTCGAGCCGAATCAAAAGGGCCGCCTCCAGGTCGTCCCCCGGTGCAAGGCCGCTCGCCATAATGTCGGCGACGTTCGCGTTGTTCTTCCAATCATCATTAGATGCGAGCTGAGTGCCCCCCGTAAAGAGGGTGAGAGCCGGATTCGCCAGCGCGGGCGAAACCCCAGCGGCCGCGAGGGACGGTCCCATCGCGCGAATCATAACAAGCTTAGGTCCGCCCGTAATAATGAACCCTCCAATCAGCTGGCCCTGGCCAGTGCCAACCAATCCACGAGTCGATATGTTCGCCATGTGGTGGAAGACGGAGTTCTTAAACGTGTTGACCGTGAACGTCCCGGCGCTGGTTTGGAACATGCCCGTAAACACGCCTTCCGTAATCGCGAAGCTTCCAGTGATCGCACTCGTGCTGCCAATAAAGGCATTGAGCGTGAATGTGTAGAGGCTCGATGTTGAAGTCGGCGCCGTCACAGTGCCGAAACCACCGGTTAGCAACGATCCGGTCCGCTGGACCATGATGATGTGCTTGTTTGAGTCGATGACGAACATGACCTGGCTTTCGCCGTTCGGACCATGGGCCACGCCGAAGTAGCGGCCGGCAATCTTTGAATCGGTGCCGAAGGTTGCGAATCGCGACGCTTGGAAGGGCTGCCCGGCCAGCGTAAATGCGATACCGTTTTCGCTCGCCGTTCCAACGATCGCCTGGCCGGTGGTCAGGGTGAGTGAGAAGGAACCGTGGGAGACGGGGCCTTCCGCGAAACCAATTACCTGGCTGGCAACGTCGAGCATGTTGATTTGCACGAACGTGTTTCGCTCGATGCAAAACAGGACGAGCCCGCCGGAAGGCGTCGTCGCGCCGTAAACGCCGCGCAGGCTGACTTCACCGTGGTCATGGTCATCGCCCGGAGTAGACGAGGGCGACGCCGTGGGCGTCGGCGTTGGCTCGTCGTGCCGCGGCGTGCTGGTTGGCGTCGGCGACGCGGACGGTTCGGAATGAGGGGTCGGCGTCGGTTCGGCGAGCGCGGTTACTGTCGTGGACAGAGCCACGCAGCAGACAAGTTTCAGACATTTAATAATAGATCTCATTGTTTGATTGTTAGTTGTTTAATGACTGCAGTTTTGGGCGAGGAGAACAGCCCGGAATTATGGAAATTATAGCAGGTGCCGTTCCCAATTACCTTCTGATTTAGAAGGGTTTGCGACCCGCCTTCAGCCACCGCCAACAGACATGAACGGTTTCCGGCCCCACGCCGGCCAGCCGCTAAATGGGGGGCAGAATTCGACCGGTTACCTCGCCAAAACCCACCCGGAAATCATCGCCCTGCGCCCACCCGGAAATCGTTAACCGATCGCCGTCTTCCAGCCATTTCCGGGTCTCCCCGTTCGGCAGGCTCAACGGATTGGCCCCGCGCCAGGTCAGCTCCAGCATGCAGCCGCGCGACTCTTCAGTCGGGCCGCTGATCGTGCCGCTGGCCAGCAAATCGCCGGGCTGAAGGTTGCAGCCGTTCACGGCGTGATGAGCAAGCTGTTGCGAGATGCTCCAGTAGAGATTCTGGAAGTTTGTCCGGGTAATAACGTGGCCGGCATCGAGCTTCGCGGTCTGCAGGCGTGCTTCGAGCTCGATGCCATAGGTGAAGTCGTTAGGCCCGCGCAAATATTCGAGAGGCTCGGGGTCCTGCCGCGGAAGCGGCTGCCGGAACGGCTCGAGCGCGTCAAGCGTCACGACCCACGGGGAAATACTCGTGCAAAAATTCTTCGCCAGAAAAGGACCGAGCGGCTGGTATTCCCACGCCTGGATGTCACGCGCGCTCCAGTCGTTCATCAGGACGAGGCCGAAAATGTGATCGGTCGCCTGCCCGATCGGCACGGGCGTCCCGAGTGGATTTCCCGGCCCGATTAGGAATGCGGTCTCGAGCTCGAAATCGAAGCTGCGGCTGGGACCATATACCGGAGCCGACGCATCGGGCGGCTTGATCTGGCCGCGAGGCCGCCGGACGTCCGTTCCACTAACGACAACAGAGCTGGCGCGGCCGTGGTAGGCCACCGGCAACCATTTCCAATTCGGCATCAGCGCGTTGTCCGGGCCGCGCAACATGGTACCGACATTGTGAGCATGATGATAGGAAGAATAGAAATCGGTGTAGTTCCCGATCCGCGCCGGCAAATGCATCGTCACCGCGTCGCGCCGGTGAAAGGCCCGGCTCCGAAGCTCAGCATCGTCGCGCAGGGTCGCTGTCTCGCTCGCGAGCAAATGTTGGATTGTCTCGCGTGCCTTGCGCCACGCCGGACGACCGAGGGCGAGGAACGGATTCAGCACGTCCGATGAGAAAACCTGCTGCCCCTGGAACTCGGGAAAGCGAAAATGGCCACGCTCTTCCAGGACCGCTAAATCGAGAACGAACTCGCCGATCGCTACCCCGATCCGAGGAGGCGCGCCGCTCGCTGAGCTGAACACTCCGAAGGGCAGATTCTCGACCGAAAAATGCGAATCCGGCTCGACGTCGATGAATGATTTCATAGGAAGAGGCGTGCTGCGCAAACGCCTTCCTACCTTTACAGGAGATTCAGCGCGCGCAAATCCTCGCGCGGCTCATCGAAGCTGCAGCTTCCGAGCGAAGTCACGATCTGGCGACGTTTCGCAATTTCTTCGATCGGGATTTCCCATTCGCGCCACACGAAACTATCGGCGGTGAAACGGAACGATGTCGCGTCTTCGTCCTCCAGCATTGTCGCTATCTCGGATTCGCTCCATGAATGCGCGGCCCCAAGAACCCCGGCTCCGATGACGTTGAGAAAGCCGTGCATCTTAGTTTGGACACTCTGGTGGAAAATGCGGACGGGATGGTGAAGTCCGGCCGTGAATTTGATTGGGACTGCGTGCTTCGCAGCCGCGAACAGGGCCGTCGCGATTGAACCCGATGACGGGAAAGCGTCTGCTGTTACGCCGCCGGTGCGGAGCTTGAATCC
>JBJMXC010000045.1:0-4950 GCA_045809825.1 Chthoniobacterales bacterium | reverse complement strand
CGCTGGTTTCCACGTAATCGGAGCAGGGTTTTGCCATGGATTATTTGCCGATGATCCCCGCCCGCATTTCGGGTCAGAAGGCGACGCGGCGCAAACGCCCCGAAATTAGCTGCACCCCTGGCTCGTCCCGCAGTCGGTGCAAACCCCGCAGGCGCCGGCCCGGACGACCTTGTTACTGCCGCAATGCGAGCAGGTGGTGTCCATGAACATGTTGCCGAGCGCTTCCGCGACGCGTTCAGCATGCGTGTGGCCGTTGCTCGTCACGTGCGGACTGCCTTCGTTCTGGACGTGACCCGCAACGACGTCGATCAGGTCCTTGTCAGCCGTTCGCGGCAAATCGGAAACGGGCCGGTTCACGGCTTTCTTCTCCATGTCGCTGATTTCCTTCATCGGAAGTTCGGCCTGCCCGCGCGAAGGCGAGGTAGCTTCCTTGTAGCCCTTGATGAATTGGCAGCCGAGCCATCGAAACACGTAATCGGTGATGCTCGTCGCGTTCCGGATGTCCGGGTTCTTCGTAAAGCCGCTCGGTTCGAAACGCTGATAAGCGAATTTCTTCACGAGGCTCTCGAGCGGGACACAATATTGCAGCGCGATCGAAGTCAGCGTGCCGACCGTATCCATCAGGCCGCCGATCGTGCTCCCCTCCTTTGCCATGGTGATAAAGAGCTCGCCGGGCTGGCCGTCTTCATAAAGACCAACCGTGATGTAACCTTCGTGGCCCGCGATCTCGAACCGGTGGGTCAACGACATCCGGGTATCCTGCATCCGATGCCGGACCGGTTGGTTCATCCGGCTCCGCAGCATCGTGATCTCGTTCTCCAACTCCAGAATCCGGCCATGCAATTCCTCCGGCTCAACGTTCACATCGCACGAGATGTCCTCGGTCGCCCCCATGTCGCGGGTCTTTCGGGTGTTCAACGGCGCGGAACGCTTCGAGCCATCGCGGTAAATGGCGATCGCTTTCAGCCCGAGCCTCCATCCCTCGATGTAGGTGTTCATGATCTCCTCGACCGTCGCCGTATCCGGCATGTTGACGGTTTTGGAAATCGCGCCGCTCAAAAACGGTTGGGCCGCCGCCATCATTCGCAGGTGTGCCATGTAACCGAGGCTTCGCTGGCCTTTGTAGGCCTTGAACGCGCAATCAAAGATTGGCAGGTGCTCCGGTTTCAACCCGGACGAAATCCTCGACCCGTCCGAGTCCTCGATGTCTTCGATTGTGTCGAACGCGTCGATGTGCGCGATGATCCGCTCGATCTCTTCCGAATTGTACCCGAGCTTTTCCAGCGCCGGCGTCACCGTCTGGTTCACGATCTTCAACATGCCGCCGCCAGCCAGGAGCTTGTATTTCACCAGCGCGATGTCGGGTTCGATCCCGGTTGTGTCGCAATCCATTAGGAAGCTGATCGTGCCAGTCGGCGCGAGGACGGTGACCTGGGCATTGCGATAACCGTACTTCTTGCCGAGTTCCGCCGCACTGTCCCAGACCCTGGCGGCTTCTTCCTTCAAATAGGCAAACTCTTCGTTCGCCGCGATCTCCCCAACCGCGGAACGATGGAGCTCAATTACTTCGTTCATTGAGGCGATATTGTTCTTCGCCACCGGTTTCGCCACGCCGCTGCAACGCGCATCCCGGTAACCCGGAAAGGGTCCCATTGCCTTGGCCATCCGGGCGCTCTGCTCGTACGCTTCCCCCGTCATGATCGAGGTGATCGCTCCACAAAGCGCACGGCCTTCCACGCTGTCGTAACCGTAGCCGTAGCTCATGATGAGCGACCCAAGATTCGCGTAGCCGAGGCCGAGAGTACGAAAGATGTGGGAGTTCTCTGCAATCTCCTTGATCGGGTAGCTTGCATTATCGACCAGGATTTCCTGCGCCGTGATGTAGATCCGCGCGGCCGCTTTGAACCGCTCCACGTCGAACACGCCGTCTGCGCCCTTGAACTTCATCAGGTTCAACGACGCCAAATTGCAGGCCGTGTTATCGAGGAACAGATATTCCGAGCACGGGTTCGTCGAATTCTGCCGGTCGGTTCCCTTGCAGGTGTGCCACTTGTGGATGGTGGAATCGAACTGCATTCCGGGATCGCCACAGATGTGCGTTCCTTCGGCGATTTTGCGGAGCAAGGCGCGCGCTTCTTTTTTCTCGCACGGCTTCCCATCGCGGACGCGCTTGGTCCACCATTCGCGATCTTCGACTGCGGCATCCATGAATTCGTCGCTCACCCGAACGCTCAGGTTTTCATTCTGGTACATCACCGACCCGTAGGCGTCGCCGTTATAACTGCCGTCGTATCCCTGCTCGATCAGCGCCCACGCTTTCTTCTCTTCTTTCTGCTTCGCGTCGATGAACTCCTCGATATCCGGATGCCAGTCCTTCAGCGTGTTCATCTTTGCCGCACGCCGGGTTTTGCCGCCGCTCTTCACTACGTTGGCGACCTGGTCGTAAACTTTCAGGAACGACAACGGCCCGCTCGGCTTCCCGCCGCCGCTCAATTTCTCCCGCGTGCTCCGCAACGACGACAGATCGCTGCCGGTGCCGCTCCCGTACTTGAAGAGCATCGCTTCGCTCATCGCCAGCCGCATGATGTCTTCCATCGTGTCTTCCACGCTTTGGATGAAGCATGCACTGCCCTGCGGGTATTCGTATTGCGATGTCGCGCGCTCGGCGGCGCCGGTCTCGCGATTATAAAAATAATTACCGGCGCCGGCCTCCCGACCCGTGCCGTACTGGTGATACAAGCCAACGTTGAACCAGACCGGCGAATTGAACGCGCCGTGCTGATTCACACAGAGCCACGTGAGCTCGTCGTAAAAAATCTGGGCCGCTTCGGCGTTCGCAAAATAACCATCGGCGATTCCCCAATCGGTGATCGTCCGCGTCACCCGATGGACCAGCTGCCGAACCGAGGTTTCCCGGCCGCCTTTGTGCGGATCGGTGCCGTTCGCGATATCGCCGTAGAAATATTTCGAGACCGCGATTTTCGTGGCTAACGCGCTCCAGCTCTTTGGAACCTCGATATTTTCCTGCTTGAAGATCACCTTCCCGGCGTCATCGGTGATTTCCGCGGTCCGCCGCTCCCAATCGACCTGGTCGAACGGCGCTACCCGCGCGTCGCTGAAGACGCGATCGAAACGGAGGCCCTTACTCTTCTTTTTCGCGGCGCGATGAATGGCGCGAACGGACTTGGAACGGGGGCGATTGAGCGAGGCGGGCGTGAGACCGGGTTTAAGTTGGATCATGACGGTGGTTAGGGCAGCGACGGTTGGGAATGACGGTGAATAGCGGTGAACAGCCCCGCTAATAAGTTGTGAATGAGAGCGAACTACACCCAACAACTATTACTAGCGGGTCGTCCCCGGCGGACATACAAGATGAAGTGTGCGGGGGCGCCGCGGCAAGCCGAAATTTGTAAACTTTTTACAGCCTCGGATTCAGCCGTTTAACCGCGAATCCACGCCTCGAGAAATGGCGGAAGGGGTGGGATTCGAACCCACGGTGGGTTTAACCCCACGTTCGATTTCGAGTCGAGTGCCTTAAACCAACTCAGCCACCCTTCCAGAGTAGAAATACTGGTCGTTATTCAAGCGCCACCGCGCCCTTTTGCAATCGCGAATCCGGCCTAAGTTTTGCCAGGCCCCCATGCCTTCGGATTTCGAGTGGAAATACGTCAGCCTCCGCAGTTACCTCGCATACTTGAAACGATCGATCGATCAGCGGACCACGTGGATCCTTTTCGAACCCAACCGTGAGTTTCTCTGGCGACGCGTCCGCCACCAAATCGAAGCATTCCTGTTTGTCGAATTTCAGCAGCGGAAGCTGGCTGGCCGTAAACCGGAGCAGGCGTTCTTTGTTCGCTGCGATCGCTCGACCATGACTCAGGACGACATCGATGCCGGCCGGCTCATCGCCGTGGTCGGTGTGGCGTTGTTGCGCCCGGCCGAGTTCGTAGTTTTCCGGATCGGGCAATGGACGGCCGATCATAAGCCTTGAGGCAAAAAGCCGCGGTGCTCTAATCTGCGCGATGCCGGAACCGTCCGAGTTCACCTCCGCGGAGCTGCGCCAATTGCGCGCGTTGAGAACGCCCGTCGGCATCCAGCGCTTTCTCGACACGCTGCCGTACCATCTTGCCGGGACAGCTTGGTCGCCTCGGCTCGTGTTGCGTGAGAAAACTGCTCATTGCCTGGAAGGCGCGTTCTTCGGCGCGGCCGCATTGCGCGCGATCGGATTCCCGCCTTTGATTCTCGATCTCGAAGCGGACCAGGATACAGACCACGTCCTCGCTGTCTTCAAGGAGCGCGGCCACTGGGGTGCCGTCGCGAAATCAAACTTCGTCGGCTGCCGGTATCGCGAGCCAGTCTATCGGACGTTGCGCGAGTTGGCTTTGAGCTACTTCAACACGTATTTCAATTTGCGCGGCGAACGGACCCTTCGGCGTTACTCAAACCCGGTGAACCTCGCCCGCTTCGACAGCGTCGCCTGGATGACCTCCGGAAAGCCGCTGTGGTTCATCGCTGAATATCTGGTGGATATTCCGCACCGGCCTTTGCTCCGTCGCGGGATGGAGAAACATCTCACTCGCGTCGATCGGCGAACCTGGGACAGCGAGATGGTCGGTCACCGGAAGAAATGACTTCGAACGGCGGTCGCGTTTTCGGTCTCGATCTGCTCCGCGCCGTGGCGATCCTGATGGTGGTCTGCGCCCACGGGTTCGTCGTCCTTTATCCACATTTCGGCGAGCCCCTCGGGTTCTTTGGACATGGAGGATTTTACGGAGTCGAATTGTTTTTCGTACTCAGCGGATTTTTGATCGGCCAAATCCTCATTCGCAAGGGCGCCGATCTTGCCCGCGCCGGGAACGTCGCATTTTTCTACACGCGCCGTTGGTTCCGAACTCTGCCGCTCTTTTTTCTCTTTCTAGTCGCGAACGTCATCCTCGACTTCTTCCTGCG
>JBJMXC010000044.1:0-15224 GCA_045809825.1 Chthoniobacterales bacterium | reverse complement strand
TGGCGCCAGGCCATCGGCAGTAATTTCCGCCGCTTGCGCCGGGTCATCCTGCCAATCGTCGTTCGCGATGAGCAGCACTCCGTTTTCATCCCGCAGCTCCAAGGTCGGATTCGCCAGCGTATTCGCGATCCCGAACGCGGCCAGGCTCGGTCCTAGGCCGCGAACCACCACTCGGTCCATCCCCTGGTTGTTTCCAAGGACGAAGCCCGCGATGACCACGTTGTTGCCCGTGCCCACAAACGCGCGCGAACTCAGGTTGGCTAGCTTGGAGAGCGCTGCTGTATCGAGATCGTAAACCTCAAACGTGCAGATCCCCGTCGCATTGCCGTTGCCACTCATGATCGCGGTGTAGGCGCCCGGAGGCAGCGTCGCGTCAATCGCTGATTCGCGGTCGTCGGTCGGGGCCAGCCCGTCCGCCTTGATCTGCGCTTCCTGCGAATCGCGCCAGTTGTTGTTCGTGATCGTTCCGAAGGACCCAGGCCCATGAACCTCAAGCGTCGGATCCTGCAGCACCTCCGCCGCGCTGAATCCGAACTTCGTCAACGATGGCCCGATCGCCCGGATCAGCACGTGTTTGGGCGCGCTCCCAGTTATCGTAAACCCACCGATGGCGACGTTATTGCCTGTGTCGGTCCGCATCCGCGTCGACAGATTCAACGTCTGCGATGCCGGCGTCGCCGTTGGCGTTGCCGTCGGGGTCGCCGTTGCCGTAGCTGTCGCTGTCGCCGTGGCCGATGGAGTCGCGGTAGCCGTCGCTGTCGCCGTCGGCGTTGCCGTCGGTGTTGCGGTTGCGGTCGGAGTCGGAGACGGGACGTCGGCTACGGTGCTGGTTTCATTTGGATCACCGCAGGCGCCAGTTGCCGCGGGATTATTTGCATCGCCACTGTAGCTGGCGATCCAGTTATAGGTTCCCGTCGCGGCAGGCGTGAATGGCTGTGACGCATATGTGCCATTGCCATTAGCACCGACCACCGAAATAAAGATCGGCGTGCCGCTGCAAGTGGCGTTGTTCGGGCCGAACAGTTTGAAGGTAATCGAACCGGTCGGGCTGGAGCCAGTGAGCATGGCCGTATCGGAGATCGGCTGGCCCAGGATAGCCGTCGGTGTCGCATTCGTCGTCAGGCCCGCGGCGCATGGACCACTTCCTTGCGGCGCCGTCGCCGCCGAAGTGATACCGGATATCGTCATGGTGTACGGAGTACTCGGCGATCCCGCAGAGGCCTCCATCATAACAACACTGAAGGTCGCGTTAGGTGGGACCGTGAAACTGAATGGTTGCATGGTCGCTCCTTCGTCTCCGAGATAAGTGGCCGAGCAAACGTTCGTCGGGTCAAAGCTATTAAGATATGCGGCCGCCAGGATGACGTTATTGCCTGCTGGCTGCGGATCGACCGTGATGCACGCCTCAGCCGGGCCGTTCACGAATTGGAACGTATCGTATGAGCGGCCGCCGGTTCCGTTAACAGGGCACGGCTGGGGATTCGCGCAGGTGTTCGGCGGATCGTTGCGTCCAACCCGGCCCGTCGTGGTTTTCAGATCGGTCGGGTCGATGCTGCCCGATACCATTTGACTCGGGGCGGTTCCGCAAACGCCGGGAAGGGTAAAGTTTGTTACGGTCGAGCCGCCATCAAACGTCGTAGTCAGAGTGAAGTTGAGCGGCTTGCAACTAACCGTAGGGTCGGTGCTGATCCGGAAGGGCATCGAACCAAATGAAGAGCCATCGATCACAAGGTTCGGATAGGACGCCGTGCCGGGGGCGGAGATCGTCACTCCAGGCGTGCTCGAGGTCAGGGTTGCCGTCAGGTTTTTTGCCGTGGCGCAGCCGGTATTCGTGAGCCGGACATTCAATGTGTTGCACTCATTCGGATTGATCTTTCCATCACCATTGCCTCCTGTGAGGACGAGGGCGCTGGGATCAGTGGTATCGAGGATCGGGTTAGCCGTCCCGTTGAGGCAGACGTCCTGCACCGCTACGGAGTCTTTTGCGACGAGGACGAAGAACGTGCCCGATTGAGCACAAACCCGCGACGGATTCGAAACTGTCATCGCGTATTGGACGGCAGTCTGGAGGGCGCCACTGGGCAATTGGATGCTGTATTTGCCATCCGGCCCACTTGTGGTGGAGAAGCCATTATCGAACTGGATAAGGGCACCCGAGATGGGAACCCCCGTCTCGCAGGAAGTGATCGTGCCCGCGACGGTTCCCTGGTCGGGGGCGGTACAAGTCGGGAACTTGAAGGAACCGATGCGGGTCTTCCAGTTGAACTGCAAGGTCGTCGTGTCGTAGTACTGATTGGTTGTCCAGAAGGTGCAATCGTCAATCGGATCAACCTGGAGCGATTGATAGTCACCCCAGCGATTTTGCGTCGCTCGTTGCACACCGGTTCCCGCAAACAAAGTCTGCTCGCCGCTCAAGCCGGCCGTCGGAATACCAGCCGCATTGAAGTCACGGCCCGCGTAACCGATTGATGGAAACACGCTCGTGCTCGACTGGCTGTAACTGACCGCGAGGTTCCCCTGATTGTCGATAGCAGCACTTGGCAGCCAGCGATTGAGGCCCGTCGTCGGCATCCCGGCGTCGGGTGAGAACGTCGCCTGATCGAAGACGCTGTAGGCGCCGCCTGCGGTTGTTTTCCGTAGCTGGAAATACCGGACGCCTGCTTGGTAATTGTTGATGTTTGTAGTCGGGTCAACCCCGCTGACGTTGACCGTAAACGCCCCTATGAGGTTTTCGTTATTGCCGAGTCTGCGGTACTCCAGCCTGAACATCAGGTGCTCGCCGATGTTATCCAAAGCATCCGGCGTGGCACCGGTGGTTGTGACCGCCGGTGGCGGCTGTTTGATGGCGGTTCGCGTGCCACCAGGACCCGCGTAGTCCCAGCGAAAATCAAACGGAGCGAGGGGTAGAGGGCTTTCGGCGCGTTCCGTGAAAGTTGAATTCGCCGGCGTCGCAAAGTCCGCGTGAAAATTGAACATTCTCAACGCGTCTACGTTGAACGGCGGCGAATCGAATTCGTCGGCAGTAACGTAGGCGAAGACATTCGGCTGACCTGCGGCAGGCAGAGTGAAGCCGTCGAGATCCGTGGGCTCCAGGGTGTAAACTTCTTCCGGATGCGATGCGCCGACCGACGCGGAGTTGAGGTTAAAATAGATAAAGCTGGCCGTCGGATTCCCCACGAGCATTTTGGCGCGGTCGAAAGCGTAGCAGCCAACACCGTTGAACTGGTTGTTGGCCGGCCTCGAACGATCAAACTGGTTAACGCTCATGTAATAGCCATCGGGCCACGTGCCGAGGTGCGGATAATCCGGAAAGTTCTGGCCTGAGCCTACGCCAGGCGTTCCGGGCGGTGTCTCGGTCACTGTCTGGAAAGCGTATGTGTAATACGAGCCCGTCGGGTCGCTCGTCTTCGAGACCGCGATGCACTCGTAGAATGGCGCCGCGTTGGCGTTGGCGAAGTTGAACTGTGAGATCACCCAACGATCAGCCATCCGATCGTGTTGTACGATTGGATCGCCGCTCTCGAAGGTCGCGCAAATTCCACCCAGCTTGGTGAAGAGCGATCTAATAGGTTTGCTTGAGGTCCTCGGGTTCCCTGCCTTGTCCCAAATCCGAAATCCGACGTTGGTCGTCTGAACAACATCCCTCGGTCCGACGGCCATGTTTTGGTCCGAAGGAGCATGGAGGCCGCCCGTGGTTCCAATCCCCTCCTGGGCGTTCATTCCATCAAAACTCCCGATGGGCGCAGCCGGCAAACTCAGTCCGCTCGGAGCGGATGGGCCGCCCGGCCGGCCTGGTAAAGCCGCATCGACGGAGGCAGCATTGGCCGCCGCCGGGTTCGGCTTTTTCATGAAGGTGTTGTCCGGGTTTTTTTCCTCCCCTTCGTTGTCCTTCATGGGCTGACCGTTTGACATGTCAAAGTCCGGAAAATCCCGCACCGGATCCGTTTCGGCGAAGGCGACGGCGACGGCAGAGATTGGCTTCAAGGGAATAGTCGAGCCCTTGGTGGCTGAGGCGACGGCCGCCGGCTTTTTCGGCTGCTGGGCTTGACCGCGGATGGTGAAAAGTGCGACGACGATGACAATGGCAAAGGCAATTGGCAGGTGAGTTACGGGACGGATCCGAGCAAAGAAGCGTGAGTTTTTCATAAGGAAGTAATGATCGACATGGATGATCTAGCCCCAAATAGTCTAGACCTTGTTTATCTATGCCAGCGATTTTCTAGTGGACCGTAAAAACGACGGCAATCCTTTTTTTACATTGTGACCAAAATGTAATGAACCACGCCCGGAGAAGAGACCGAGCATTCGTTATTGATTGCGCACTGGCTCGGCTAATCGCCGCGCGCGGACGGCCCTTGACCGGCAAGGCGCAGGCTCGATACGCCCGGGAAAACAGCTAGCGCTGTCCCAAAGCCGTGAGTGGATCGAGGTCAGCCGCTCGACGCGCCGGCAGCCAGCAGGCGATGAGAGCGACGACAGACAACAGCATCGCGACTGGCCCAATCGTGAGCATCTCGTTGTCTGTCGCGGCATAACCACTCAGGCGAAACGACCGCATCGCGACGGCGGTACACAAGGCGCCTGCAATGAGCGACCAGCCTAACAACCGCATACCCTGCCCGAGGATGAGATGGATCACGGTGAATTTTTGAGCACCGAGAGCCAGCCGAATCCCAATCTCGTGCCGTCGTTGGACGACTGAATATGCCATCACTCCATAAACCCCGATTGCAGTCAGCGTCACCGCCACCGCCGCAAAGATCGCCATCAGGATCGAATTCAACCGGGCCTGAGCCACCGCCGCAGCCAGGTAATGTTGCATGCGATGGACTTGATAGACGGGTACGTTTCTCTCCATGCCACCAACCACCCGTTTAACAGCGGCCAAAGTTGATTCTTCCGACCCGGTCCCGCGCAGGACCAGGGTCATGTCCTCCGACGCGCATTGCGGATGCGGCACATAAGCCTCCGGCGTTTCGGTGGTGAGGTCTTCGCCTTTGACGTCGCCGACGACTCCTATGATCTCCCGTTCCAGCGGCGGAGCAGCCCCGTCCGTCAGGCCGGGGCGGATACGTTTTCCAATCGGATCTTCGTTGGGAAAAATGGTCCTGACGAAAGTTTCGTTAACGATCACCACCGGCGACGCGCCTCTCCGATCTCTCCCATCAAAATCGCGGCCCCGCTTCAATGGAATCGCCATCGTCTGGAAGTAGTTCGGGGTGACGGTATGGACCCGGCCCCTCGGCAGGTCGGGCTTGGGCGTTTGCCTTCCAGCAATTTCGAAATCGCAAATCGCGCGGCTCGAGAGGGGCAATGGAAAAACGGCCGCTGACGCCCGGATATCTTTTTCCGCAGCGAGACGGTCCATGAGGTCGACATAAAACTGGGCACTTATATCTACCGGGTCGCCATTAGTCTGCTGTGGCAAGGCCAGGCCCACCGTTACCAGCCCGTCGGCGTCAAACCCGGGTGAGACGCCTTGCAGCTTCCAAAGAGATCGAATTAAACAAAGTGCACCGCCAAGAAGAACAAAGGCCAGGACCAGCTCGACGACCACTAACCCACTTCGAAGGCGGCGGCCGCGCGGGCTATCCTCGGCGACGCGACTACAATCGTTAAGTACCCGCGCGAGTTTGCATCGCGCCGAATGCCACGCGGGGGCAAACCCGAAAAGACAACTGGTAATGACGCTAACGATCCCGGTGAAGACGAGCATCTGGGTATCGGGAGCGATTTCGCCTCTGCGCGGGAAGTCTGGCGGCAGCAGGGAAACAATGTAATGGGTGCCAGCCAGCGCCAACAATAAACCGAGGCAACCACCGATTGACGCCACTAAGAGGCTTTCGGTTAAGAGCTGCCTGAGGATTCGGCCGCGACCGGCGCCGATTGCAGCCCGGATGGCCATTTCCTTTTGTCGCGTGGTCGCGCGCGCGAGGTAGCAATTGGCGACGTTCGCGCACGGCACGCACAAAACACAGTCGGCCGGCCCGATCAGCATGAGCAGGGGGGGCCGCACCCTTTCGGTAATTTCGGCCAACCATGGGACCACCATGCAGGAATCCAGGCGGCGGTTCGTCGAGGAATACTTTGAGGCCAGCCTGGCGGCGATTTCGCTGAAACCTTTCGCGGCTTCGGCCCGGCTCACATTTGGTTTCAGCCGGCCCACCACTCGGAGATAATGAGCGTCGCGATGCTTCGTGATTCCGGTATCCGTTCCGGGGGGTGGTTCACGGTCACGTCCAAAAGTAGTCCAAACCTGGGCCGGATCGTTCGAGACCGGAAACTCGAAGCCGGGCGGCATGACGCCAATGACGTTGTATTTGAAACCGTCGAGGTCGACCGTCGCGCCAAATAGAGCTGAGGCTCCAGCGAAGCGTTCCTGCCAGAGTTGATAACTTACGAGAGCGCTTCGGTTCCCGGGCTCGTTCTCGTTTTCGCTGAAGACCCGGCCAAGCATCGGGGCGACGCCAAGCATCTCTAGAATTTGCGGGGTGAGTCGTGTTCCCTGGACGCGAATCGGTTCCGCTTCGCCACCAGAAACGACAACGCCCTGTGTGTAGAAGGCCCCAAAGCCGTCGAACCAACGGTTTTCAGTCTGGAAATCGGCAAAGTCGGGGTAAGAGAAAAGACCCGATAGATCTGATTTCCGATCCTCCTGCAAACCGACAGACATGATTTCCTCGGGGTTCGGATAAGGGAGTGGCCGCAAAAGAACCCGGCTCACGACCGTGAATAATGCAGTGTTTGCGCCGATCCCGAGTCCAAGCGCGAGAACCGCGATGGTCGCAAAAGCGCGATCTTTGAGAAGCATCCGGCAGGCGAATCGCAAATCGTGCCAAAGCGCCTCGAGGAGACCGCCGCCGATAACGTCGCGCCACCGGTCCTTGACCAGATTGATATTGCCAAACTGACGCTTCGCCTCCGCCAAGGCCTCCGATTCGGACATGCCGCTCTGAACATTGTCGCGGGCACGCATCGCGAGATGGAAACGGACTTCTTCGTCCATTTCCGTCTCCAGCTCGGTCTTATGACCCAGAGCGAAGAGCCGCGCGCGAAGCACGCGAAACCAGGTCATCGTCTACGCGCTACGCAAAACGCGGCTGACCGCGGTCGACAGGCGCTCCCAATTTGCTTCATCCTGGCCCAGTTGTTTCCGGCCCGCTTTGGTGAGGGTGTAATAACGTGCCCGCTGGTTGTTTTCCGAAAGCCGCCACTCACTTGTGATCCAGCCTTGCTGGGCAAGTCGTTGCAAAGCCGGGTACAACGAACCTTCCTCGACAGTAAGGTCGTCACCGGCCAGCTGAACAATGCGCTTGGCCACTCCATATCCATGCATCCGGCCATGGCACAGGGCCTTTAGGATTAACATATCAAGGGTACCTTGAAGTAATTTTGCGCTGGGACGTCTCATCTTGGATGGCTGGTAAATGGATCGACTGCATGCCGGTTAACACACAGACCACTTCCGGGCAATGCCAAAGATGATCTTGGTGCCAGTTTCTGCAGAACCGAGCCGCCGGCGATAGCCTAGGGCGCTCCCGAAATTGTAGATTTCGCCGGCCGCGATGCCGCTCGTGTTATTTTTACCTCGAACGATTGCTGTCTCGGTCTCCAGGTCCGGGCAAGCGCGCGAAACAGCATCTTCTGGGAACTACCGCCGCGAGTAATAACTCCATCGATCAGGCGGGCCTCCGGCAAATTCCTCGTGCGCCGGCAGCGATCCCTGGCGCAAAAAAGAGTTTTTTTGCTTTGATTTTTAACGCGAAGTGCGGAATCGTGTCAGACATCGATTGTCTATGGGACCGACCGTTTCTGTTTTTTCCTGGATTGGCACAGCCCTTCGGACGGCGACGGCGGAGCCGCCCAGTTAATCGTTTTCCCTGAGCGTTGGTCCCCCCATAGAACTCCCCGCGGAGCGAAGACAGCGAACTAACACAAATTCATCGACTCGACATATGATCCGAACCATTTTTTCCGTCCTCGTCCTCGGCAGCATGACCGTCGCATTTACCCTTAAAGCCGAGCCTTCGCCGACCCCGAAGCACACCTCCGCAAACGCGTCGAAGAAAGCTTCGTCAAACAGCGTCTCCGCTAACCCAAAATGGTCGCTGGTTAACGGCGTCTGGGTTCATCCCGACGGTTACAAATTCGTCGCCGGTCAGGTCGTCCGGACCGGTTCGCAAACCCACAAGACGCCGCCAAAGCCACCCACCAAAGCGGAGATGGAGGCGGCGAAAAGACAGTTGTCGCCCCAGTCAGAGGCTGATCGCGCTGCCGCCAAGGCAGCTGAGAGAGAACGCAATCTCACTCCACGGCCCGCACCGCAAACGGGCAGCCATTTGTAAGCTTCAAGGACGTCAGCGCCGCCCGATCATCCTTTAGAGCGTGGGCCGCTCGTGACTGTGTACGACGAGAACCGGACAAATGGCATGGCGCACGACGTGTTCGCGTGCTGCCGACGAGAATGTGTTTGTCCGCCTGGTTGGCCTAACGACCCTCGCTGGATTTATTCGCACGACGATCATCAATCACGAGTGATTTTTGTTCGTTAGGCCGCGAGCGCATCGCGTCGAGAGCACGGTGCGCCCGCCGGGTAACAATTTCGTTACCGTTGGCTTGTTGTGAGGCCGGCCGGGAAACGGTTTCATCTGCGCCATGCAAAAAACCACGACTACAAACACCACTACCCTCTTTCGACGACCGGTTCGCCGGTTCGGCCTGACAAGTTGGATTATCGTAGCCATAGCCGCTTTCGCGTCCCTCCCCGCCTTTGCGCAATCGAGCTACTTCATTACTGAACTGGCGGTCCCGGCCGGATACGAATCCAGCGCACCGTATCAAATCAACGACCAGGGCTTCGTCTCTGGCTCCTCCACGAAAGGGGGCAGTCAGGTCGCAACCATCTGGAAAAACGGCTCGGTCCAGGTATTGGGCAAACTCGACAAGGGTACCTACAGCATTGCCAACGCGATCAACTCCAGCGGCGTCGCCGCCGGCGAGGGGGACGATGGCGATGGCCGGCCCCTCGGCTGGGTGACAAGTTCGGGCAAGCTCGTCAACTTCTTCTCCAACAACGGAGGGAATACCCGTCCGCTCGCCATCACTGATACCGGAGTCGTCGGCGGCTATTACATCAAAGGCTTCGATACCCAGTGGCGCGGCGGCATTTGGAAGATCGACGCAAAAGATCCTCGTAAATCAACGCTGACGACACTGCCACTCCTTCCAGGCAGCGACCCGCTGAATTCATCCTCCGTCTCGTTCGCGTTCAACAAGACACTCGAAGCAGCCGGTTGGGCGACTAACTCGCAAATTGGACAGCACGCCGCGTTCTGGAAGAATGATGCGGCGCATACCATCATTGACCTCGGCGTGTTCGGCAGCGATTCGAGCAGTGTCGCGAATAGCTTGAACGATCTCGGTCAGGTCGTCGGTTCCAGTCATCCGCCATTTGGAAGCCGTCCCGTGCTCTGGCTGAACGACGCTGCGCACACCGCCGTCGAACTTCCGGTTCTGCCGGGCGATAATTACGGCGACGCCCTGCTTATCAATAGCAGCGGCACGATCGTGGGCTCAAGTGCGCTGAGCGAAGCCGGCACCTGGAATGTTGGCCCAAGCCGGCTCGTTCTCTGGAGCGGCGGCGTTGCCTATGAGCTTCAATCGCTCCTCGCGTCATCTTCCGCCGATTGGACGATCAACAACGTAATGAGCATCAACAATCGCGGTCAGATGGTCGGCTTCGCCACCCGGAACGGCGTGATGAAGGCCGTTGTTTTAAACCCGCTTTAATAAAACACGACAGAAAGAAAACTCGCAGCCAGCGCGATCGCCCGGAAGGGGGTCGCGCTGGCTTTTTTGGTACAGTCTCGAGCAGCCAGGGCGGGATCACCGATCCGGCCACAACGACGGCAGCCACGATCACTGCCAGGGTTGGACTTTAGTCCCATACCCGTACCGGGACCTTTCCCCGGTATTCTTTGCGGAGTCATGCATGCGCTCTCCCATCCCTCCGTGCTTGCAAATGACAAGGTTAGTCCTATCGGCGCCAACCTCGGCAAGATTGGGCAAGTCTTTCCCAAGGAAGGAAGAGCGGCGGCAGTGCCCGAGTCGTTGGATTCCTCAGGGGACCAACAAATGGCACGCGAAACAAACAACGGGAGCGGAAGTAACGGACCGGAATCGGTCAGGATTTGGAAAGCGCGCAATTACATCCACGAACACGCGGCCGAAGAACTCTCGCTGGAGAAAGTCGCCAGGGCGGCTAACACGAGCGCCAATTATTTTAGCGAGAAATTCAAGGAAGCGACCGGCACAACCTTTGTGAACTACGTGGCTCGCGCGCGCTATGAAAAAGCAGTGGCACTGTTGCGCGAGGCGGACTTACGGGTCAGCGAGATCGCGTTTGCGGTCGGGTTCCAGTCGTTGTCGCAATTCAACCGTGTCTTCAAGAAATTTGCCGGTCTATCACCGAGCGAGTATCGGGCCGCAGACCGCGCGCGCAACGGTGCCGGAAATGAATGTCTGCGCCGAAAACCATTGGAATTTTATCGGTGAAAATGCGTAGCCAGTCCCCGCTTCTCCTGTGAAAATTCGGCCCGTGCGCTTCCCGAGATTCACTCGCTGGTTCCTCGGACAGCGCCAAAAACTTTTCTGGATCATCGGTGGCGGCGCCGCGACCACGCTCGTCCTTCTGTCTTGCAGCAGCTTCGAAACAAGCCGCGCAATAATGGCGCCACCCAACATTCCGGGAGCGGAGTTCGTCGGGGCCGAAGAGTGCGCGACGTGTCACGACGTGATCGTGCGCGATTTCCGGACGGCCACCCATTCACGACTCCAGGCGCCGGGCGGCAACGCCAAGGCAATGGGATGCGAGTCGTGCCATGGACCGGGTAGTCTGCACGTCCAAAGTGGCGGCGACCGGAGCAAGATCGTGAATCCCCGGAAGTCACCGGAAACCTGTTTCCAGTGTCACACCAACGTCCGGGGCTCCTTCGAATTACCGCACCATCATCCGGTTCTCGAAGGCAAGGTGAGCTGCACCGATTGCCATAACCCGCACAAGGGCGATGCCGTCAAAGGCGGCCTAACGAGTTTGCCGCAAAACATAAAAGGCGGTGGCGTCGCGATGCTGAGCGCGAACGGAACCTGTTTGCAATGTCATACCGCGCAGCGTGGGCCGTTTGTTTTTGAACATGAAGCGGTTCGCGAAGGTTGCATCACCTGCCATTCGCCGCACGGCTCGGTGAACCAGAAAATGCTGACCCAACGCAGCGCAAATCTGTGCCTGAAGTGCCATTTCCAACAGCAGACCAGTGACGGCAAGATTTTGATCGGCGACGGAGACCACACCAGCCGGCTGCAACAAGGCACCTGCTGGTCGGCCGGTTGCCACGAAGCGGTTCACGGATCGCAGGTGAACACCCACTTCCGCTACTAATGAAACCGTCATTCATCGTCGCCGGCGTCTGCGCGCTTTCGCTGGGCTGCGCGATGCCGTTGCGAGCCGGCGAAACCAAAGTGGACGAGAATGGCACTACCGCCGCCGTCGAGGAAGAAAGTTCGGCCACGAACTGGATCGAGCTTACGATCGGCGGCCTGAACATCGCGGGCGACGACGCGCAGTTTAAGCAGGAGCATCATACTTCCGGCGAGTTGTTCGGCGGAATCTCGGATATGCATTACGAGAAGACGATGGACAAGGGCACGCTGACCATTGACGGCCATGCTCTGCTCGAAGCTCACGATTATGACGTCACCATAAATTTCACCCAGACCGACGTCGGTTATGTGCGCGCTGGTTACACCGGGTTTCGGACCTGGTATGACGGCAACGGCGGTTTCTTTCCAGGAAACGATTTGTGGTTCCCTCCCCCGCACCCGGAAGATCGTCTCGATCGCGGCGAAGCCTGGATTGAGCTGGGTCTGCGGATCCCGAAATTTCCGGAAATTACGCTGCGTTACTCACATATCTTCCGGGATGGCCGGAAGGATTCGACAATTTGGGGCGATTCGAACCTGACAATGCTTCCGACCAACACCGGCCGCAAGATTGCTCCCGCCTTCCGCGACATCAACGAAACGCGTGACGTCTTCTCGCTGGAAATTGCGCACACGATCGGAAACACGGACCTCGGCGCAGGGATGCGTTACGAACGCAGCGAGGTCGATGATCGGCTTCAATTGTGGCGCGGCGCGGGCCAGCTCCCGCCGCTCGTTGCGTCGCCCGGCGCCCAACGTTTCGTTACCCAACGCGACCAGAACGACGCTGAATCATTCAACGGCCATGTCACAGGCGAAATGCGACTGAGCGACACGCTTTTATTCACCGCCGCCTATTCCTACACGACGCTCGACGCCGACATTTCAGGGACCCGCGTCATCGGCAGCGATTACGACACCATGTACGGCGATCCGATCCTGACCCTGCAATCGAACGATCACGGGACGCTGAATCTGTCCGGTATATCCGAAAGTCACGAGCACATCGGCAATCTTAACCTGATGTGGATCCCGGTTAAGAACCTGACCGCGCTGGCCGGGTTTCGTTACACCCATCAGGAAAAAGATACGTTCGACACCTTTTTCGACACCAACACCACGGGAAACGTAGCGCCGTTTTCCCCGACGAATCCCCAGGGCGGCTTCCATCAAATCGCGAACCCAACCCCGCGCGAAGGCGATAGCAACAACGAATTCGATAACGTGGCCGAAACGTTTGAGCTGCGTTTCACTGGCCTGGATCACTGGACGTTTTACCTGCGCGGCGATTGGAACGAAGAATGGGGCAACATCAAGGAGCACGAGGTGGCCGGCGGCGCCGATGAAGGAACCGAGAACAAGGATACCGAGTTGTTCTATCAGAAATACACGGTCGGAATTAACTGGTATCCCCTGGCGGAACTGAACTTCGCGGCCCAGTACTATTATAAGAACGCGGACTACGAGAACGCCTTTATCTCCGAGCTACTCGTGCCGCCCGCGACCAGCGCGGAACACAACCAGCGGCTCATTCACCAGGAATGGGATACGAATAATTTCAATATCCGCATGACCTGGCGGCCAAAGGTCCCGCAAGCCGCCGGCACAATCTCGTTCGTGACGCGATACGATTATGTCCGAGCCAATATCGATACCCAATGGGCGATTTCGCCTACAGCTGTGGGCCCGGGTCTCACCAATATTATCTACGACGAGCTCCGGACGGGTATCATCACCCAGCACATACTCAGCGAAAGCGTGACCTGGAATCCCATCGCCCGCCTTTATTTCCAAGGCACCTTTTCCTACGTGAAAGATGAGACCGACACGCCGGCCGATATCCTTTTAACCGGCAATACGGTCCCGAGCATCGTCGACTCCACGAATGATTACTGGACGGCGGGAGGTTCGATAGGCTTCGTGATAGACGATAAGACCGATGTCCGCGCTGAATATTCCTACTACCGGGCGGACAACTACGAAGGCAATTCAATCGTCGGACAACCCTACGGTATGGGGGCGACCGAACACACCGTCGGAGCGACTCTGAGCCGGGAGATTTCGAAGAACGTGCGGTTGAAACTGCAATACGGCTATTTCCGTTATCGCGACGAGACCTCGGGCGGACACAATAATTACGACGCCCACGCAGTCTTCTCCAGCCTGCAATTCCGCTTCTAATCTTACCGGGTTTAATGCAAAACTCGGGAATGAAGGGATTACTCGCGCCGGTAGCAATCGCGGCGGCGATGACAGCCCTCTGCGGGTGCGACCGCGACGATCAACAGATCAAGGTTTATCGGGTCGCGAAGGCCCCCCTCGAAACAACCCCGGCGCCGGACATGGCGATGCCGACCAATGCTTCCTCGCCTTCATCGTTCACTCCGAATGCACCGGGTATTCCGACGGCCGCCACGGCGAATGCGCCGAAGACCTGGGAGCCCCAGCCATTATCGCAAATGCGCCAGGCGAGCTTCCTCGTCCGCGGCGAGAATGGCGCGACGGCCGATATTTCGTTTGTCACTTTGGGATCAGGTGCTGGGAACGTTCTCGACAATGTGAATCGCTGGCTCGGACAGCTGAAGCAGGCGCCGATCAACGAGGAAAAGCTCAAGGAAATGGTGCAACCGCTGGCGACCGGGCGAGGCGACATCGCGGTTGTCGATCTTTCCGGTCAGCCCGAAAACGGCGACGCAGCCAAGGATGGACGAATCATCGGCGCAATCGCGGCCGACCTTAACGGCACCGCGTTTTACAAGATGCGCGGGAACGCGGCTGTCGTCGGCGCCGAGAAGGAAAATTTCCTGAAATGGGTCACCGCGCTGCGCGGGACCGCAGCAGCTTCCGCAAACACAACGTTGCCGACGCCACCGCCAAATTCCGAGGCGCCGCAAATCAAATGGGAGGTGCCGCCAGGCTGGTCGCCCGCGCCCGCGTCGGCCATGCGTCATGCGAGTTTCAGCGCCGAGAAAAATGGCGAGAAGGCGGACATTTCCGTGGTGACGTTTCCGGGGGAAGGAGGCAGCGACGTGGACAATGTGAATCGCTGGCGCCAACAAATTGGCCTGCCGGCGATCGAGGCGAACGCGCTCAAATCGATGATAACCCCGGCGCGTGCGGGCGACGTGCCTCTCGACATGGTCGACATGACTGGGGCCACCGCCCGGGTCCTGGCGGCCTGGACGCGTCAGGGCGGACGCGCCTGGTTTTTTAAGATGACCGGCCCGGCAACATTAATAGAACAGGAGAAGCCGAACTTCCTCGCGTTCGTCCAATCGGTTCGTTTCTAGTGTCATGCTGCGCAATTTCATCAGTCTCTTCACGTCGCTGAAGCTGACGATCCTCTGTCTCGTCGCGGGAATGGTCCTCATTTTCGCCGGCACAATCGCGCAGGTGCATCTCGGCATTTGGGAAGCGCAGCAACGTTATTTTCAAAGTCTGTTCGTCTGGTGGCCGGCAGAAGGAAACGGTTTCCGGGTCCCGATCTTTCCGGGAGGCCATTTGATTGGCGGCACCCTGCTCATCAACCTGGTTGCAGCACACGCGAAACGTTTCCAATGGAACTGGCGCAAGCTCGGCATCCATCTCACCCACGCCGGTCTCATCATCATGTTGGCCGGCGGCTTGTTCACCGACTTGTTCGCCGTCGAGAGCCACATGCGCCTCAATATCGGCGACACAAAAAATTATTCGGAAGATCCGCGTCGAATGGAGATGGCTGTCATCGATACGACCGATCCGGAGTT
>JBJMXC010000043.1:0-14259 GCA_045809825.1 Chthoniobacterales bacterium | reverse complement strand
TTTCAGTTCTGCCGCTACGGAAGGAATATGTTAAATTGTGACCGGAGGTTCACCTGATATGAAAAGATTAAACTCGGCAGTTGTTGGTTTCATGCTGGCGGCATGCGGGTTGTTTCTCGCAAGCGCGGATCAGAGCATCGCTGGACAATCGGACTACTCGCGGGGCGGCGACGGCATTTTGCGGATGAAACACTCGCCGGTTCTGGGAATCAATATTCCCATCGCCGTGTGGATTGACGGTCACGAAGCCGGCGCCTTTGCCAAGGGCCACGTTTACGAACGGGCGCTGTCGCCCGGACTCCACACCCTCTACGCGAGCCGGCCGAGCCAGAAGAGCGATTCGTGGTATGGCACGATCGATGTCCAGCCGGGCCAGACGTTATCGTTCGTGGTCAGCTGCAACGTCGATCACATATTTCTGACGCCGGTGAGTCGGGTCGATTAGTCGGAGACAGCCTTTCGACAGCCGGCGTTTTTTATCTCGGTCGACGCGGGGAGACCGTGGTATTTTTCGCTCCGAAAAGGTGATTCATCCATGGCAAAATTAAATCCATCTCTTGCTATTCTCCTCCTGGCGGCCTGCGCAATTTTCTTCGCGGGCGTAAACCCGAGTGAAGGCCGACAACCAAGGACTCCTCCCGCGGCTGAAGGGACTTTCGCGAACGGTCTTGCGGATGGCGGTTGTCTCCGGATCAAGCATTCGCCCTCCGCGGGCATAAATGTGACCGTGGTGATGACAATCGATGGCCAGCTCGCGGGTGCGTTCACAAAGGGTCACGTTTACCAAAGATTTCTGACGCCCGGCCGGCACGCGATCGCGGTCAGCCGCAACGGACGGGACATCGACACCTGGTTCGGTAACCTCGATGTGCAGCGGGGGCAGACGTATTCGTTCGTGGTGAAGTACAACGCCTCCGGGATGTTCCTGGTGCCGACGGCTGAGGTGCATTAACAACGCATCCTGCTGGCGATGGGTGAGTCAGTTCTCAGCAACGCGTTTCAAGGCCTCCGGACGGTCATCTATCACGCACCGGACCTGGCGAAAGCCAGGGCTTGGTATTCAAAGGTGCTCGGGATTGAGCCTTATTTCGACCAGCCATTCTATGTGGGGTTCACTGTGGGCGGCTACGAACTCGGGCTCGACCCGGATGCCTCGACCACGCCGGGCGGGAAAGGCGGTGCCGTGGCATACTGGGGCGTTCCGGATGCGGAGGCAACGTTCCGCCGACTGATCTCGCTCGGAGCGATGGAGCGGTCCGCCGTTCAGGAAGTGGGTGAGGGAATTCGGGTTGCCACGGTCTTTGATCCCTTTCGCAATATTTTTGGGATCATCGAGAACCCGCATTTTAAGCTGCCGTAGAGGCAATCGCAGCATTCGAGATTTTGGTTTGTTTCGAGCTTCGGATTTCAGATTTGGCTGATAACGTTGAAAGGAATTATGAATACAAAACTTCTGGCAGGATTGTTAAGCATCGTTGGACTCGCCGCGATGCAAGGGGCCGAGCCGCAAAGCCCGGCGCCGGCAACGGCTGACGCGAAGCCGCAAATGCATTCGGAGAACCAACCCAAGGCAGGAGAAACGGCACCGGAGTTCAGTTTGCCGAGCGCGGATGGATCGATGGTGAGCTTAAAGGATTACAAAGGGAAATGGGTTGTTCTTTATTTTTACCCGAAGGATTTCACGAGCGGGTGCACGTTGGAGGCGAAGAATTTTGAGCGAGACCAGCCGAAGTATCAGAGCGAAGGCGCCGTCGTTTTGGGCGTGAGCGTGGACAGCGCGCAATCGCACAAGGATTTTTGCGCGAAGGAAGGACTGAACTTCAAACTGCTGGCTGACCCTGATGGCAAAACCGTCGCAACGTACGGCTCTGGGATGGAATACAAAGGCGCGAAGATGGCAGCGCGGAATACTTTCCTGATCGATCCGCAGGGAAAGATCGTGAAAGTCTATACTTCGGTGAAGCCAGCCGAGCACAGCGACGAAATCCTGAAGGATCTCGCGGGACTAAAGAAGAAAGCGTAAGGCGGATTCCTGTAGCGGCGGTCTATGACCGTCGGGTCTGCCAGTAGGCGAAGAATTCGACGGTCGTAAACCGCCGCTACAACGAAATTCACGACCTCGGGCCGGGAGCGTCTAGTAGCCCTCGTGGACTGTCACTTCATAGTGTGCCCGTCCCAGCATGCTGCCTTCGCCTATGTGGTCCTGCAAGCGTCGGACATCTTCCGTCCTGTAAGTGGTGACACGCATTGTCGGAGCCACCGACGCATCGACCCAGCGCCCCTGGATATTGCTGCCAAGTGAACTAGTGGTCCAAATGTAAGGCCGGCCATCTATCATCCGGTATTGTGATGTGTTCGTAGCGAGGCTGCCGTCTTCCTTAACCACCTGGCCGGTGATGTTCAGCCCACGACCGACATCAACTCGCATCGCCGCGCCTCGGCCGGCCAGTAACTCTCCCGCCACTGCACCCGCCGTGACCTTTTTGCTGCCCGCCGAAATCGCGAGGAAGTAATGATTGCCCTTCACAACCCCACTGTTGGAGCTGAATTGAACCACATACTTTCCAGGCGGAAGGTTTCGTGTCGCAAACGTAGCGTCGGCGCCAAGTGACCCTTTAAACGCCACCATTTCGTTCGCATCAAAAACGGTGACACGGATCGGAGGCGAGCCGCCATTGGCCGGAGCGGCGATGGAGAGAAGCGCGGTCGCGGCCGCGCACGCAAACAGTGATTTCGAAAAACAATGTTTTTTCATATGCTAATCGTCTTCTTTTCACGGCGCGCAGGCCATAGCCACTTGGCGCGGATCGGCCAGTCCAGTTCGCCGGTGCCTCTTGAGCGCTTTGAATGAAAATGAGAGCTTGATCTCGAAGGCGAGGACACTTCCTCTGGCCATCGAGATGACAAAGCGGTCAGCAAATCAAAGGCGACGGCGTTCTATCATAGCCTTCGAAATGATCCGGCTGGATCGCACAGCGGCGGAGCCACTCCACAAACAACTTTACCGTCAGATCCGGGACGAGCTTCGGTCTGGAAATTTCAATCCTGGCTCGTCGCGCCTGCCGTCTTCGCGTGAGCTCGCCGCGGAGGTCGGCGTGTCGCGGTTGACTGTGAACCTGGCGTTTTCGGATCTCGAAGCGGAAGGCTATATCCTTTTCAAAAAAGGCTCGGGCACCTTTGTCGCAGACCCATTGCCGGACGCTTATCTCAGCGCGGACCACACAGAGGCGTCGCCGCCGCTGAAGCAGGAGACGCACGTTTCCGACCGGGTAAACAGAATTCCAGATTCGCGAGTCGGCGCGGAATTCGATTTGGGCCCGACCGGCGCCACGCCCGGCGTATTGCTCACATCGGGTATTCCGGCTGTCGACGAATTTCCGCTCGCGATCTGGGAACGGCTCCGCGCGCAGGTCCTGGCAAAAAAGGGCGCGAATTTGTTGCGTTACGGTTCGAACCGTGGCGACGTCGATTTGCGCAAAGCCGTCGCCGCTTACCTTTGCGATTTTCGCGGCGCGAATTGTCACGCGGACCAGATCCTGATCGTTGCGGGGATGCAGCAAGCCATGTTGATCAGCGCGATGGCGGTTTTGGATCGCGGCGAAGTCGCCTGGCTGGAGGACCCGGGCTTTCACCAGGCTCGAAGGGTCTTCGCCCTGGCGGGCGCTACGATTGTGCCGCGCCCTATCGATCGCGAAGGACTCGTGATCGAGGGCCGGCGAAACCGGCGTCCGCCAAAGCTGATTTACCTGACGCCTTCTCATCAATTTCCGATGGGAGTCACGATGAGCCTAAGACGAAGAAAAGCGGTTCTGGAGTTCGCCCACAAACGCGGGGCGTACGTTTTGGAAGACGACTACAATGCGGAATTCCGATTTAGTGGACCGCCTCTTCCGTGCCTCCAGGGCCTGGATCGCTCCGGCCGCGTGATCTACGCCGGAACCATGAGCAAGATCCTTTATCCCTCTTTACGCCTGGGATACTTGCTCGTCCCGGCGCCTTTAGTCGACGCGGTGGCCAAGCTCCGGACCGTTATCGACCAACATTCGCCCACCATCGATCAGGCGACCCTCGCTCGTTTTATCGCCGAAGGATTTTACCTGAGCCACGTCCGGCGAATGCGGAAAGTTTATGCGGAGCGTCGCCAGTTCTTCATCGAACAATTCAACAGATTGCTCAGTCACCGTTTCACTCTCGAGATCGCGGACGCGGGCCTGCACGCACTCGCCTGGTTCAAGTCCACGAAGGATTGGCCGGTGCTTCGGCGGGCCGCCGCGACAATGGACGTAAAGATCAGTCCGCTCTCCTTCTTCTGCATCGAAGCAAAACTTCCACCTGCCCTTGTCCTCGGATTCGCGGCCTGGTCGCCGGCCCAGATTCGGGAAGGCCTCGAGCGGATCGCGCGAGCGCTTGATGCTGAAACCTCGGCGAAGATGCGAATTGTGAAATAATCGCGGCGGGTTACGGCGCTGCTGCCGTTTCCTCTGCTCGCTTTGTCTGCAACCTGAGCTGGCCGCAGGCCGCATCGATATCGTGGCCTTTTTCGCGGCGCAGGGTGGCGACGACCCCGTTCCCGCGCACAATCCCAAGAAATCGTTCCTGCCTTTCGCGCGATGGGCGCGACCATTCGAGGCCCTCGACGGTGTTGTAGGGAATGAGGTTTATCCGAGCCCCGATTCGCGCCGCGTGTCCGGCCAAGAGCTGGGCCTGTTCTTCGCTGTCATTCACGTTCGCGATCAGAATGTATTCGAAATAGATCCGCTGCTTTTTTCGGCTGGCGTAATAATCGCAGGCGGCCAGCAGTGTCGTTAGGTTGTATTTCCGGTTCACCGGCATGATCCGATTGCGGACTTCGTCAGTCGCCCCGTGCAATGAAATGGCAAGGCGGCTTTGGATCGGTTCGTCGGCGAGTTTTTTGATCTGGGGCGCAAGGCCGCTGGTCGACACGGTGATGTGGCGGGCGCCGATCTCGAGACCCCAGGCCGCGTTAATGATCCGGATGGCGCGGACGACGTTGGCGAAATTCGCCAGCGGCTCGCCCATCCCCATGAACACGACATTGTCGATCCGCTCCCCCGTAGCCTTCTCGACTGACAACAACTGCTGAACGATTTCGCTCGCATCGAGGTTTCGAGAGAATCCTTCGAGGCCGCTTGCGCAAAATTTGCAGCCATAAGCGCAGCCGACCTGGGTCGAAACGCAAATTGTCCGGCGGTCTGACCGTTCGCCGTAAAGGGCAGGGGAGGCGGGAATGAGGACGGACTCAATCAGGCTCCCCTCGCCGAGGCGGAAGAGGAATTTGCGGGTTGTGTCTTCCGACCCGAGGACGCGGACGGTCTCGAGATTGCCGAAAGCGAACTCGTTCGCGAGCCGCTCGCGCAAGGCCTGGGGCAGGTCGCTCATTTCCGCGAAGGAAGTCACGCGTTTCTCATAGAGCCAATCAACGATTTGTTTCGCGCGATAGGGGCGTTCGCTAAAAGTCGCGAGCTGGCTCACGATCTCGTCGAGGAGAAGCGCGTGGATGGAGCGTTTGGCGGCGGGCTGCACGAAGGAACGTACGGCAGGCCGGGCCTTCATTCAAAGCGTGACTGGAAAGCGCGCTTCCTTGATGCAGCATGCTGCCGTGGCAGTTGCCCGAAAACCAAACCAGACATCGCTCGCGCTCGGCTGGGAAGCAGCGAAAGCCAATGCGGTTCCGGGATTCATCCTTCAGGCCGCGATGCTATTTGTCCTGGGCGCATACTACTTCAGCCCGGCATTTGCCAATCGGCTCAATGCGCTCGCCCGTTACAAGCAAGAGCATGGTATCGCGTTCGTAATCGGCGCGGCTGTTATCGCAGGCGCGATCGTGCCGGAATTATTCGTGATCGTGTTCTTCCAGCGCGGTCGCTTTCACCGTCAGAACCTGCGCAACCTCGCCTTCACCGTGCCGACCTGGGGGATCGACGGGATCCTCGTTGACCTGATGTATCGGTTGAACGCGAGCTGGTTCGGCGACGTCACCACCCTCTGGGTCGTGGCGGCGAAGATTCTTGTCGACCAGCTCGGGTACAATCCGTTCTTCGCAGCGCCCGCCGAGGTGCTCGTCTATGAATGGAAGAACGACGGTTTCTCGTGGCGATCGATCCGAAGCACATTCACGTGGGAACATTATCGCGACAAAATTGTGCCGACTTTGTTCGCTACCTGGGCCGTGTGGGGCCCGCTCATGGCGATCATCTATTCGCTGCCCTACGCCTTGCAGTTCCCGCTCTTCAGCATCGCGCTCACTTTTTGGGTGTTGCTCCTGATCTACATGACGAATCGGTTTGCGGGCAAGATAGAGGCAGATAAGCCGCTCGCGCTTTCCGTCCCGGAAAATTAGCCGCTGCTTCGACGGTGATAGACCGCCCCTACATCCAGAACCTGGCTCCTGCCGACTACGCGGATTTAAACGGATTCAGAAGCTTCCATCCGCGTATCCGAGTAATCCGCGGTTTCTTTCTGCATTTCATGCATGTCGAGGTCTGGACGAGCGCTCGGAAACTGTCATCGTCTCCGGCGGCTCATGAAATCGCACGAAATTTTTCAACGGATGTCGCCAACCCTGGCGGCCGAGATTTTCACGTGGCTGCAAACCGAGCAGAAGCCTGTCTACAAGGCCGCGATCCAAGGGCTCGCGAATCAGCGAAATTTGCGCGGCGTTTTCATCGAGCGGAAACCACCGGTGGAGCGTTTCCCATGGATGCAGGCAGCGTTCGCCCGCAAAATCAGCGATTCCCTGGCGAGCCATGTCCTCCAGGCTTGGTTGTTGGGCGCGAAGAAGGAAATGCTCTGCGATTTTCTCGACGCGATGGATATCAAACATGCCGAAGACGGTACCGTGGACGAGCTGCCTCCGTCGGCGCCGAAGGAGAAGCTGGACGCGGCTGCCCGCCGGCTCCTTGAGAAGTATCCCGCTGAATCGGTAGCGGTTTATTTGCACGCCTTTCGCGACATGGACGCCACCGTCCAATGGCCAGCTCTCGATGAAGTTCTGGCAGAGGAATCGCGCCTAAAGCTGTAGCGCAGACGCACGGCAGATTGGACCGCGGATTAAACGGATAAGAATTCCGTATCCGTGCTATCCGCGTAATCCTGGCTCAGGTTCGCGAAATGAAGCAGCGCTTCATTGACCCCGGCGCCGTGGTTTTTCGCGGCGACATAACCGCGGGCTGAGCGCACGGCTTCCTTCACTTCCGGGATGGCGTTGGCGGGGCAGGCCGGGTATTTCGCGAAGCGGCCATCGAGCATCGAAATATCGTTGTGATGGTCGCCCGCGGCGAAAATCTGTTCCCTCGGGATTTCGAGGAGACGCGAGAGCTCGGCCAGGGCCGAGCCCTTGTGGTAATCGGCATGGCAAAATCGCAGGTAAACCGTGTTCCGCTGGTAATGAAAGTTTGGGTGTTTCGACCGGGCGCGATCGATGAACTCGGTCACGCGCTGGAGCTCTTCTTCGCTCTCGGCGACCAAGCCTTCGAGGCCGGCCCTGTGATAAAGGAGTCGCGCCTTTGTTTTCTGGGTAACGAAATCGACCACTTCAGCCAGGACCGCTTTGGCTGAGTGAAACAACTCCGCGTGTTCGCGGGCTACCCGCTCGTTCCAATCGCCGAACGGCTCCCACTTCTCCCCATTCGTGCCCGGCCTGAAAATATCGCGTTCGCTCGTGAGGATGAAATCCGGATGGATCGGGAACTCGAAATCGGTGAGTCCGGATTCGAGGAGGTCAACCGAGCGGCCGGTATTGATCGCCCAAAGCGCGCCATCGCCTTGGAGGGCCTCAATGGCCGTCATGCACTGTTCGTCCAGGATGGGATCCGCGCCGTGCGCGACGAGGGTCCCGTCGAAATCGGTGCTGAGCAGTCGGATTGAAGCGGCCATGAAGGCGCTAATGTAAAAAGGAGTCGGGCCGCCGCAATCCACCGCCTTGCCTCGCAGACCGCTGCCGTTAAAATCACGGTGATGAAATCCGCATATGAGCTCGCCATGGAAAGGCTGGAAAAGAAGGCCCCCACTGTTTCCCTGACAGAGGAGCAAAAGGCGGAAATCGCTGAAATCGATTCGACCTTCAAAGCGCGGATCGCGGAACGGGAGCTATTCCTGAAGGGCGAGATGGATAAGGCCCGGCGGGCCGGAAGCTCCGAGGAGATGGATTCTCTGCAAAAGCAGCTTATCCAGGAGACCCGCCGCCTCCACGACGAGTGTGAGGCGAAAAAGGCGAAATTTCGCGCTTCTTTAGGGGCTTAAGGCCGGTCGTTTCCGGCGATTTTGCGCGGCCAACGGGTTTTCCCGCCGTTTTGGCATGGCGATTCTGGACGGGTTGAGAGTCAGTAATGAGCCTCAACTTTGACCCTGAAACTTGGGCAACATTTTTTCTGAAAATAATAAGATTTTCCTTGCTCCCATAGGGGAAGACCCATAGAAAAGAGGCCGGTCAGGATAAATATTCCCAAGGGCATAAGAATTGTTATTGACGTTGAGAATCAATTATGACAAATATGGGAAACATAAGAGATACCCGTGACTGCAAAGGTTGTGGAAACGGACTCAAATAAAACCAGCCAATAGCAAACAGGAATCAGGAGAACCAAAAAAATGATCAAACGTAACTTCGCCGCCGCGCTCGTCGCCGCCGGAATGTTCGCACTCGTAGGAATCGCCAACGCTACCGTGGTTGACCTCGGCTCCAGCGGCAGCGGCACTGTCAATGGTGCTATTTTTCAAACCAACAACGACCACCCGACAGGGACCGGTGTTTACGATCCGTTTTTGACCATTCAAAACAGCCCCTGGGAGCAGGGCTACAACAGCTCGACCGGCAATTTCGACACCAAGCGTGAGCCGCAGTGGAACCACGAGATTCGGTTCTCCGATCTCCAAACCACGACCATTAATGGAATGCAGTATTTCGGGTTCTCCGTTGATGTCAACGAGCCGGGCGGTTCCAAAGCCGGTATCTCGCTCGATGCCCTGACGGTCTGGACCTCTAACACGATGCAGAACAGCACCTCGACCAATTCGAGCGGCTACTTCAACGGTTCGTTGGGGACGCTTCGCTACGACCTTGGCGCCAACCAGGTGCTTTACACCGATGCCAATACCGGCAGCGGCGGTGGCGACATCAACATCTACATCCCTGCCTCGTACTTCGCGGGCACCCAGGCCAACGACTTCGTCTACATGTATCAGCGCTGGGGTAACACCGACGCCAGCCAGGGTGGCTTCGAAGAAACCGCGCTGATCCACGGGTTGGCTCCGGTTCCGGAAATGAGCACCATCTTCCCGATCGTCGGGCTCATCGTTGCGGTCGGTTCGACCAGCTTGCTGCGCCGCCGCCGGGCTGCGCAGAGCAAGTAAGCAGTTTCCTTTTTTCTTATCTCCATTGTTTGGCGGAGGCGGCAGGTTATCCTGCCGCCTCTGTTTTTTTCCACGGAAAAGTCTTCGAATCGGCGATTGCCAACGCGGCCTGCGCGCGCCTAAGTTAGCGCCCCGCTTTCGAGAATTATGTTCGCAATTCAACCCGAGATGAAGGTCTTCAGCGGTACTGCCAACCGCGAACTATCGCAGCGGATCTGCGATTACATTGGTATTCCCCTCGGCCAGGCAACAATCAGCTCGTTCCCAGACGGCGAAACCTACGTCAAGATTGAGGAGAACATTCGGGGTCGCGATGTTTTCATCATTCAGCCCACCTGCCCGCCAACGAACGAGCACCTCATGGAATTGCTCATCATGGTGGACGCGGCCCGGCGGGCCAGCGCCGACCGGATCACGGCCGTAATTCCTTTTTTCGGTTACGCGCGGCAAGACCGGAAAGATCAGCCGCGGGTACCGATTACGGCCAAGCTGGTGGCGAACCTTTTGCATGCGGCCGGCGTGAGTCGCGTCCTGACCATGGATTTGCATGCGCAGCAGGTGCAGGGCTTTTTCGATATCCCGGTGGACCACCTTTATTCGATGGGCGTTCTCCTCAAGTACGTGCGCACTCGCCTGACCCGTAAGACCGTGGTCGTATCGCCCGACGTGGGCGGCCTCAAGATGGCGTCTGCGTACTCGCAAGCCTTGGGCGCGAACCTGGCAATTGTGGCCAAGCAGCGCAAAAGCGCCACCGAAACGAAGGCCCTTTATGTCATCGGCGACGTCGAAGACTGCGATGTCTTCCTGGTTGACGACCTGACCGAGACCGCGGGCACCCTGACCTCAGCCGCCACGGTCCTGAAAGAGCGCGGAGCCCTCAACATTTATGCCGGGGTAGCCCACGCCGTCCTGGTGGATGTAGCGATTCAACGGTTGCAAAAATCCCAGATCGAGGAATTAATAACCACGAACAGCACGCCTGTGCGGCCGGTGGAAGGATTCAAGACCACCGTCCTTTGTATCTCCGAGCTTCTCGGCGAAGGCATGAAACGAATCCATAACGACGAGTCGGTTTCATCGCTGTTCAAGATCGATAACGACGGAAAGAACTAAGACATGGCCAAGCAGGTAAAACTCACAGCGGAACGGCGGACGGCGACAGGCCGTTCGGCCGTGCGAAAATTGAAGGCGAGTGGCTCGGTGCCGGCGGTCGTGTACGGTTCGAAGGACAAACCGGAATCGCTCCAGGTTTCCCGGCGGGACATCAATTCGTTGCTCAGCCATGCGGCCGGGGAAAACATCCTGGTCGAGCTCGAGATTGCGGGGAAAAGCCGGCTCGCGCTTGTCCAGGAAGTGCAGCACGCGCCTCTGGGCGGTGCCGTTCTCCACGTCGATTTTCATGCGGTCTCGCAGGACGAAGTCATCGAGGCTGACGTTCCGCTCGAGCCGCAAGGGATGGCGAATGGCGTCAAAAACATGGGAGGCCTGCTCGAGCAGAGCCTGCGTTCGCTGGCGATCGAATGCTTGCCGCGGGATCTGCCTGATGTGATCCGGGTGGACGTTTCCGAGCTCAACATCGGGGACGCCATTCATGTTCGCGAAATCCAGCTTCCTTCCGGCGTCACCACGCGCATTCAACCTGATCTGACTGCGTTCTCGGTGCTCGCTCCGACGGTTGAAGAAGAGCCCGTGGCTGCGACCGCCGAAGCGGCGGCTGGACCGGAAGTCATCAAGGAGAAGAAGGAAGAGCCCGAAGCGGGAGGGACGGCTACGGCCCCGAAGGCCGAGAAGAAGTAGCTTTTTGAATTTTCGAATCTCGACTTTCGATTTTCGACCGCGCAGAGGTGGATGAGAAAACTCCGCGAATCCGCCTAATCGCCGGGCTGGGCAATCCCGGCGCCGAGTACGAGGGCACGCGCCACAACGTCGGGTTTGCTGTCGTTGACTCGCTGGCCGCGCAATGGGGAGCCACCTGGGAACATTCCAAGAACTGGCAGGTTGTTTGGGCCAAAGCGCCCCATGGCATCCTGGTTAAGCCACTCAGTTATATGAATCGCAGCGGTCATCCGCTCCAAGCCGTTGCCCAGTTCTACAAAATCGCTGCTGGTGAAACCCTGGTCGTGCTCGACGACATGGCGCTGGAGCTGGGCCGGCTCCGGTTGCGTCCCGGTGGCGGTACCGGTGGCCACAACGGCCTCGAGTCGATTATCGTCCAATTTGGGACCGAAGATATCCCTCGGCTTCGGGTCGGCATCGGCGCGGCGCCTAGGGAAGGTGCGACTGATTATGTGCTCGGCCGTTTTTTTGAAGAAGAGAAACCGCTGGTGGCAACATCCGTCGCTCGCGCGGCGGATGCGGTGAAATGCGCGATTGACAACGGCCTGCTTTCCGCGATGAACCAGTTCAACAAAAATCCAGAACCAGACCGGCCCGAAGGCGGGTCAACGCAAAAAGAATCATGAAGAACCGTTATGAAGCTTTGCTCGTGCTGAATACGCAGGGCAGGGACGATACTGTGAAGGACGTAGTCGATCGCCTCGAGTCCGAATTTCAAAAAGAAGGTGCCGAGATCGAGCAGGTCCAGAAGATGGACAAGCGCCAGTTTTCCTACATGGCGGGAGAGCTTGATGCCGGCCATTATGTGAATTTCATCTTTCACGCCGACTCGCAGCTGATCACCAAGTTGCGCTCGAAATTCAAGCTCGATCCGGAAGTTTACCGGCAGCATTACCAGAAGTTGCGCCCGAAAACGGAGAAGAAGGAACGGGCCCCGAAAAAGTTGGCCGAGGCCAGGTAAACCCGCTAGAAGAGCGGCATGGCCAGTTTCAATAAAGTAATCCTCCTCGGAAACCTCACCCGCGACCCAGAGGTCCGATACACCCCCAAGGGAACAGCCGTCACGGAATTGGGCATGGCCGTGAACCGCGTTTACACCGCGGAGAATGGCGAGAAACGCGAGGAAACGACATTTGTCGACGTGACCTTGTGGGGACGGACTGCTGAGATCGCAGGCGAATATTTAAAAAAGGGCCGTCCTGTTTTCATCGAAGGGCGGCTCCAGCTCGATACCTGGGACGACAAAACGTCCGGGCAAAAACGGAGCAAGCTCAAAGTCGTTGGTGAAGGTCTTCAACTTCTCGGCGGCCGTCCCGGCGGCGGCGCGGGAGGCGCCGGCGGTGGAGATGAGGAAGGATCCGGCGGCGCACGTTCGAGCAAATCGGCACCTCCGCCGCGTTCAGCTCCGTCCGCGCCCGACGACGACGAGATTCCGTTCTAGGAGTTGCCGATAGCGTTCGAGAAATCAGGAAACGCCGAGGGCCGGAACGTCAAACGTCGAAGGCAGCGGACACAGATAGGCGTGCCTTAGTGAATCCAAGGCGTCCAACCAGACTCTGCATTAAATATTGGGCGTTGAGCGTTGGGCGTTCGGCGTTTTCTGTTTAGTCTGTTCTGATGTCCCCCACGGAAGCCTGCATCGCGCTTAACATGCTTCCGACGATGGGACCGGTGCGTCTCCGGAAGTTGCTTCAGGTTTTCGGAACACCGGAATCGATTCTCTCGGCAAAGCGGGACGAATTGCGCAGTGTCGACGGCATCGGCCGCGAGGTGGTCGACCAAATCCTGAACTGGGAATCACTCGTAGATCTGGGCGCCGAGTTGCAGCGCATCCGCGAATTCGGCGCGCACGTGATCACAAGCCGGTCGCCGCTTTACCCGAAACAGCTCCGCGAAATTCACTCGCCTCCGATCGTGTTGTATGTCTGGGGCGAGCTGGCGGAACGCGATCAACACGCGATTGCGGTGATCGGTTCGCGACGGACGACCCATTACGGCATGGAGTCGGCCAAGAAGCTTTCTTATCAGCTGGCTTACGCGGGACTCACCATAATCAGTGGACTGGCGCGTGGGATTGATACGGCTGCGCATCAGGGAGCTCTCGCTGCCAAGGGTCGCACTATCGGAGTCATCGGGTCCGGATTGTTGAATTTATACCCGCCCGAAAACGCCGCCTTGGCCGACAAAATTCGCAGCGGCAACGGCGCGATCGTGTCGGAGTTTTCGATGGCAATCGAACCCGACCGGCAGACTTTTCCTATGCGGAACCGGATCATCAGCGGCTGGAGCCAGGGGCTTCTCGTGGTGGAAGCTGGCGCGAATAGCGGCGCGCTGATCAGCGTGACCCAGGCGCTCGAGCAGGGCCGCAACGTATATGCCGTGCCCGGCCATATCAATGCGACCACGGCTATCGGTTCGAATCGTTTGATTCAACAGGGAGCGAAACTCGTCATGGATGCGAGCGATATTCTGGATGACCTGCAAATTCTGGTACCTGACGCAAAGCCGGCGCCGGAGGCGGCAGTCCGCGCCTTGCCGGTGCTGACCGATGACGAGCGTCGAGTTTACGGTTCGATCCGTGAAACCGAAACTTCGATCGACGATATCGCGACGAAAGCGGATCTGCCAAGCGGCACGGTTTCGTCCACTCTGCTTCGCCTGGAATTGAAGAAGCTCGTAAAACAACTGCCGGGAAAATATTTCGTGAAACTGGGCTAGCGACGAGGCGTTTTGAAGCCGCTCAGAATGAAAGCTATTCGCTTAACCGCGATTGGTTCGCCGTTGCAGGAGCAGCAAATCGATGTCCCGAACATTCGCGAACGCGACGTCCTGGTCCGGATTCGCGCCGCTGGTATCTGCCATTCGGACGCTCATTACCGCAACGGCGTTTCGCCCGTTAGACAGTTGCCGCTCATCCTCGGACACGAAGTCGCCGGCCTCGTCGAAAAGATCGGTCGGAGCGTGAAGGCTGTCGGCGTCGGTGAGCGCGTTTGTCTGCACTATCTGGTCACGTGCGGCCGATGCGCATTCTGCCTCGCGGGCACCGAACAA
>JBJMXC010000042.1:0-8568 GCA_045809825.1 Chthoniobacterales bacterium | reverse complement strand
GATCAAATCGAAGCTGCCGAAGTAATCACGAAGATCGCTTGGAAGTACGGCGTCCCTGGTGAAGAACCGTGAGAGCGACCCCGACTCGATCGACCGGACAGCATGTGCGTAAAACCGATTTTCGGCCAGGGCCGCGATGTGTTTGTATCCGAGGATCTCCAGCCGCGCCGACGGAAAACTTTCCCGCAGCAGTTTGATCGCCGGCAGGGTCAGCACAAAATCGCCGATCGCGCCGCCGCGGATCACGAGGATGCGATTCATCTTAAGGGCGGCGGCAATGGTCGCCGCGTTGCCCTAGTATTGGGTCACGGCGCAGGCCAGGATCGCCGCGCCGTAGAGCAGGACAAGACCGTGAGTGAGTCGCCAGCGCCCGCTCGTTCGTGCGCTCCAAAGGATCTGGTCCCGCATGAGGTAGGGCATCGTGACCCAGAACAATCCGCCCAGGATCAGCAAGTAAGCGAATAGGGTGACGAGGAGCCGGCTCGGCTCGCTCCGGAAAAATGCGGCGTCGAGTAACGGTTCGGCCGCGAGCAGGAACAGAATGCCGAGGGCGCGGGCGGAAAGAAACTCGTCCACGAAACGGAGGACGAGGAGGAATCCGATCGGCAAAGCGATCAGGAGTGGCTTCCGGAATCCGGAGAACTCGCCCATCTCCATTGTGGCAAGGAGCCAGAAAGTCCAAAAAAACGCGATCGTCAGGAGGACGAAACCGGCAACCCGAGACCGCGGGAGATTGCGCGCGAAGGACATGGAACCCGCGGGATTAATCAAACCGACCAGCCCGAGGAGGAGGAGGAAAATGCCGGCGATATAGCCCGCCGTCTGAAGCGACAAATGATAGATCATGCGGAAACCGGAGTGGACGGTGGCATGACCGGCGTGCCATACAAGCTGAATCCGTTAGCCTGCTCGACGTGGATGTTAACGAGCTCGCCAGCGAGCACGGGCGCACCTTCGAAGACAACGATCTTGTTGGTGCGAGTCCGCCCCATCAAACGGGTCACGTTCGTACGGCTCGGCCCCTCGCATAAAATTTGCACGTCCCGGCCAACGTAGCGCTGGTTGATCCGTTGGGCCGATGCGTCCACGACCGTCAGTAAATCCTGGTTTCGCTCTTCCTTTATCCGGTCAGTAATCTGCGGCAGATCGGCCGCCGGTGTTTCACTGCGAGTCGAATAGCGAAAAACGAAGGCATTATCGAACTGGATCTCGTTTACCAGGTCACGCGTCTGCCGGTAATCGTCGTCTTCTTCACCGGGAAAGCCGACGATCACATCGGTCGTGATCGCGATCTCGTCCCGCGTTTCGCGAATCCGGTCAACGAGCGCGCGAAATTTCTCGGCGGTATACGGACGATGCATCGCCTTGAGAATGCGATTCGAACCGGATTGAAGCGGAAGATGCACGTGTTGGGCCAGCTTCGGCAAATCGGCGAGCGCCCCCAGAAGGTCGTCGCGAAATCCGATCGGATGCGGCGAAGTAAACCGGAGCCGCTCCAATCCATCAACGGCATGAACCGCCTCGAGCAGCTGCACGAAAGGGCTCTTGCCGTGACGAGCGGGAAATTCGTGCCGCCCGTAGAGGTTCACGATCTGGCCGAGCAGGGTCACTTCCTTCACCCCGCGATCGACCAGTCCCCGCACCTCCATAACGATCTCGTCGATTGCCCGGCTCCGCTCGGCGCCGCGAGTTCGAGGCACGATGCAAAAGGTGCAATGCATGTTGCACCCCTGCATGATCGAAACGAACGCGGTCGCCTGGCGTTCTTTCAGGTTATGATGGCGGATCGTCTCGGCCGAACCTTCTTCTTCCGCGATGTCGCAGATTGAAAAACGCGGATCGTCCATCCGGCGCGCCCGCTTTTTCTCGAGGACCTCATCCACGTAGTCGGCCACGCGATGGAATTTCTGGGTGCCAACGACGAGATCGAGATGCGGCACCGTCGCGAAAAGCGAGTCGCCCCGCGCCTGCGCCATGCAACCAAGAAATCCGAAAACCCTTTCCGGGCGCCGCTTCGCCATGGGCCCGAGCATGCCCATCTTGCCGAGCGCCTTCTGTTCGGCCATGTCGCGAACACTACACGTGTTGAGGAGGACCACGTCGGCCTCAGCCTCGTGGACGACGCGCTCGTAACCACGCTCCAGCAAGGAATGCGCGACCTGTTCCGAATCGCGTTCGTTCATCTGGCAGCCGTAGGTTTTGATAAAGAACTTCGGCATCGGGAGAGGCGAATTCTGGCACAGACCGGGCAGCCGCGCCAACCGGCGCGAAAGCAGGCGAAGCTTGCGCGGGCGTTACGGTTTCCGATTTAATCCGGCGCAATGACTGACAACCCACCGGCTATCGGGATCATCGGCGGCAGCGGCCTTTATCAAATGGAAGGTGTCGAGGAGCCGCATGAACAACACGTCGATACCCCCTTCGGCGCGCCTTCGGACGCGATCATTGGGGGACAGCTGCACGGACGGCAGGTCTATTTTCTGCCCCGCCACGGCCGCGGCCATCGCATCCTGCCCCACGAGCTCAATCACCGGGCCAATATCTATGCGCTCCGCTCCCTCAATGTTCGCTGGATCATTTGCGTGACGGCGGTGGGAAGTTTGCAGGAAAAATACGCGCCGCGTGATTTGTTCCTGCCTTCGCAATTTTTCGATCGGACCAGCCAGCGAGCCAATAACACTTTTTTCGGGAACGGCATCGCCGCGCACGTCGGTTTCGCCGATCCCATATCGTCTGGCCTGCGCAGTATCCTGGCCGAATCGGCCCGGTCTGTTGGTGCGCGGGTCCATGATGGCGGCACCTACGTCAACATGGACGGGCCGGCGTTCTCCACGCGTGCCGAATCGGAGTTCAACCGGCGGCAAGGTTTCGACGTGATCGGCATGACCAACCTGCCGGAAGCAAAACTGGCGCGGGAAGCCGAGATCGCGCTGGCGACGCTGGCGATGATTACGGATTACGATTGCTGGAAGGTAGAGGAAGAACCGGTGTCTGCCGACACGGTTTTCGCCCACCTGATCGCAAACGCGGAAATGGCGAAAAAAGTCCTGCTGCAAGCCATCCCGAAGGTGCCGGAAGAAGCAAATTGGCCCGAGCATCGAGCCTTGGATACGGCCCTGGTCACGGACCGTAAGCTTTGGCCGGCCGAGACGAGGGAGAAGCTGGGGCCGATTTTGGCTCGTTTTACCTAGGAAAAGGCTGTTTCGCATAAATGCGTCGCAGTTCTCAAAAATCCTTCTTGCCAAATCGGACGAAAGTATAGTAATTATAAAGATCGCCGGGAGAAATCCCGCTTAAGCCTTACCAACATCCGAACACAATGATCACTAAAATCACCGCCGGTTTGCTCGCCATAACCCTTCTCGCCTCCTGCGAGACGACCACCACCGCGAAACGGACCACGCTTCGTGAAATGAATAATTCGCGCGTCGCGTCGACCGATACGACGGATGCCGCGCCTCCCGCAGAAGGACCGGAAGAGGCCATCGGCGAAGCGCCACATGATCCGGCCCGGAACCCAGCGCTAGTCCCGTCGCCCCTGCTCCGGACGAGCGCCGCTGGCGGCCCCTAGTCGCTTCTAAATTTTTCGCTCTTGCGGTGGGCGAGATTCAGTCGAACCGGACAACCACGGTTCGACAGAGTCTCGCCTTACCGCTTTTGGGGGTCACATCCAGAGGCCCCAGGAAAGCAAAGCCGAGGCGTCCTGCCAGACTCCCGACTTACTGTCACCGAGTACCACGACAATAATGTCGCGGCCGGGTCTGGTTCCACTCGCGATAAGGCAATGCCCGGCTGCCTCCGTGTATCCGGTCTTCATGCCGTTGCAATAGGCCAGGCGTTTCAGGACTTTATTCGTGTTCTCGAGTTCGCGAGTTCGGCCGTTAGCATAACGAAAAACGATCTGCGGCAGGCAAACGATCGAACGGATGGTCGAATTCGCGTAAGCCGCCCTGGCAATGATAGACAAATCGCGCGCGGAAGAATATTGGCCCGGGATCGGCAAACCGTTCGGATTCACGAAATGCGAATGGGTAGCGCCGAGCTCCCGCGCCTTGTGGTTCATCAGCTCGGCGAAGGCCTCAACGCTGCCGGCCGCATCGCGCGCGAGACAACGGGCGACGTCATTCGGACTTTTCACCAACAGCGCCCGGAGAAGCTCGATCCGCTGATAGGTTTCACCCGGCTTGATATTCAACCGCACCGGCTCGGCGAATGTGTCGACCTGCTCGACTGTTACGGGCCGGTCGAGATAACCGCGCTCGGCCACGATCAACGCCGTCAATAATTTTTGGGTGCTCGCCGCCGCCCGCGGGGCGTCTGCGTTTTTTTCATAAAAAATCTCGCCGGAGTGCGCATCGATCACCATCACCGACACCGCCCGCGTGTTCGGCGCGATCTTGGAAACCGACCCCGGCGGCGGGGCGACCGGCTCGGCTTTTGGGACGTCCGAAATGGAATCCGGAATGTCCATCGGCCGGACGGTCTTGAACTGCTGTTTTTTCTTTGCCGCAACGGAACAGAACGCCAGCGCGATCGTGCAGACGTAGGCGAGTGTTTCCGTTCGGCGTTTCATGGGCAGAATTTAGAGGCAGAATTTTCTCGCGCGCAACAGACCCCGCGCGGTTAATCGTCGGAACTCCGCTGGATCAGCTCGATCTCGTACCCTTCGGGCGCATCGATAAATGCGATGGCGCCGTCCTTGCCGTGGGGATGCGGGCCGTCGGAGAGCGGATAACCCTTTTTTTCCGCCTCGCGGGCGAATGCCTGCATGTCATCGACTTCGAAAGCCAGGTGGGTCAGGTCCGGACCCACGACCACTGGCCCACTCGCGTCGAATTTGCAGATCTCGATTTCTTCGTCGCTGCCCGGTGCCTTGAAAAAGACAAGCTGCGACCCCCGACCGGAAGTATGCCGGCGGGTTTCCTCCAATCCGAGGACGTCCCGATAAAAGGCCACGGTTTTTTCAAGATCGGTAACGCGATACCGGGTATGGAGAAGCTTCGTCAGCATGGCCTCCACTAGTCGCGTGCGCTGATCGCGGGCGCAATCGCAAAGCGTCATCATAATAATGCTTACGCTTCGTCGGCCTAGTGTTCGGCCGCCGGATGTGATTGGTTAGGCGGATGAAACTCGTGATCGCAGCGACCGGCGCCAGCGGAACGATTTATCTGCAACGTCTCCTCGCGCAGATTGATTACGCCGCGAACGATGTCCATCTGGTCATGAGCGGCCACGCCAAACAGGTCGCTGCCCAGGAAGTCGACCAGCTCTCCATCCCTGACGGTATTTCGCAGCACGCCGACAACGATCTCAACGTTCCTTTTGTCAGCGGTTCCGCCCGGTTCGATGCCATGGTCATCGTGCCTTGCTCGATGGCAACGCTGGGGCGGATCGCCTCGGGATGCAGCGATACTGCGCTTCTGCGCGGCGCCGATGTTTTCCTGAAGGAGAGACGAAAACTGGTCCTCGTTCCGCGCGAGACGCCCTGGAGTCTGATCCACGCCCGAAACGTCGTGACCCTGCTCGAGGCGGGTGCGGTGGTCCTACCGGCGATTCCATCGTTTTACAGCCGGCCCGGATCGGTCGAAGCCGTCGCCGACACCGTCGTGTGGCGAATCCTTGATCAACTGGGATTGCCGAATCCTGCCGCCTATCGCTGGCGCGACGACGGCAATGAGAAAAAAGCCCGGTGAAGCTGGATAGTTGGCTGGGCAGGGCGGCGATCGCGTTCGGCTTCGCTTTGTATCGGATCTGGGCTCGCACGCTCCGCCTCCAGGTGGAAGACCCAACTGGCGTAAAGGAGTTCGTTCAGAAACAGCCCGTCATTTTTGCGATTTGGCACAACCGGCTCCTCATGCTGCCACGGGTATTCGATCCCTCGTTTCCGTCCCGGCAAAGCTACGGGTTGATCAGCGCCAGTCGGGACGGCGACCTGATTGCGCGGTTCATCGAATGGTCCGGCTATGGGACGATTCGCGGCTCGAGTTCGCGCAAAGGGGTCATCGCCCTGCGCCAGTTGGTCGATACTCTGGCGGCCGGAAGCAATGTCCTGGTCACGCCGGATGGACCGCGCGGGCCGGTTTACCAGGTCAGCCAGGGCATCGTTTTTCTCGCGCAAAAAAGCGGCGCCCCCATCGTGCCGATCCACATGGAATACTCGAGTGCGTGGCGGCTCAAGAGCTGGGACCGTTTTGCCGTCCCGCGCCCGTTTGCCAAACTGCGGGCCATCTTCGGCGCGCCGCTCCGAGTTGAGCCGATTGCGGCTCCCGAGGAATTCGAGCGCGAGCAGCTTCGTTTGCGCGAGGCCATGATGAGCCTGGTGGAACAAGAATGAGTCTTCCGTAGAATTGCTCTTCCATGGCGAAGCTCATCGAAGGCCGCGCGATCGCGGCAAACGTTTATACGGAATTGCGTAGCGAGATCGCAGCGCTGAAAAGCAACGGCCGCACCCCCGGCCTCGCTGTCGTTCTAGTCGGCGACAACCCGGCCTCGCGCGCTTACGTGCGTTCGAAGGACAAAATGTGCCGTGATCTTGGTCTGCATTCGGTGAAGCTCGAGCTTCCAACGGAGACGACACAGGATGAATTATTGAAACAAGTGGAACAGCTGAATGCTGATCCGGCGATTCACGGAATCCTGGTCCAATCGCCGCCCCCAAGGCACATCGACGAAGCGGCGATCGTCCGCGCCCTCGATCCGGCCAAGGACGTCGACGGATTTCACCCGGCGAACGTGGCGAAGCTCGCCCTCGGAGATGATACCGGTTTCGTTCCGTGCACCCCGCTCGGCTGCCAGCGACTCCTTATTGAGAGCGGCGCGGAGATTTCCGGCGCGCACGTTGTCGTCCTCGGACGAAGCATGATCGTCGGAAAGCCGCTTGCACTTTTGCTGATGCGAAAGGGACGAGGAGGCGACGCTACCGTGACAGTTGTTCATTCGCGGAGTAAACGGCTCGCGGAAATAACGCGCTCGGCTGACATCGTAATCGCCGCGATCGGCCAGCCGGAGTTTGTTCGCGCTGAACACGTCCGTGACGGCGCCGTCGTTATCGACGTCGGGATTAACCGCGTGGACGATCCGACAATGGAACGCGGCTACCGGCTCGTCGGCGACGTCGCATTCAACGAAGTCTCGGAAAAAGCGTCCGCCATTACCCCGGTCCCGGGCGGTGTCGGCCCGATGACGATTGCGATGCTGATGGCGAACACGGTCAGGGCGTGCCGACAATCTTCGCGGTAAGCAGACGGAGGAGCGCGGGCTGGAGCCGCGCGACGGCCAGGAATGATGAAGCCGCGCGGGGCGAAAGAACGGCGGTGCGCGCCAGGCGATTAATCCAAAGCCTTCCGCGATAGAGTTGCGCGTGAGCGGCGGAATACGCGGTTGCGACATCTTCAGGATTGGCGCCGCTTCGTTGCAGGACGATGGCCTTCGCCGCGAGCTCCGCCGAGGCGAGCGCGTAATAAATCCCTTCTCCGGTGAACGGCTCGACGACCCTGGCCGCGTCTCCAACGAGAAAAAGCGTCGATTGCCCCGGTCGAATCGGCGCACGCGTGAGGGGCGTGATAGTCCGCCATGGATGACCCGGCGAAATCGTGAACCGCGCCTCGGCCCACTTCCGCAAGGCCGCCATTTTTTTTGGGACGCTCACCAGACAGACGTTAAGCTCCCCGTCATTCACTGGCGCCTGGCCTGAATATCCCTCCGGACGGAATTCGAGAACCACGCGATTACCAAAACCCACCGGCAATCGCAGGTGGGTTTGCAGCGCGATCCGTTCCTTGGTCGACGCGGGAAGCAATCCGGACAGACGCGCAACGGTTGAGTTTCGGCCGTCCGCCGCAACCAGCGTTCGCGCGCTAAAGTTTTTATCGCCGGCGGTAATGTTCCAATGCTCGGTTCGCGGGTCGGGTGGTGACAGAGCGGTTGCCGTCGCCGTTTCCACAACCTCGGCGCCGAGCTCTACGGCGCGCCTCAGCAGCGTCTCGTCCAACAGGCTCCGTTTGATTGCAATCTCGGCTTCGGGGCCGCTCGGCAGCTCGACGGTGACGGTCCTTCCGCCGATTCCAATGAAATCGACCCGGGCCAGTTTTCCATGAGGCAAAGTTCGAATGCGCTCTGCCAGCGCGAGGCGGCGCAAAATTGGCCAGCACGCGGGATTGACGCAATCGCCGCAAACTTTTTCACGCGGAAAATTTTCGCGTTCCAAAATCAATGTCCGCAATCCGGCCATCGCGCAAAAGGCCGCCGTGCTCGACCCGGAAGGGCCGCCGCCGACGATTGCGACATCGAACATGGGTCACAATCAAGGCAAGCAGGTTGCGCCTCAAGCTGTAGCGATGCCGCTCTGTCGGCGTAAACGGCAGTGCCTCGTAACCAGGCGTTTTTACGGCGACTGAGCGCCGTCGCTCCAGCTTGAGGCCGCAACCACTTTGCCGAATGCCGATTAGGCGCAAGAGTTACTGGCTTTGGCGAAAGAACAGAAACCAGACCTGTCGAAGAAAGTGCACGAGGTCCCGCATAAACCCGGGGTCTACCTCATGCGGGACCGATTCAATCGCGTCATCTACG
>JBJMXC010000041.1:0-7165 GCA_045809825.1 Chthoniobacterales bacterium | reverse complement strand
GTCGTTTCTTTCCAGGCTGAAGTCGCGTCATCGACTTTGAGGGAAAGGAATTTTACCCCGTCGCCATGGAGGGCGATGTGATCTGCCATCGGGTTGTTCGGCCGGAGAGGCGTGGAAAGCACAAAAGTAAGCTTATTTTGCCGGATGACGTAGCTGGCCCGTTCTTTCACCCCGGTCTCAGGGCCGGAATAAGCGAGCGATTGAAAGCCAAACGCGGTCTTGTAGTAATGCGCCGCCTGCTTGGCGTTCCCGACCCAAAACTCAACGTAATCAGTGCCTTGGAGCGGCAGAAAATCTGTTTCGGCGGAAGAACTCGGTTTCGGAGCAGCGACGGTCGTTTCCATAAGCGTGAGCGGTTAGTTGACCCAGAGACGTTAGCTGAAAACCCCTCTCCTTTCAAACTTCGAAGGAACAACCGGCCGCGGCTGCTCACTTGAAAATTCGGCGAGGCTAAAACAGATTATTTGCAGGGTTATGAGGGTCACCGCGGCGGTATTGCTGATTTTCCTGGGGACGCTGCATCATCATGCCAATGCCGCGGTCGGTTCCCGCACCATTAACGATATCCCCGGTGCGCGAGAATCGTTGCTGCGAATCGTCAGCCCGAAATTCTACAAGACCCTGCTGATCTCGCCGGTCGAGGGCTGGATTGTGGTGCGCGGCCAGTTGTCGGGCGGCACACACATCTTCGCTCCGACGATCGCGCATTCCGAATTGGGCGGCGAATACAATGACCTCGCTCTCGATCTGGCGAAGAACCTGGTCGTGATTGGTTACCCGTACGTGGAGCTCCATGATCCGACGCCGACCGTCCTGGTCCACCTGTTGATTTACCAAATCAAGGACGCAAAGCTGGCCATCTCTTTCGCCCATTTTGACGGTCCTGGTGGCAGCCAGATGCGGTATTACGGCTGCGCCTGGATGGCCGTGCAAAAGGCCAACCATCTCTGGGACCCGATCGAGCCGAAGATCCTCCAGGCCCATGAACCCCGCGGGCCGCGAACCTACGCGCTCTCGGTCGAAAGCTCCATCGCACGGGTGCGTCTGCCGCGCGCCGTCGGCAACCCGTTGGCTGCCGGCCTGGCCCTTCGTCCGCGGTAAAACTACGCGGCGGCGCGAATAATATCCCAGACCGCGCGGACGTCTTTCTCCGTCGTAAGAATATTGCCAAGCCCAAGACGCATGACGGCCCGGCCCTTAAGCTTCGTCTGCATGAGATAGGTCTGACCGGTCGCATTAATCGCCTCAACCACCCGGGAATTTTTGCGATCGGCTTCCGCATTGTCCGATCCCTGTAAACGGAAGCAGACCACGCCCATCATCACGGGCGCCGATAATTCGAAGCGCGGATCCTCTTTCACCCAGCTGGCGAAAAGCTGGGCGAGGCGGAGTTGTTCGCGGATTCTCGCGGCGAGACCTTCACGGCCGAACGCGCGCCAGACCATCCACGCTTTCAGCGCCCGAAAGCGGCGCCCGAGCTGAACGCCGTAATCCATGTAATTGATTTCCGCGCCGGCCGCGTCGCCACGCAGGTATTCAGGAACGAGGGTGAAGACCCGGCGGAGACGTTCAATGTCGCGCACGTAAAGCGCGCTGAAATCAAAGGGAACGAAAAGCATTTTGTGGGGATTGACCACGATGGAATCGGCCAGATCGAAACCGTCAGTGACCGACTCACACTCCGGCAGCACGGCGAGGCCGCCACCATAGGCTGCGTCAATGTGAAGCCACATTTGGTACTCCGCACAAACCGCCCCGATTTCACGGACCGGATCGATACTTGCCGTTGAAGTCGTGCCGACCGTGGCCACGACCGCAAGCGGCTTGAATTCCTTCCGCAAGTCGGCCGCGATGGCTTCGCGCAACGCGGCGATGTTCATCCGAAACGCGTCATCGCTCGGAATTTTACGGACGTTGTGTTCGCCAAGACCAAGCGCGATCGCCGCCTTCTCGATCGAGCTGTGGGCCTGGTCTGAAACGTAAATGCGAAAAATTGGCAGCTCGGTCCGGCCCGATAATCCGAGGGTACGGATCGAGACGCCTGCTTCTTCCCGTGCGACGGCAAGGGCGTGCATGGAGCCGATCGAAGCGGTGTCATAAACGACGCCGCCAAAATCGTCCGGCAACCGCAGCCATTGCCGCAACCATCCAAGCATCACCGTTTCAAGCTCGGTCGCGACTGGTGATGTTCGCCAGGTCATCGCGTTGACGTTCAGAGCCGCCGCGATCATTTCGCCGAGAATGCCGGGCGCGGTGGTCGTGCAGCCGAAATAACCCATGAACTGGGGATGCGCCCAATGCACCACTCCTGGCATGATAATGCTATCCACCTCCGCGAGGATCCGCTGCAACGGCTCGGGTTGTTCCGGCGCAGTGGTCGGCAGCGCGCGAACAATTGCGCCCGGCTTTTCAGTGGGCGAGATCCGGTGTTCCGCGATTTTCTCGCGGTAATCCGCAATCCAATCCGCCACCGCGTGAAGATGCTGTCGGAATTCTTCCGCGGGCATGTCGCCCAATTCAGGATTCGGTTCTTTCATTGATCAGACTGACGAGCCGCGGCTTCAGCCGCAACCCGACCACCACTGATCCAATCGCGTCCGATCCCTTTCGACAAGATTTTGTCACCAAACGGATATCCGCCGTAACCGAAATGCCAGTAGAGCGCCCAGTAAGTGCTGGCGGAGCGCTCGAGAGTCCAGAGCGGTGCGAAGAGGCAAACCGACCAGGGAAAGTATTGGCGCGCGCTGCCACGAACGCGGCCGGCGATGGCAAGGCTAATACCGACGACCGCGATAAGCCCGATCCACATGGCGATCCCCTTCCAACCGAAAAGCACCGCGGCAATCGCTCCTATCGGCGGGATGGAGAAAAATAAAATCGTCTTCGCCCGCAGAGAAAAATCTTCATAGGCCTGTCGTGGGCGCTGTTCGATCCATTTGCGAAAGGACGGGGGCTTTTTCTGAACAAACAGGTTCGTTGCGTACTTCACCGTCGCGCCTTCCCGCGCGAAATGGCGAATCATCTCTTCATTATCGAAAAGCACGTCGCCGTCGTAGGGCCCGACGCGCAGCATCGTTTCACGGCGAAATGCGCAGGTGCCCGGATAATCGGCGGTTCGGAGCGTGGCACGGTTGATCAGCATCCGGGAGGCTTCCATTCGCGCCCACCACGGTAGCGGTGAAAGGAAATTTTGCGGACGCACGACTTCGAAATCGCCGAGCAGCTCACAAATGCGGTGAATTTCACGGCCGCAATAGCGAATGTCATCGTCCCCAAGAACGATCTTCTCCGTCGTGGCGAGGTTCACGCCAGTGTGAATTCCATTCACCTTATCGTTCATGAATCCGAAGGAACGATCGACGCGTTCGTGACGGCAGACCTCGCGCCAGGCTTCGTCATGCCGGTCGAAGACGTCGGGCGGCGAACCGTCCACGACAAGGACGTCGCAGTTATTTTCGGCGAGGTCACGGAAATACTGAGCAAGCTCAGTCGCCTCCGCTTCCGAAAAAGCGGCGCGCCGAATGGGAAGCAAGTAGGTGCAGCGTGACATGTCTTGTGTAGCGGCGCTCTGTGACCGCCGATGTCACTAGATAATCGCGTCGACGGTCACAGACCGCCGTTACAGAATTTAAAACGCGAAGCCGAAACTGAAATGGAACGCGCCGACATCCTCGCCGGCCCGTCGATCCGGATTGTAGCCGTAGTCGAGTCGCACCGGACCAATCGGTAATTTGTAGCGGAGACCCACTCCGATGCCGTAACGCATATCGTCGAGACCTGCCGTGACGCTCTCAAACGGGTCCGACGAATTCGGCAGAAGATTACCGGCATCAAAGAAGACCGCACCGAGAAGTTCGCCGTAAATCGGGAAAATATATTCAACATTGAAGACAGTGAAAAACTCACCGCCGATGGGATCGCCGTGATCGTGCGGACCGAGATCGCGCTCGCCAAAGCTTCGCACGGTCGTGTTGCCACCGTTGAAGAAGCGTTCATCGATCGGAATTTCCGCCGGGGAAGTGCCGCCACTTTCAAGGCTATGGATAATCCCCGCGCGCGCTCCGAGAGCCAGCATCGTGCGCTTATCGGGGAAACCCGGCTTCGGTTCGTGTCCGAATGGGATGTAATAACTGACGCGTGCCGTGCTCCGGACAAAATTAACGTTGCTGCCGAGCGCGCTGGTGGCGAAATCAACTGTGCTATCGAAAACGAACCCACGGCTTGGGTTTAACTTATTGTCCCGCAGATCGAGCGTCTGGACCAATCCAATCGAGCTGACGAAGTAGGAGGTGTCGCCGAGCAGGACGGGATTGATGTCCGCGCTCGTCACATCAACGTGTCGGGCCGAGAAAACGAGGCCAATCTCGTATTGTTTCGTGATCTTCCGCGTCAGGTCGAGCCGCAACCCGGATTCAAATTTTGAGTAGCCGTCGAAGTCGAAAGTCAGCGCGGCGAGTTTCGCTTTGAATCCGAAGTCGCTGTCGAAGAAATAGGGATCTTCCCAGAGAATTTCCGCCCGGTAGCCGCGTCCCGACCATTCCGCCAGGGTCGAGATCGGCCGGCCATAACCGAACAGGTCCCGATCGCGGTAACTCGCGCCGACGATCGGGCCGGTGTAGGAACCGTAGCCGAGCGCCAACCCGAATTCCTTGCTCTTTGCTTCCTCGGCTGAAATATCGAGTCGAAGCGCATTCCCGCCGATCGGCGTGGGTTTGATCTGAAGGACCGTAAAGAGACCCGACTTCATCAGGTCGCGAAACTTCTCGTCCACCAGCTCGGGGCTGTAGGTTTTCCCGCTGAACTTGCTAAATCGCCTCGTGACATAGCTCGGACGCAGCCGTTCAAGGCCGGTCACCTGCACCCCGTCGAAATGGTAAAGCGGACCCGGCGTGACGGACACGAGTACGGGCACTTTGCCACCCCTGGCCGCGGCCGGATTCCCGGTAGCGTCGACCTTGACCTCGTAATAACCGCGGGCGCGATAGTAGGTTTGGAGACGGCGCGGGATATCTGAGACGCGCAAATCGGTATAAGGCTGCTCAACCAGATCGATCAGCTGGCCATGTAACGCTTCCGGTCCGTAGATTGTCTGACCGGAAAAATTAATCGTGCCGAAGGAATACTGGCGACCCTCCGTGATCGGGATCGTCGCGTCGACCTGAGAGCCGTCCTCCGCATAGTGGTAAATCGGCGGATCTACCTTCGCGTCGAGGTAACCGTTCGAGATGTAATGCCGATGCACGAGATCGGCGCCTTCCTCCACGTCCGCTGCCACGAATGGCAGTTTCTGCTGCATGCTCGAATACCGCTCCCGGGTAGGGCCGACGGCGTACTCGAAGAGGATATCGGCGGGCTGATGTTGGTTCCCGACGAAATTCACCATCCCGAGCGTGACCAGCGGCCCTTCATTAATATCGAGCCGCAAATGATCACCCGCGATCGCGTAACGAACGCTGGCTTTGGCGTAGCCGTGTTTGCGATAAAAGAGCTCGAGGAAAAACGCGGCGTCATCGCCTCGCGCCGCGGTTAAGCCGAAGTTATCGATCGTCGTGATCTGCTCTTTCAGCTGGGAGCGAAGTTCCTTTTCGGCAAAAGCCTGCTGCCCGCGGAACTCGATCACGCTGGTCCGCTGGGCTTGCTTTTCCTGCTGCTTTTTCACGGCCTTCTCAGCCTTGTCCTTCTCCTCTGGCTTGGGAACCTTGACCGCGCTTTGGGCGAGGGCCGCAGCGCCAATGAACGAGATAATTATTGCGGTCGCGAAGCCCAAGAGCTGGAGCCGCGCCGCTCTGTCCGCGCGCGCTCGATAACGCGGCGACCGAGCGCCGCGGCTACAGCAACTGGGATCTAATTCCTCGCGGCTCATCTCATTTGAATCGGATCAGGTACTTTACCATTCCGCGAAAATCGCCTCCTACCTCGAGGTCTCCGATCAACATGAATTGTTCGTTCAAGCGGAGCCGCGCGGTGGCCGTTTGCTGCCCGGTCCGCGGATCAACGTTCCCAACATCCACGTCGAGCTTGTTGAAAACGGAATTGCTCTTGGTGGGCTCGCCTTTTTTGAAGACCTTCCGGTAGAGCTGCTGGATGACGAGCATGGCGGCTCGTCCCGCGAGGACGCTGTTGTTTCCGACCAACTCCTGCCGGGTCGTTCCGGTCGCCAGGAGCGAAATGATTTCCTCCTGCGGCAATGGGGGCTCGCTGCTGAAGACGGCTTCGGGCGCGAGCGAAGTTCCAAACACATATACGTGCACCGTGTAATCGCGGATCAGGGAGGTCCCCTGCAAGTCGATCTTTGGGTTAAACGAATCGCTCGGGTCGAAATAAAGGGAGCCTGAGGAGATTTCGAGCCGGCTGAAGGGCAGGGTCGCTTCCACATTTTGCAGCCGCACGACGCCCTGGAGAGCAGGATGCAAACCGGTCCCGGTAACGTGGATGTCCGTAATTGCACCGCCGTTCGCGAGGTTACCGCGGAGCATGAACGGATCTTTCGTCTTCACGTTGATGTCGAATTTCCAGTCGCGAATCGGCGGTTGCGGGACTGAAAAATCAGGACGGTCCGTCGGCGGCTGTGGCGCCGGCCGACCAGGCAATCCGATCGGGATGAGGTCGATATTTTTCAAAAGCGAACTGTTCGTTAGGGCAACGTTGCCCGTAACGGTCGCCGCCTTGAGAGGGCCGACGACTCGCACATCAGCATCCGCCCGCGCGGTAAGAGTGTCGTTTCGTGCCACCAGGATGCTTTGTCCTTTCAATTGAAAATCGAGATTGGGCTCGGTGAGTTTTGGAAAGGTCACCTGGCCGGCGACAGTGAACGGCCCGCCGGCGAGGTCGCCGTTGACCCGTTCGAAATGAAGGACGTCCCCGGCGAAGGTCATTCGCGAATGGAATCCGCTGACCGATGGAAAAGTCGTGTTGGTGAACCGCGCCATATTGATGGTGATGTCGCCGGACCCGCTCAAGACGGGCTTGGCGACCGTGCCGTTAATGCTCACGTCGAGGGCCAGATCACCGTCGAGCTGAGTGACGCCGGGAACGAATTGACGCAGAAAATTCACCGAGCTGCGCGGCATCTGCACCTTTGCGCTCAGCGGCGTTTCTTCATCGAATCGTCGTTCGTCGATGATCTTCGCCAGGTTGAACGGGATATTTCCCGTGATCAGGACCG
>JBJMXC010000040.1:0-11204 GCA_045809825.1 Chthoniobacterales bacterium | reverse complement strand
TGAAGCGATGCGGGAACGAGCATTGAACGCCTCTGGTGCGAAGGATTGGTTTCGCGGCTGGAAGCTCAGCGCCGTGGCTATCGCACTGATGGAAAACTTCGCGACCGCTGAAGGGAACGATGATCTGGATCGGCTTATCGATCACGTGAAAAATTTCATTTTGCCGTTGCGCGGACCACGGCCGGTCGCCGAAGCGATATCATCCGCGGGCGGGATCCGGTGGAGCGAGCTCGATCAAAATCTGATGCTGCTGAAACTGCCGGGCATTTTTGTGGCGGGTGAAATGATCGACTGGGAAGCGCCGACCGGTGGTTATCTTCTCCAGGGCTGCTTCGCGACGGCGACGCGCGCCGGCAGATCGGCGGCAGACCACTTATTGTGGCGGCCGCCTCGATCTCGCTCGGGATGACAGAATAGCGATTTCGACATTATCTTGGTGGTGATGAAGCGCGTGTTCGGGATCGAAACGGAATACGGGATCACGGTCCAAGGGGTCGCGTCCCTCGACGTCGTCGCGGAATCGATTGAGCTGGTCCGCTCTTACGCTGAACAGGGCGTCCACATGAAATGGGATTACGCGCTCGAAGACCCGCACCGCGATGCCCGCGGATTTCGCGCGCCGAGCCTCCTCCAGGACACCGATGAATCAGCCTATATCGAGATTGATCGCAAACGGCCGCTTAGTTTTGAAGAAATCAAAAGCGATCTCGTCCTCTCAAACGGCGCGCGTTTTTACAACGATCACGCTCATCCTGAATATTCCACGCCCGAGTGCACCACGGTGCGGGAGCTCGTCGCGCAGGAAAAGGCCGGAGAACGCATCCTCGCCGAATGCGCGCGATACCGAACGGCGCAGCTCGCCTCCGATCAAAAAGTGCGCCTGTTTAAGAACAACACCGATTTTGCGGGACACAGTTACGGCTGCCACGAAAATTATCTCACTCGGCGCGATCTGCCGTGGGAACGCCTGGTCGCCGGCGTATTACCATTCCTTATTACACGCCAGATTTTCGCGGGCGCCGGCAAGCTGGGAATCGAGGCGGAAAGCGGAGACGCCGAGCCAGGCCAATACCAGATTTCGCAGCGGGCCGATTTTTTTACGACGGTCACCAGCATCGATACGATGAACAAGCGGCCGCTCGTTAACACACGGGACGAGCCGCACGCAGAAGCAAGCCGTTATCGGCGCTTCCACGCGATCATCGGCGATTCGAACATGAGCGAGTGGGCGACGGCACTGAAGATCGGAACAACCGCCCTCGTCCTTGGATTAATCGAAAACGGCCAAGCGCCTGCGATCGAGATCGCGCAGCCCGTCAACGCCACGAAATCGATCAGTCGCGACAAGGACCATTCCTGGATCATCGAGCTGAGCGACGGGCGGAAGATTTCCGCGATCGACGTCCAGCGCCTTTATCTCGAAGCCGTCGTGCGCGAGAACAGCGGCGCTGTCTCCGATGAAATTTCCTGGTTGCTCCACGAATGGGAAATCGTCCTCGACGATCTCGCTGCCGATGTGCGGTCAACGAGCGATCGGGTCGATTGGGTAGCGAAAAAATTCATGCTCGAATCATTTCGCGAACAGGAAAAGTTGGATTGGTCCGATCCGTGGCTGCAGGCGATCGACCTCGAATACCACAACATCGAACCGGAGGAGGGATTGTTCTACGAACTCGTCCGCCAGGGCTCGATGCGCACTATTGTAGACGAAGAAGGAATCACGGCGGCGAGGTTGAGGCCGCCGGAAACGACGCGCGCCTGGTTCCGTGGCCGTTCCGTCGCGCGATTCAATCACGCCATCAGTTCGATTCAGTGGGACGAGATTAGGTTTTCAGACGGCAAGAAGTCGCGGCTGGTGAAATTGCCGGAGCCGGCGGAGGGCGAGCGGCTCGAGAAACTGAATGCGCTCGTAAATGGCGAGAACGACTTTGAGGAATTCTTCGCTCAGTTGTCCGTGTAGCGGCGGTCTATGACCGTCGATCGCCGCCATATGTCGACGGTCATAGACGCCACTACAATTATGACCAGGTGATCAGGCGAAGCTCATGGCTCTGCATGAGGTGCGGATGGACCGGAACAACTCGAACGCTGAAACCGTAAGTCCCGCTATCTGCCGTCGGCACGAGGCCACGATAGGTATAATTCCCTTCGCCTTCCATCGGCGCCGCTCCGTCGAGCACGGTGACGGTGGGATTTTTCACGCCGCCATTTTCCGCTTCGCCGTGATACGCCTCAACCCGGACGTGCTCCGGACTCACCGCGCCGAGATGGACGCGCGCTGAAATTTCCAGCGCCTGGCCGACCTGGATATTTTGTCGGTCGGCATTCCCGACCTGGACATCAACGATACCAACCTGCGGCCAGTCCTTCCGCATCTTGGCTTTCCACTGACTGAGACCGGTCGCGGCTGCGCATCCATCGCGCCCAAATTCCTCGTGCGCCTTCGCCGCCGGCGTGTAGAGGCGCTCGGCGTATTCCTTCACCATTCGATGAGTGTTGAAGACCGGCGTAACCGTGCGAATCGACTCGCGCATCAATTGCAGCCACGCGAGCGGTAATTTTCCGTCAGGCTTCGCGTAATAGAGCGGAATGATCTGGTTCTCCAGTAATTGATAAAGGCTGCTCGCATCCACCTCGCTTTGGAAATCGACGGTGCCTCCCTTGATTTCGGCGCCAATCGCCCAGCCGTTGTTGCCGTTGTAACTTTCGCACCACCAGCCATCGAGAACGCTCAGGTTGAGTCCTCCATTCGGCGGCAACTTCATTCCGCTCGTCCCACTCGCTTCCAACGGCCGCAGCGGGTTGTTCAACCAGAGATCGACGCCCTGGACGAGCCTACGCGCAATGTAGGTGTCGTAATCTTCCACGAAGACCATCCGGTTTTCGAGACCGCGTTCCCGGCTGAATTTGTAGACCTGCTGGATCAGCGCCTTCCCGCCTTCGTCCTGCGGGTGCGATTTTCCAGCGAAGATGAACTGGACCGGGCGGGTGTCATCGTTCAGCAAACGCTGGAGCCGTTCTTTGTCGCTGAACAGAAGTGCGCCGCGCTTGTAGGTCGCGAATCGCCGGGCGAAGCCGATCGTTAAAATCTCCGGGTCGAGAATACGATTCACGCTCCGAATCGATTCCGGGGATTCACCGGAACGCTCGCGCGCGGCGCGAACGCGATCGCGCACGAACTCAATCAGGCGCAGCTTTAATTTTTGATGCGTCTCCCAAAGCTGTGCGCCCGGAATGTCGGTGACGCGCCGCCAGAAATCGGGATCAGTCAGGTGTTCTTCCCAATCGCCCAGGTACTTTTCGTAGAGCGCGGAAAACTCGGGCGCCATCCAGGTTTTGGTATGAACGCCGTTGGTAATGCTGGTGATCGGAACTTCGTGGCCCGGAATGCCGGCCCAGACATCCTTCCAAAGGCCACGGCTGACTTCACCGTGCAGTTTGCTGACGCCATTCGCGTGACGGCTCATCCGAAGCGCGAGAACGGTCATGCTGAATGCATCCAGCGGATTCGTGCTGGCCTGGCCAAAGCGGAAAAATTCGTCGAACGGTATCCCGAGCTGATTGGCGAAATCGCCGAAATAACGTTTCATCATCTCCCGGGGAAACGCATCATTACCGGCGGGAACGGGAGTGTGGGTCGTGAAGACGTTCGCGGACGCGACGAGCTGAAGCGCAGCATAAAAATCGAGGCGTTTCTCGGCGACATGAAGCCGGATCCGCTCGAGGGAGAGGAAAGCCGAATGGCCTTCGTTCATGTGAAAAACCTCGGCATCAATCCCGAGAGCGGTCAGCGCTTTTACCCCGCCGATCCCGAGCACGATCTCCTGCCGCATTCGCATTTCGAGGTCGCCGCCGTAAAGCTCCGCCGTGATCCGGCGATCTTCCGCGCTGTTCTCGGCAATATCGGTGTCGAGCAGATACAGGTTCACCCGTCCGACATGAAGCTGCCAGACCTTGGCGCGGACTTCGCGGTCGAGAATCCTGACAGCGACGAGCAGGTTGCTATCGGCCTGCCGGACCTCGCGGATGGGCAGGTGATGAAAATTCTGATTGAGGCTGACAGCGTGCTGAACGCCGTCCTTGTCGATTTCCTGTTTGAAATAGCCGTGACGATACAGAAGACCGACGGCGACAAAATTGAGGTCGAGATCGCTGGCTGATTTGCAGTGGTCGCCGGCTAGAATACCGAGGCCGCCGGAATAGTTCGGAATCGATTCGTGAAAGCCGAACTCGGCCGAGAAGTAAGCTACCGGTTTTTCGCCGGTGCGTCCGGCGCCGGTTTTGCCGTAGGTATCCTTGCGCGCAAGATAAGCGCGGTAAGCATCATGAACTTCCTTCAGCTCGCGGAGAAAATTTTTGTCCTGGGCAACCTCAACCAGGCGCGCCTGCCGCGAGAGCTGGAGCATGCGGACGGGGTTGTGATTCGTCCGGTCCCACAGTTCCGGATCGAGATGGCGAAAAAGCCGGCGCGCGGAGGGTTCCCAGGTCCACCAGAGATTGAAGACCATCTCGCGGAGCGGCTCGAGCGCGGCCGGCAAGGTCGGGATCACGTTATACGTGTGATAGGTCGGCATGGAGAAGCCTTTATGGAAGGACGAAGAATCTCGCAGGAAAGAATTTTAGCATCAAGTGTTCCCTTGCTGTAGCGGCGGTCTATGACCGTCGATCTTGCGCCGTGCTTCGATGGTCATAGACCGCCGCTACAGGGCTGGCGAGCAATCCCAAAACAACTCCCGTTGCCAATCCACTCAAATGCGCGGTCATGCTGATCTGCGGTGTCGATAAATCGAACGCGACCTGCACGCCCACAATGAGGACGATGTTGAGCAGGCGTCGCCCGGCGAAGGGCTCGCGCCGGTGTCGCAAGAGATAACCGGCCCAGACGCCGACGACCCCCATGACGCAGCCCGACGCGCCGACGAGTTGTTCGGGCCGGGAATAATCGTTGAACCGCAGCAATAGGACGCCGGCGCTGGATCCCAGACCGGCCAGCAAATAAAACAACCCGAAACGAAATGAACCGATGGCGCGTTCGAGACCCGGGCCGATGACGAAAAGGGCATAGAGATTGAAAACGAGATGCAGCCAACCGAAATGCAGAAAGAGCGCGGTCAACATGCGCCAATACTGGTGGCCGTAGCGGATCGCCCACGGCTCGAGGGCTCCGAGCCGATGCAATGTCAGCGGGCTGGTTGACCCGCCGAATCTCATCTCCGCGAGGAACATCGCGAGGTTAAGCGCGATGAAGATCGTGACCGCGACTGTCGGCCGCCGGAAATCGGTACCGAACGCAGTCGGCGGCGGCCGCTGAATCTGTTCGATCCGATGAAGCAACGCGTAGGTTGGCGGCGACAAAGGCGCCGCGAAGCTGGCTGCCGAAGTCTCCAGTCGTTGGTCGATTTCCGACAGAAGCAGTCGATCGCGAGTGACAGTCCGGAGCGTTTTGAATCGGCGTTCCGCAGCGGAATGATTTATGATCAACTCATTCGTCCCGATCCAAAATTCGCGAACATCCGTTGGCAATTTTTCGAGTGCTCGGCGGCCGCTTTCCGTTTCCAGCCGACCGCAAAAGCCGAGAGCGATTGCGATGCTTGTATTAAAACTCCAGGCTGGCTGTTGGCTTGAACTCTTCGTGCTCAGCATGGTGCCCAGCTCGAGGACCAACTCATCGCGCGCACCGATTTCACCGAGCGCACGAAGATAGAGCGGCATCAGCGCGAAATCGGCGTGACGAACGGCGGCCGGAACTTCGGCCCGAACCCAATCCACCAGATTCGGCCATGCGCCCCGCAAACGAAAACCCTGGGCGATGGCCTGCCGGCCGGCATTCGTGTCGTTATTCCTGAGCGGATCGAGCCTGGTGAGCGCGGAAAAGTCACCCGTCTGCGCGCGTTCCATTGCAGCAAAAAGTTCCGTCTGGTCGCGCAGGGCTGCGGATGGATGAACCAACCGAAGCATCCGCGCCCAGCGCCGGGCCGAGCCATAGTATTGATAGCCGGCGAGCTCTGACATCCGGCGAATGCCGACCGCCGGAACGAGCAACAGTGCCAGCCAGGCACCGGCGCCAAAAAACCCGGCTGTGTTGGAATTAACAAACCACGCGCCCGCGGTCACCAGCAAGACAACGACGCACGCGAGGCGCCAGGGCCGGAACAACCCGCCCCGTCGGAGGGTTTGAGCCAGCATCACCAGCGGCGAAACACAGGCTATGAAAAGCAGGATGTGGTTGAGATCGATCATCGCGCGTCCGGCCGCCGATCATTCGGCGTTGGACGTTGAAGGTTGGACGTTCGACGTTTCGCTCACCATGACAAGCGGATTCAAAGCTCAGCAGGAGGGACTGGATGAAACTTAAAGTGACCATCTACCTCGACGTCATCTCCTCCTGGTGTTTCTGGGCCCAACCCGCCTGGGAGGAATTGAAAAAGCGTTATGGCGATCGGGTTGATTTCGAATGGAAGATTGCGCTCATGGATGCGTCCGGTTTTCCGAAATCGGTCGAGCAGGCGGAATGGTTTTATCGCCGCAGTGGAATGATGATGCGTTCGCCGTTCATGCTCAAGCCGGGATGGTTCGAGCCGAATTTGCAGGAGGCTTTGGCGCCAAATATGATCGCGGAAGCGGCTCGTGATCTGGGAATCACGGACGACCGAGTGCGTATGGCGCTGGCGAACGCGACCGAGCGCGAAGGTCAGCGAACCAACGAGTGGAATCTCGCGGCGGAGATCGGTGCAAGGGCTGGCGGACTGGACAAGGCGAAGCTACTGGAGCGGGCGAAGTCCCCGGAGATCGAAGCCCGGGCTCGCGCCAGCACTGCCGAATTCCACGCCCTCCAAGTCACGCAACGTCCGGCCTTCGTCATCGACAGCGAGATTGGCGACCGTGCCATTTTCTCCGGGTTCGCGAAGGTAGAACCGATCGCGGCCACGATCGACGCCATGCTCGACGACCTGGCAGCGTATGCCGCGCACGCCGCGCATTTCGGCGAACCGCCGGCGGTCTAATAGGTTGTATAGGTCCAATGGGACCGATGAGATTCACCTTGCTACCGCACAATTGTTGCTTACTACTTCCAGTCTGGTTCGGAAAGGCGGGCCAGGCATCGCGCGACCGCAGACGCGATGTAGCAGAAGTGTCGGGAGCCAGCGAGGGCCCGGAAAAAAATGCGGCAATAAAACACGGCGGCTCAGCTCACTTCGCGAGTCGACGGCCAGGAGCTTTGACTTAATCTGCAACAACAAATTCGTGTGAACGGTCGGATTCGCGCCCGCGAAGTGCGGGTGATCATGGGATCCACCGGGGAGCAACTCGGCGTCATGAAACTTTCTGACGCGTTGCGCAAAGCTCAAAGCATCGGCCTGGATTTGGTGGAAGTCGCCCCGACGGCGAATCCGCCTGTCTGCAAAATCGTCGATTTCGGCAAGTTCCGTTACGACATCTCCAAGCAGGAGAAGGACAAGAAAACGTCCGGAACCAAGCTAAAGGAGATCAAGTTTCGCGTAAACATCGACGCTCATGATTACATGACGAAGATCCGGCACGGCGAAGAGTTCCTAGACAAGGGGAACAAGGTCCGGGTCCAGCTCCAGTTTCGCGGCCGTGAAATGGCGCACCAGGAATTTGGGATGCAGCTGATGGAGCGAGTGAAGGGCGACCTTGCGGGCATGTCCCAGGTCGAGATGGAACCGAAAATCGCCGGCCGAAATGTGACGATGACGTTGTCGCCATTGCCGGCGGCACGACGGAAACGGCGGTTCGCGGCGCCGACCGGCGACGAGTCAGAAGCGACGGCGGATAACGGCGCCGAAGAGGACGACGACGAATAGCTGCTGTAGCCGGGATCACCGATCCCAGTTACAAGGGCGTTTCGGGAATCAGCTCGTTTACCCGCGTGATCTTAATTGCGCGCCCGCTACTTTCATCGATCGAAATAACCGCGCCGCATAACCGCACGTCGCCTTTCGCCACGGGAAAAAGGGCCGGCAGATTCGAGATGAACCGATTGACGATCGGGTCAACGGCGCGCCCAAGGATCGAATTTACCGGGCCGCACATTCCCGCGTCGCAGAGAAAGGCAGTCCCGCCGGGAAATATTTGTTCGTCGGCGGTCTGGACGTGGGTGTGCGTTCCAATAACCGCAGAAGCCTTCCCATCGAGGAAGCGTCCGATTGCAATCTTTTCGCTGGTTGTTTCGCCATGGGCGTCGACAAAGATCACGGGCGTTTCAGCGCGCACGGCGGCGACCGCCGCTGCAACGGCCGGAAACGGATTCTCCAGGATCGGTTGCATGAACGTCCGCATTTGCACGTTCACCACGCCGACCTTCCCTTTCGCGGTCTCGAGCACGATCGAACCGTGACCCGGTGCGCCGGAGGGATAATTGACCGGGCGAAGCAACCGCGGCTCGGTATCGATGAACGAAAGAATCTCCTTCTGGTCCCAGATATGATCGCCGGTCGTGATGACCGACGCGCCGGCCCGCAGCAGATCGATTGTTATCTTCGGCGTAATCCCACGACCACCGGCAGCGTTCTCGCCATTCACCACCACAAAATCCACCGCGTGCGATTCCTTGAGGCGGGCAAGATGCTCGATAACCGCAGTGCGGCCCGGCTCTCCCACGATATCGCCGAGAAAAAGAATCGTCAGCATCGTGCGAGCATCGTATTGAAAACCCCGAAATCCAACCCGTGATCTTTCACCCGCGAATCTCTCTCTTCATCTGCCTGACTGCTGTTTCGATGGCGACTGGGCGCGGAGCGGATCATCTCAGCAACGCCCTCGCTGATCCGCCGAAATGGAAAACGCTCGAAAAATTTCAGCGGACTATCACTCACGACCAATTCGAGCAGTTGCTTCGCGACGTTTATTGCACGCGCGGCTTAAGCGACGATTACATCCGAATTGACCCGGATGCCGCCTGCATCCTGACCGACCGGGACAGGCAGACCTGGTTCAAACTTCGGTTTGCGAAATCCGAGCACGATCGGCGCCCTCCCATACATAAGTGGCGGCCGGCGCAGTCTCTGCCGAAAGCGACGAAAGCAAAACCGCTCCTCGGAATTCGGATCGCACTCGATCCCGGCCATATCGGCGGCGAGTGGGCGAGAATGGAAGAACGCTGGTTCAAAACCGACGACGTCCCGCCGGTCGAGGAAGGCGAGATGACGTTGAAAGTCGCAAAAATGGCAGCCACCAGACTGGCCGAACTTGGGGCGCGTGTCTCCTTCGTGCGCGACAAGACTGAGCCGGTGACCCCCTATCGCCCGGCAGATTTCAGGGAGACCGCTCGGTCGATTCTCCAGGCGAATGGAGTCGAGAATCCGCGGGAAAATTTCGATGATTCCGCCGACCCCGGGAAGGAACAAACCGTTCGCTGGCAAAGCGAGCTGCTCTTTTATCGCACGAGCGAGATTCGGGAACGAGCGCGGCGGGTAAACATGAATCTCCATCCGGATCTCGTGCTATGCCTGCATTTCAACGCCGAAGCATGGGGCGACGAGCGGAACCCGACGTTGAGCGAAAAGAACCATCTCCATTTGTTGGTGAATGGTTCCTATCTTCCGGCGGAGCTCGAGTTCGACGATGAGCGCTTCGAAATGTTGCAGCGTCTCCTGAGCCGGACTTACGACGAGGAACTTAAGATCGCCGATACCGCGGCGCCTGTGGTGGCGAAAGTAACTGGTCTTCCGGCATATCAATACACGACCGATAATGTCGTTAAGGTCGGGACGAGCGGTTACGTCTACGCGCGGAACCTGGTCGCGACGCGGCTTTATGAATGCCCCGTCGTTTATTTCGAACCGTACGTCATGAATAGCTTCGACGTTGTCGCGAGAATTAAGGCGGGAGATTATGACGGAACGCAGATGGTCAACGGAGTGGAGCGCGTGAGTATTTATCGCGAATACGTCGAGGGCGTTGTCGGCGGCCTGCTCGAATATTACAAGACCGCGCGTAAGTGAATTCGTAGGACGAGCCGCTGTCGAGCCGACCGTTTGCCTCGACAGCGTCTCGCCCTGCCAACTCAGAGCGCCGCGATCGCCGCTTCGATATCGGCCATCGTCACGTCGGCCGCGACTTGCGCGGTTCCAATCCGGGGAATCACAACGAAACGAACATTACCGCGCGTGAACTTTTTATCGAATCTGACCACGTCGAGAATTTTCTCTTTCGGAAACCCCGGGGGAAGCTGAGTCGGAAGACCGAACCGCCTAAGCGCGGAAATGATTCTCTCGCGCTCTTCCTCCGACAATCCGGCCCGGCGCACTGATATTTCGGTCGCGGCTACGATCCCGAGGCTGACGGCTTCGCCATGAAGGAGCTGCCCGTAATCCCCTGCCCTTTCGATCGCATGTCCGATCGTATGCCCGAAATTGAGCAAAGCCCGCTCGCCCGTCGTCTCGCGCTCATCCGCCGCTACGACCGCAGCCTTGATCTCAACGTTTCGCCGAATAATTGCAGGCAAGTCAGAATCCTTGAACCGCTCGATGCCGTCGAACAACACGCGATCGCGAATAACGGCGTGCTTCACGATTTCGGCAAAGCCCTGGCGAAGCTCGCGCGGCGGCAATGTCGCGAGAGTATCGACGTCGGCAATAACTAGCGCTGGTTGATGCCAGGCGCCGATCAGGTTTTTGGCCGCTGTTGTGTTCACAGCCGTCTTGCCCCCGATGGAGCTGTCGACCTGCGCGAGAAGGCTGGTCGGAACCTGGACACACGGAATCCTGCGGTGATAGATCGCCGCCACAAATCCAGCGAGATCGCCTATCATTCCACCACCGAGCGCGACGACAAATGACGTCCGGTCCAGCCCCGCTTGCGCGAGGCGTCCGCAAAGGTCTTCGGCTTGCGCCATCGTTTTCGACTGCTCACCCGCCGGCACCGTGAGCAGGACGGGCCGAAACCCGGAGCGGGTAAGACTCTCGAGTATCACCGGCGCAAATCGCGGCGCCACATTCTCGTCCGAAATAACTGCGCATCCCGGTCCCTTCAGTTCCTTTGCAACGAAAGTTCCGGTTTCTGCGAGCAGTCGATTGCCGACGAAGACCTCGTAGTTTTTATCGCCGGCTGTCACGCGGATGGAATTCACGAGGCGGTCACCGTACCGGGCCCGCTCATTCCGCGAAAGAGAAAACAAGTCGAAAGGCCGCGACTTCCCTTGACAAACTCCCCCGCCGTTCCTCTAAATGTAGCATGCCAGA
>JBJMXC010000039.1:0-13244 GCA_045809825.1 Chthoniobacterales bacterium | reverse complement strand
CGAGTTATTCGAAACAGTGGTGTGGCCGTCGTGCGGTTCGTTTACGGTCCACCATTTGCGTTCACTGAAGACCGCCCGCATCGGATCGCGAATCATGGTGTCGTATTCGTCGCGGCTAATCTCTTCCGTTTTTGAACAGCTCAACCCAACGAGATGGTTGCGGGGGATCCCGCGCTTTTCGGCGTAAAACTTGGCCAGCTCGACAGACTCGGGAACGTCCTTGTTGAAAACAACGATCGGAGCCGGCGCCAACGGCGTCTCGGCGAACGCGCGCGTGAGAGCAAATGCGAGCGCGCAAAGGACCAGAGCGGATCGCCGATTCATCTACAGTTCGATTTTCAAACCGTCGTAGGCGATGCCGACACCGCCCGGCAAACTCGCTTCTTCAGCCTGGGGCAGTTCGTGACAAACATGAGTAAACAACGTCCGGCCCGGTTTGACCTTCCCCGCGACTTCCAGAGCCTGGGCTACGCTCAGATGGGTCGGATGGGGCTTATGCCGGAGCGCATCGATGATGAGGACTTCTACGCCAGTAATCTGATGCGCAATCTCCTCAGGCACACCGGAGCAGTCGCTCAGGTAAGCGACGAGCTTTCGTTCGCCGCGCGAAAACAAATAACCGTTCACGGTCGTGCGCCCGTGCGGGACGGGAAGCGGCTTGATCATGGTTTGACCGAGCGCAAACGGCCCTTCGATGATGTGCGGCACCGGGATGAGATATCCCGGAAACCGGTTCTCGCCGTTAAAAGCAAACTCGTAGACGCGGGCCAGGTCCCGCATCGTTTCAGCCGAGGCGTAAACCGGAATCGAGCCGAGATCGTAGGAATAGCGGCGCAGATCGTCGAACCCCATGATGTGGTCGGTGTGCGAGTGGGTGAAAATAACAGCGTCGAGTCGCCGGATATTTTCCCGCAAGGCCTGGGTCCTAAAGTCGGTGCCGGTATCCACGACCCAGGCGCACTCCGGGGTTTCGATGTAGATCGACGACCGTAAACGTTGATCTCGGGGGTCGCTTGAATGGCAGACCGCACAATCACACCCGATCATCGGCACCCCTTGGGACGTGCCCGTCCCTAGGAAGGTGAGTCGAAGTTGAGAGTTGAGAGTTGGAAGTTGAGAGTTCAAAAACGAAGGCGCCGGCGTTTCAGTCTCTCAACTAATAACTCTCAACTCTCAACTTTTCCCCGAAATGCCTGCTACCCTCAGCCTTCTCCGGATAAAAAATCTCGCCTTGGTCGAGGATTTGGAGTGGCAGATTGGGCCCGGCTTCACGGCCGTGACCGGCGAAACCGGGGCCGGCAAATCGATTATCATTGGCGCGCTGCACCTGCTGCTTGGCGAACGCGCAGACAAAACTCTGATCCGGACCGGCTCGGAAATGTGCACGGTGGAAGCGATCTTCGAAGGCGCCGAATTGGGGAAACTCGATCCGCTCCTTGAAGAATCGGGCGTAGAAGTTGGTAGCGGCGAGCTAATCGTAAAACGCGCCTTCAACGCAGCGGGGACCAACCGCCAATTTATTAACGGATCGCCCACGACCCTGGGCATGCTGAAAAAGCTTGGCGACGAATTAGTCGACCTGCACGGTCCGCACGACCACCAATCGCTCCTCGCGCCAGACCGGCAGCTTGCGTTGCTGGACAGCTACGCGCGCAACCAACACGCGCTGGAGGAATTCGCCGAAGCGTATCGCAAATTCCAAGCGCTCCGCGCCGAACACGCCGCACTCAACACGGCTGAGACAGCGCGAGAACAGGAGATCGATCTGTTGCGGCACCAAATCGCGGAAATCAACGGAGCCAACCTGGCTCCGTCCGAAGAAGACGAAATCGCAACCCGTTATCGGCTTGGCTCGAATAGCAAACGCCTCCTGGAGCTCGCCGGAGCGGCAGCGCGGCGACTTTCCGAGGCAGACGACTCGATCCTTGCGCAATTGGCGGAGACCCAACGCCTGTTGCGGGATCTTGAAAAAATCGATTCCGACAAGTCTAGCCTGGCTGACGCGCACGCGGCCTGCGTGGTCGAGCTGACCGAGATCTCGCGCTCTTTAGGCCGATACGCCGAGGCCCTGGATCTCGATCCCGCCCAGCTGGCTGCATTGGAGGAGCGCGTCAACTTGTTCGAAAGTTTGAAACGCAAGTACGGCGGCTCCATTCCCGAAGTGATCGCGTTCGGCGAATGCGCAGCAGAACGGTTGCGGAAGATTGAAGGACGCGACGCGGAGCTCGAACGACTAGCCAGGGAGATCAGTGCGGCCGATGTGGAAATTGAGCGGCTCGGACGTGCGCTCCAAAAATCGCGGAGTAAAGCCGCCCCGAAACTTGCGGCAAGCATTCGCGCATATCTTAAGGACCTCGGATTTCGCCAATCGGAATTCGAAGTGAAACTGACCAGCCTCGACCATCCTGTCCGAACGGGTTTCGATAGCGTTGAACTGCTGTTTTCGCCCAATCCGGGCGAGCCGCTCAAGACCTTGCGCCTGATCGCGTCGAGCGGCGAAATCTCGCGGCTGATGCTTGCCGTAAAATCGTCGCTGGCGGTTCAGGATTCGATTCCGCTCCTCGTATTCGACGAGATTGACGCGAATGTAGGTGGAGAAATTGCCAACGCGGTCGGCGTCAAGATGCGGAAGCTCGGCGAGGATCACCAGGTCCTCTGCATCACCCACCTGCCGCAGGTGGCTGCGGCCGCGGCCACCCAGTTCGTGGTCACAAAAGAAGTGCGCCAGGGACGCACTCATTCGCATCTGACCCAGGTGACTGGAAAGGCCCGGCAGGAAGAGATTGCCCGAATGCTCGGCGGGAAAACCGAATCAGCCCTAAAACACGCTGCCACCCTCTTGAAATCCGCCTAGCCAAGGGGCAATCCGAGACCGAATTTTTTACCTCGCCAGCGACCTAACCGATTCCCTATGGTGCGCCTGCAATGATACAGCGCGATTATCTCATCATCGGCAGTGGCGTCGGAGGCAGCAGCGCCTGCGAGAGCATCCGAAAATACGACAAGCGTGGCCAAATCACGCTTGTCGGCGCTGAAACCTTCCATCCCTACAAACGCTGGATGTTGTCCAAGGCCTTCCTCCGCGACAAGATCCCGCCGCTTAAGAAACTGCCGATTCTCGACGCGCATTGGTACGAAAACCAAAAGATCGAGACGCGCTTCGCAGCCATGGTCACGCAGGTCAACATCGATCGCCGGCTCGCTGTTCTCGGCAACGGCGAAACGATCGAGTTCAACAAAGCCTGCCTTGCCATGGGGAGCCGGCCGGTTCGTCCAGCAGTCGCCGGGGTTGGGCTCGGCAACGTTATCTATTTGCGGACCGTTCGCGACGCCCTGGCGTTGCGTGAAATGGCGTCGCTGGAAAAAACGATCGTGGTCGTGGGTGGCGGATTGCTCGCTTGCGAGACGGCGTCGAGCCTGAGGCAGTTGAAATTCAAAGTCAGCATGATGCATCGCAACAATTCTCTGTTGAATCGCTACCTCGATCCGGAGACGGGCGCGTGGGTGACATCGTATTTTGAAAAGCACGGCGTGACGCTGCTTCTCGGCGAAAGTCTGAATGGGTTCGAAGGCAAAACTGTTCTCCGGAATATCCAGACGAAGAGCGGCAACAGGATCGCGGCAGGTGTCGCGGTAGTCGCTTGCGGTGCGGAGCCGAATCTCGAGCTGGTTCGAAATACTCCCTTGTCGGGGCCGCACGGCTCGCCGGTTAGCGAATACCTCGAAACCGAGGAAAAGGGAATCTACGCGATCGGCGACCTGGCGTTCTATCCGGACCGGATTATGGGAGGCGTGCGGCGGCAAACCCACTGGGAAAATGCGCGCGAACAGGGCCTCGTCGCCGGCGCGAACATGACCGGCAAGAAACGGATCCGGTACGAACAGCTGCCGTATTTCTGGACGGAAATGTTCGATCTCAAACTGGATTTCGTGGGCGATTTCAGCCTCCCGCCGACCCGGATCGACCTCAAAGGCACGTATGCAAAGAAGAAGTTCGTCGTCCGCTACTACCAGGGCGAAAAACTCCGCGCATTGCTTTTGTGCCAGGCCGCCCCGCGAGAAGTGGATGCGGCAAAAACCGAGTTGCGAACGAGCCTCGGAAAGTAAGGGCTACGGCGAATAGTCGCGGATCTCCAGGTCCGGATTACGAATCGACACAAGTTTCCAGTCCCACGGCCAGGTCGCGCCCGCCTGCCATTCCAGCTCGAAAGGGGTCTCGATCGAATTGACCCGGCTTTGCACATAGTCGGCGAACTCGCCCGAAGCGGTCAGCGTGATCTTTGCGGTCCAATAGCCATGCCCTTCTTCACACCGCACGGCTGGCTGGGTTGGTACGATCCGGGGATTGGACAGGAGCCGAAACGCTTCGCGCAAGCGTTCGAGCAGAATGGCACGATCATGGCCCCAGCGATCCTGGTAAGCTGGGCTCACTCGATCGGCCACGCTCGTCCAATTCTTGTTCTCGATCTGTTCGAGAAGGTGGGCGCTATGCAACTCGACCTGGCGCTGGGGTTGCCAAAGCCGGATCAACCAGATCGCCCAGATTATGGCGACGATCAGGCCGGCGAAAAATCCCTTTCGGAAAATCACCGGGTGAGATTGAGGGAGATTGCTCTTCCGCTCAACCACCCAAAAAACCCAAACGAGGTCTCTAATTCAGGTTGACTCGACGCCTGTCGAGGGGCATGAACCGTGCTGACCTACCCTTGCTCTAGTCCATGCTAACAATTGGTTCCTTCGCGATCGCGTTTTTTGCTGTCCTGGCCGGCGTTTTTTGGGCTTGCCTTAACGATCGCGATCAGACCTAAACTGCGGATCCCCTATGCTCGATCAAGAGGATCTGAAGTGGATCGCCACTACTTCAACCGAGCTCAATTCCATGCTCCAACAGATCTCGCGCTACGCGGATCTGGCTCGCCAGCATAAAGGCGATTACAACTACGTCGAGATGCTCGGCGAACGGGTCGAGCTGGCCTCCAAAACCGCCCAAGCCCTGTTCGATCACGTGACTTCGCGCATTCTCGAAGGCAGCGTCACCAAAGGCAAAAGAGGTCCCGATCCGTCGCGACCGCCTGAGTTCAAGGTGGTTCGCTCCCCGGGAGAAACATCGCCACCGGCGCCGAAGCCTCGCCCCCTTCCCGAGAGACCAGCTCCGGCGCGAAAAGTAGTCGCGGCGGAAAACAAGGCCGCCCTGACAGAAAGCAGCGCCATTCCGGCGGACATCGAGGTCATCAATCCCAAGGGAAACCGGGAGTTGATCCTTCTGGTTGACGACGAAACAGAGATCGCCGAGCTCGCCTCGACAATGCTCACAGATGAAGACTACCGCGTGATCCTGGCCCGGGATGGGTTCGAGGCGCTGCGCATTTATCAGCAGGTCGGAAAGAAAATCGGGCTCGTGATCCTTGATTTCTTTCTCCCGGTCATGGACGGCGATGCTGTCTTTGACGAATTGCGGCTGCTCAATCCCGAAATCGTGGTTGTCTTAAGCAGCGGCTTTGCCGAGCAAAGCAAACTCGGGAACATGCTCGCGCAGGGGTTGAAGGGATTCATCCCGAAGCCGTACACCTCCGAGAAACTGCTGGAACAGGTGCGTTCGACCCTGGACGCCGCCCGCGGCTCCCAGTCGTAAAACAAAGCGTCCGGCAGGGAAACGGAGCAGACCCGTTTTCCGAGGGTAATCGGGACCGGCTGGCACCGATTTAGCTTAAGAATAGCGCGCCCATGGCCCGCATCGATTCATTCTTCAAACTCATGGGAGAGCAGAAGGCGTCCGACCTTCATCTCTCCACGAACAATCCGCCGATGCTCCGCATCAACGGTGAGCTGGTCCGTGTCGACTATCCGCCCCTCCGAAATGATGAGCTCAAGGCGATGGTCTACGAGATCGCCCCGGAAGGAAAAATCAAAATCTTCGAAGAAACCTCGGACATCGATTTTGGTTATGAAGTGCCCGGAATGGCGCGGTATCGCGCGAATTTCTTTCAGCAAAAATATGGCATCTCGGCGGTGTTTCGTCTGATTCCATCGAACGTCATGACTGTCGAAGACCTCGGTCTCCCACCTGTCCTGAAAAAGTTCCCGATGCTGAAAAAGGGACTCATTCTGGTCACCGGCCCGACCGGCTCCGGTAAGTCAACCACCCTGGCAGCGATGATGGATTACGCGAACCTCCAGCGGCACGACCATATCATCACCGTCGAAGACCCGATCGAGTTTGTGCACCGCAGCCAGAATTGCCTCGTCCAGCACCGCGAAGTCGGCGTTCACACCCGGTCGTTCGCGGCGGCTTTGCGCGGCGCGCTCCGTGAAGACCCGGATATTCTACTCGTCGGTGAATTGCGCGACCACGAAACGATCGAGCTGGCCCTGACCGCGGCGGCAACTGGTCACCTCGTTTTTGGTACCCTCCACACTTCGAGCGCGGCAAAAGCCGTCGACCGAATCATCGACGTTTTCCCCACAAACCAGCAAAACCAGATCCGAGCCACCCTGGCCGAATCGCTCAAAGGCGTCGTCGCCCAAAACCTGTTCAAGCGCATCGACAAGCCGGGACGCGTCGCGGCCCTGGAAATTCTCGTCGTCGATATGGCCATCGCGAACCTCGTGCGCGAAGGCAAAACCCACCAGATCCCGGGCATGATCCAGGTCGGGAAGAAAAAAGGGAACCAGCCGCTCGATGACGCGATCATGGAACATTTGCGCCACGCGCGTATTGCGCCCGAGGAAGCCTACGACAAGGCGAACGATAAAAAGAAATTCCGTCCCTTCCTGAAAGAGCCGCCTCTCGATGGCGACGAATAGGAGTCGATAAATGCGAATTCCGGACCTCGATAAAATTCTTTCGGCGATGCTCCAAACCTATGACGGCATCTCGGACCTCAATTTCTCGGTCGGGCATCCCATGCAGGTCGAAGATTTCGGTGAGCTCAAGCCGGTTTTTGTCGATCCCCCGATCGAGGCGCTGACACCTTATCAAACCGAGCAGATCGCCCTGACCCTGATGCAGGGAAATCGCCGGCTCATTTACGATTACCTGACCGGCGGATCGTGCGATTGCAGTTATTCCCTCGGCACCGAAGCGCGATTCCGCGTTAACATTTTCCGGCAGCAGGGCCACTTCTCGATTGTCCTCCGGAAACTGGAAGGCGAAATCCCGACCGTCGACACCCTTCACCTTCCGCAAATCATCAAGGAGATCGCGAAGGAAAAAACCGGACTCGTCCTGTTGACCGGCGCGACCGGCAGCGGAAAAACGACGACCCTCGCTGCGTTGCTCAACGAGATCAATGAACAACAGCCCGTTCATATCGTTACGCTCGAAGACCCGATTGAATTCGTCCATCCAACCAAGAGAGCCACTTTCAACCAACGTGAGCTCGGGCATGATTTTAACAATTATCCCAACGGCTTGCGCGCGGCGCTCCGGCAGGCGCCGAAAGTCATTCTCGTCGGCGAAATGCGCGACCGGGCTACGGTCGAAGTCGCCTTGATGGCTGCCGAAACCGGACATCTCGTCCTCAGCACGCTTCACACAGTCGACGCCGGCCAGGCCATTAATCGTATCCTCGGTCTCTTTTCTCTTGGCGAAGAACAACAGCTGCGGATTCGTCTCGCGGACACCCTTCGCTACATCGTCAGCCAGCGGCTCGCGCCGAAGGTCGGCGGCGGCCGCCAATTGTTGACCGAAATTCTTGGGAATAATCTGCGGACGCGCGAGACGATCGCGATTGGCGAAGGCGAGCATCGCAGCTTCTACGAAATTATTGAGGCGAGCGCGCCGTTCGGCTGGATGACGTTCGACCAATCTATCTTGAACGCCTACGAGAGCGATCTCATCACCGAAGAGACCGCGCGATTGTTTGCGACCAGGAAGGGACGCGTCACGCGCGGCATCGACCTGATTCAGAAAGCCCGCGGCGTGGATAACGATCTCGATTCCGGCCTGCGCCTCGATGTTCCCATCAACGCTTTCCGCTAACTCATGGAACCTACCGACTCCTCATTTTTCGATCTCGGCGACAATACGGCGCTCGTTTGCGTCGATCACCAGCAATACCAGAAAATGGTCGTGCCGCAGCTGATTGACATGACCTACAAGGTCCACCTCGGCCTCTTCGAGGAAGACGTCCTGCTGAAGCTGAAAACGTACAGCTACAACGTCGTCGTCATCTACGAGAACTTCAAAGGCTCCACCCCGCAGAATAATCCAATCCTGCGCGCGATGGTCGGCCGTCCCGGCGCCGAACGCCGTCAACATTTTGTCGTTTTGCTCAGCCACCGTTACGCGACCAACGACGCGATGAGCGCGTTCGTCCAAAGCGTTGACCAGATCGTGAACATCGCTGACCTGGCGAATTTCAAACCGGTCCTGCGGCGCGGCGTCTCCCAATACCGGGAACTCTACAATTCTTTTCACGAAACCCTGAAGGCCGTCCAGGCCATCTAGCCGGGGGACGTTTCCAATTTTCAGCAAAATAGGGCGGCGAACCGAAGCCCGACATGCGATCGGCATTGCGGGAAGTGCAGTTGCGGTGCGGCCTCGCCGCGCGATAATACCGGTCTCCCGAATGAAGCTGAGCAATTGGATAAAATTTACCTGGGACCTGGCGCAGCTGCCTTCCTTCGAAAACGCTCTTCCGGAGCATTACGAGATCGGGCCCGCTTCCGCCGACGACGAAAAAGAGCTGCGGAAAATTATCTCCACCTCGTTCGTGTTGGATCCGGCCTGGAGCCCGGAAATGAATGAAGTCATGGAACGCCTGGAAGTATGGCTGGAGCGAGCACTCGGTTCTGCGAGCTGCACATTTTTGGCCCTGCGACATGGATCGCGTATTATCGGAGCGTCCGTCATTTCGTCGGACCCGGAGGCCGACGTTCACCTCGCCCCCGGGCCCTGTATCTCGATTGAATATCGGAACCGCGGCTTTGGAACGCGGCTCCTCGAACAATCACTCTCCCGACTCCGTGAGGCTGGACTGCAACAGGCCTGCGGCCTGGCCAAGGAAAATCTGCCGGTGGCGAAATTCCTTTATCCGAAGTTTAACAGCGCGGCATCACGACACGAACTCGCGCCGCCGGTTGCAGCCTGATCAACCTTTCATTCCCGGCGGATATTCCGGCGGTGAGTAAACGTTAAACGTCACCGCGCGCATCCGGCCGGGATTTCGAAACCGGTGCGGCGTCCCCGCACGGATCAACAGCACGTCGCCTTTTTTTAAAGTGACGGCTTCGGAACCGACGATTCCTGACAATTTTCCGGACAACATGAGAAGGACCTGGTCGCTCTTGGCGTGCGCCTCGGCCTTCGGTCCTGTCGCCTTTCCAGCGGCCAGGCTTATCATCGCCGTTTGCGTGCGCTTGCTCGTTTGCAGCACCTCAAACCACTCTTTCGCATCTTTCGTGTTCGCGAGATCCATTTGGAAGTGTCCCCTGCCCTCCTGACGGAGGCAACCTCCTCGCCGTCTGCGATTTTTGAATCCAACCGCGGCCGCAATCGCATCCCACTCCATATGATCCAGGATCTAAAGGACGCTCTTCGCCAGCTCTTCAAGGCCCCGGGATTCACCGGTGCCGCGGTCATCGTCCTCGCCCTCGGCATCGGCGCGAACACGGCCGTCTTCAGTCTCGTCCACACAATGTTTTTCGCCCCGCCGCCGTATGCCAAGCCGCAGGAAGTCGTGCAGGTCTTTTCTCAGGATAAAAAAAACCCAAAAACCTACCGCGGATTTTCCTATCCCACCTACACGGACATTCGCGCCCAGAACACCGTCTTCGCCGACGCCATGGCCTACAACCTCGCCATGATTGGGCTCGGCCAGAAAGGCGATACCCGCCGGACGTTTGGCGGAATTGTCAGCTCGAACTATTTCTCGGTCCTCGGCGTTTCGCTCGCGCGCGGACGCACATTTCTACCCGAAGAGGAAGCGCTAGGCCGGAACGCGCCCGTCGCGATTGTCAGCTATGCGTATTGGCAGAAACATAATCTCGATCCAGCGGTCCTCGGGTCGCAGCTGCTCGTTAACGGTCATCCATTCACGATAGTCGGCATCGCTCCGCGCGGCTTTACCGGCACTCTCCAAATCTTTTCCGTCGAAGTCTGGCTGCCGTTCAGCAACTACGACCGAATCGCGAACGACTATGAACAGGCCAGTAAGACCACCTTCGGCGACCGCGCGGGACAACAGCTGATCGTGGTCGGCCGCCTAAAACCGGGGATGACGTCGATGGCGGCGAAACCGGCGTTAGAAGGCCTGGCCGCGAATCTGGAGAAAGCATTTCCGGTTGAACAAAAAGATCAGACCTTCACCACTACGCCGATCTCGCGGTTTTCGGTCAGCACCGCGCCGTCGGCTGAAGGCGGCATAGCCAGCATCGCACCGCTTTTGCTCGGAATGGCCATTGTGGTCCTACTCGTCGCCTGTCTGAACCTCGCCAACATGCTTCTCGCCCGCGGCACCGCGCGACGGAAAGAGATCGCGATTCGCCTCGCCCTTGGCGGAAGCCGATTCCGAATTGTGCGCCAGCTCCTCACCGAAGGTTTCGTTCTCGCGTTACTCGGCGGCGCCTGCGGACTCGTCCTCGGGCTTTGGTCATCCGACCTCCTGGTCGCTTCCCTTGGCAAAATGTTGCCATTGGACATCGTGTGGCTCGCGGGTCCCAACCCGACGATTCTCGCTGCCACTTTCGGCTTCTGCATCGTCGGCACGCTTGGATTCGCTTTGGGACCAGCTCTAAAAATTTCGCGCACCGCGGTTGTCGGCGATCTGAAGGAACAAGCTGGCGAAGATGTCGTCCGCCGCCGCTGGAGATTTCTTCCGCGCAACCCGCTCGTCGTAGCTCAAATCGCTTTCTCGCTCGCTCTCCTCACCGCCGCCGCTCTGTTCATTCGCGGGGCCGGGAAGGCCGCCTCCGTCGAGACGGGACTGAAACCGGGCGCGAGTTTTCTTCTCGAGACCGATGCGAGCCTCGCGGGTTACGAGCCGAAACGAGCCCAGGATCTTTACAGAACACTCGAAGAACGGCTCGCTGCCATACCGGGCGTGGAACATGTCAGCGTTTCCGCAACCGTGCCGTTCGGAATGATTTCGCTGAGCCGCAATGTGCAACGCGCGGGTCTCCAGGCCGCGCCTGACGCGAAGCCCGCGACCGCGGCCGAAGGTCTAGCCTTCAACGCAGCCTGGAATTCAGTCGGCGCGGACTATTTCGCGGCGGTTACGTTGCCGGTGCTGCGCGGACGCGTTTTCACCCAAGCCGAGACGACGCAATCAGCGGGCCCGCTCGTAGCCATCATCGACGACGTGCTCGCAAAGAAGCTGTGGCCAGAAGGCGATGCCCTGGGTCAACGCATTCAATACGCCAGCGACAACGCTCCGAAAGCAAAGAACGACTCCCGCCGTGTCGGGATGAGCGGCGATCTCAGTGGCGATACCGGAAAAGAAACGATCGAGATTGTCGGCATCGTTCCCACCACGACGCAGCAGCTCTTCCAGAAGGATCCGTCCGGCCAGATTTATGTTCCCTTCGCGAAAGCGTTCCAAAGCAACGTCTCCTTTTTCGTCCGCTTTCATTCGCTTCCCGCCGGCCAGGAGGCCAACACCGCTGACCTTCTCCGGCGAACCCTCCGGGAAGTGGACGGCGCGTTGCCGGTCCTGTCCCTGAAAACTTTCAATCAACATCTTGAAAGCAATTTCCAGCTCTGGGTTGTCCGCGCCGGCGCCGCGATGTTCTCTGTTTTTGGCGTCCTCGCGCTCGGCCTTGCGGTGGTTGGACTCTATGGCGTCAAAGCCTATTCCGTCGCGCGCCGCACGCGGGAAATCGGGATCCGAATGGCCTTGGGTGCGCAACGAGGCACCGTCCTTCGCATGATCATGCGCGAAGGCTCAGTCATGCTTCTGTGCGGCATCGTGCTCGGCCTTTTGCTTGCCGCCGGGACTGGGAAAATTCTGAGCGGCATGCTCTACGAAGTCGGCGCCCTGGATCCAGTCGCGTTCACGCTCGCACCACTTACCCTCGCGGTTGCCGCCCTGGTCGCCACCTGGCTCCCCGCCCGGCGCGCCACTCGGATTAGCCCCATGGCTGCCTTACGCACCGAATAGTTTCTGGGCGAGGGATCAGTCCTGGTCAAACGCGTGGGTCGGGTTCCCCTTGACATGGACGCATTTGAGACAATATATTGTGTCAATTGACGAATGAAGACTGCTACCCTCGAAAGGAAAAAGCAAAAACCCGCCGATCACCATCAATTGATCCGGAGCATCCGGCAGGGACTGCGGTTCCGGGAGCTCGAAGCGCTGCAGGAACACATCGATCTGCCGTTGGAACAGCTGGCCGCGAAACTCGCGATTTCGCGTTCGACTCTCCAACGCCGCAAGGTCGCTGGACGACTGTCACCGGATGAATCAGACAAAGTTGTCCGCTTTTCGCGTTTGCTTGAGCATGCCCAAAAGGTTTTTGGAAATCTCGTGAACGCCCGCGCCTGGCTCAAACACCCGCAGCGCGGGCTTGGCGGCGCCATCCCGCTCGATTATGCGGAGACAGAAATCGGCGCCCGCGAAGTCGACAATTTGATCGGCCGGATCGAGTACAGCGTTTACTCGTAAAACGCCATGGCTTCGGGATGGCGGATCGTGCGGGCCAGCCGCGCGAAGGCGGCCTTTACGGGCGAAGGACCGTGGCGGTTCGGTGGTCGATGGAACTCCCCGGGTGTGCGCGTGATATACGTCAGCGAACATCAATCGACGGCTGCCCTCGAAATCTTCGTTCATCTCGTGCCGTTCGTAACCCACGACCAATACAAGGCGTTCCGGATTGAGTGGCCGAACGAGATCATGGAGATACTGCACCCACCCAGCTTTCCCAGGAATTGGCGAATCTCGCCGCCCCCGGCAGAAACGATAGCCATCGGCGACCGGTGGGCGCGCGAGAAACGGTCGGCCGTCCTGGCGTTGCCAAGCGCGATCAGCCCTGACGATCGGAACTTTCTCTTGAACCCCGGACATCCGGATTTCAAACGCGTTCGGATTGCTGCGCCAATCGACTACGAATTCGATCCGCGTCTCTTCGGCAGATAAGTTGAATGCGGTCGAGGCAAATAGGTGGATCCAATTCGTTGACGAACAGCTCGCCGTTCTGTTCTCGCTTCAATGCGAGATGGGAGAGGACCGCTTTAGCGCGCTGGACCCCGATAGAGCGGCGTTTCTTTTCATTGCCGACGAAAGAGTCGAGCAAACCGTTGCGAGCTT
>JBJMXC010000038.1:0-11389 GCA_045809825.1 Chthoniobacterales bacterium | reverse complement strand
TCTGGCCGTCGGATTTGCTGGCACTTTTCGAACGGGCCGGCGTTCCGCGAAAATTGCCGCCACCTTTTCTTCCAACAATCGAAAGCGAACTGCTGTCGCGCGGTGGGCACGCGCCAAAAATCCGGCTGCCCGCGAACGAAATGGCCATTTCGCAAACCTCTTCGAACGGAAGCATACCGTTGCGAGCGGAGACCGAGACCGGCGTTCGGAAGCTCTATTGGTTTGCCGACAAGACGTTTCTTGGTGCCTGTGACGCGAAGGAGGTCCTGGCTTGGAAACCAGTGCCGGGCGTGTATCAACTTACCGCGCTGGACGATCACGGCCGCTCCGCATCGCGATCGGTGGTTCTGCGCTGACTGTAGCGGCTGTCTATGACCGTCGAGTCTCGCGCGCTGACTGTAGCGGCGGTCTATGACATCGGGCTCGATCAGATCGACAGCTGCTCCTGGATTTCGTATCACTGCTGCCATGGCCAAGCTTGAGACTGCGCAGTGCCTGATCTGCGGCCGGGTGAAATCGACGCGCAACGGAACGATCGGTGAAGTGGTGCGGCCGTCGCTCTCGGAGTTCATCCAAAAAAGGGAGCCAAATTGGGACGGGAAAGGTTTCATCTGTCTGGATGACCTGGGGAAATTCCGGCGCGATTACGTAAAGGAAGTCCTCGAGGACGAGCTCGGCGAGCTCTCCGTCCTGGACCAGGAAGTCGTCGAAAGCCTGCAACAGCACGAAATTCTTTCGAGCGACATCGGCAAACAGTTCGAACGAAAGCTGACGGTCGGCGAACACCTGTCCGATACCATCGCCGCGTTCGGCGGCAGCTGGACGTTCATCATTATATTCGGGGTCATTCTTCTGCTCTGGATCGTCGTCAACAGTGCGGTCCTGGCGACCCATGCGTTTGATCCGTATCCCTACATTTTGATGAACCTCATCCTGTCGTGCCTGGCCGCGATGCAGGCGCCGATTATCATGATGAGCCAGAATCGCAGTGAGGCGCGCGATCGTTTGCGGGCAGAGAACGATTACAAGATCAACCTTAAAGCGGAGCTCGAGATCAGGCATCTCCACGAAAAAATCGACCATCTCCTGCGCAAGCAATACAACCGGCTCTTCGAGATTCAGCAGATCCAGATTGAGCTGCTCGAGGAACTTGGCGCAAAGCGTCGGCCGCCCTCAGCTCCGTCATCCTGAGCGAAGCTACAACCCAGAATTCCCGTTGAAGAGGGCACCGCGACACCGGAGCGTTAGGCCCGATGTCCCGCGAATACACGCTCCAGCGCGCCCCGAACGCCAACGCGATCAACATCGATTACGCGGCCGAGCTGAACGAACAGCAGCTCGCGGCGGTCACCGCGGCTCCGGGCCCGTTGCTGGTCATCGCAGGTGCCGGTAGCGGTAAGACCCGGACGCTAACTTATCGCGTCGCCTACCTTCTCGAGAACGGCATCGACCCGCGCAACATCCTGTTGCTGACTTTTACGAACAAGGCCGCCCGCCAGATGCTCGATCGAGTGACCAACCTGCTCCCGGTCGACGCGAGCGGGCTCTGGGGCGGGACATTTCATTCCATTGGCAATCGCATGCTGCGCCGGCACGGGAGCGCCCTCGGTTATTCCAGCGGTTTCACGATCATGGATCGCGAGGACCAAAAAGACCTCATCGACACAGTCGTCGCTGCCGCCGGCATCAACCCGAAAGAGATCCGGTTCCCGAAAGGAGACGTCCTCGCCGAGATATTCAGTTTCGTGGTTAATACCGAGACGCCGATTGATGCGTTGCTGGCTGAGAAGTTCCCTTACTTCCTTCCGCTCCTCGAGCAGATCAAAGACGTTCATTCGCGGTACGAAAAGAAAAAGAAGAACACGAACTCGATGGACTTCGACGATCTCCTCGAGAAAACGCTCCGGATGTTGAAGGAGCACGAACACATCGCCGATTTCTACCGGCGCCAGTTCCAGTTCATCCTGGTCGACGAATACCAGGACACGAACAAGATCCAGGCCGACTTCATCGACACGCTTGCTGCCGAGCATCGCAACGTCATGGTCGTGGGGGACGACGCCCAGTCAATTTACTCGTGGCGGGGCGCGAACTTCAAAAACATCCTCGCGTTCCCGGAGCGCTATCCCGACGCGCAGGTGTTCAAGATCGAGCTGAATTACCGGAGCGTCCCGGAGATTCTCCAGGTCGCGAACGCCGCGATTGCAGCGAACGTGAAACAGTTTCGGAAAGCATTAGCAGCGACCCGAACGAGCAATGCCTTCAAACCGGCCGTTGTCGGTTTGAATGATGGAAGCGAGCAGGCGCGTTTCGTCGCCCAGCGAATCCTCGAGCTGCGCGACGAAGGGATCGAGTTGAACGACATCGCCGTTCTCTACCGCGCGCATTATCACGCGATCGAACTACAGCTCGAATTGTCACGCCGCGGTATTCCGTATCTGATCACCAGCGGCGTCCGTTTTTTCGAGCAGGCCCACGTGAAAGACGTGACGTCGTTCATTCGCTTTGTGGCGAATCCGCGCGACGAAGTGGCATTCAAGCGGATGGTGAAGTTGTTGCCCGGGATCGGCAATAAAAGCGCCGACAGCCATTGGCGCGCATGGGAGAGCGGCCTTGGCGGTGTTGCGGGGATCGATGTTGTAGCCGGGGCCGATGATGCCGGCCGGGAGATCGCCTCAACCTCCACCGGGATCACCGATCCCGGCTACAGCGTCGAGTTCGGGAAGCTGCTAAGGACAATTCCTGTCGGCGCAAAATCGAAGAAATCGTGGGAACAGCTTGCCCATACGCTCGATGAAATCGCGCCCAGCGGAAAACCAAATCCGCCGTCCGAGATGATCACGTCGATCGTTGAAGCGATCTACGACGACTACGCCAAGGCGAATTTCACCAACTACGAGCTGCGCCGCGAAGACCTGAACCAGCTCGCTGCGTTCGCGCGCCAATTCAAAGACATCCACGAGTTTCTGTCGCAGCTCGCGTTAATCAGCAACATCGACGCCGAGCCCGCAATCGATCAAAGCCGCGACACAGAGGCGGTAAATCTCTCCTCTGTTCACCAGGCAAAAGGACTCGAGTATCACACGGTCTTCGTCATTTGGCTGACCGACGGGATGTTCCCGAGCACGCGCTCGCTCGAGACCCGCGACGCCATCGAAGAAGAACGCCGCCTTTTTTACGTCGCGATCACCCGCGCCCGCGACGAGCTCTATCTCACCTTCCCCCATATGCGTTTGAGCGGCGGTTACGGCGACGTGTTTCAACGTCCATCCCGTTTTCTAAAGGAGATCCCGACGGAACTCATCGAGGATTGGCAAATCAGGCGCGGCTAAAACCGGGAAGTCACACGAAGGACGCAGAGCTTCACAAAGGTATGAAAAACAGAGCCGTCCATTGTGTCATTAGTGACCGTTGTGTGAGGTATGGATTTATCGTCTGATCGCAAAATCGCCGGTGTGCTCGCGCCGTTGTTCGCGATTCGGACGGACGACGACCTCGGCATCGGCGATCTGGCGGGTTTGCGGCAATTCATCGACTGGGCAGCGGAGATTGGGTTCAAGCTGGTCCAGTTGTTGCCGATCAACGAAACTGGAGGCGATCACAGTCCCTACAACGCGATCAGCGCAGTCGCGATCGAGCCAACAACGCTCCATCTCGCGCCGGGCTCACCCAGCGACCTGACCGAACCCGACTTCCAGGAAGTCATTGGCGAATTCGACCTCGCCAAATTGCGCAAGGGCGCCGTCAGGCACGACCGCGTCCGTAAACTAAAACTCGCGCTGCTCGAGAAAGCATTTCGGCGCTTCGCCGAGGCGCCGGCCAAGACTGCTCCATTCGACAAGTTCTGCGAAACCGAAGCGTCGTGGCTGGATGATTACACGTTCTTTCGCGCGCTAATGGATGAAAACGGCGGACGCGAGACATGGGATCAATGGGCCGAGGAGCACCGCGACAAAGACACGGCGCGGAAGTGGGTGAACGCGCAGCCGAAAGAAAAGCAGGCCGCGTTCGAAGAAAGGCAACGGTTTTACCGTTACGTCCAATGGATCGCGGAGCAGCAGTGGCAGGAGACGCGTGCCTACGCCGAAAAGCGGGGGGTCGCGCTGATGGGTGACATCCCATTTGGCGTGAATTTATACAGCGCCGATGTTTACTCGCACCGCGACGAGTTCGCGCTCGATTGGTCCGGAGGCGCGCCGCCTGAACCGTATTTCAAGGACGATAAGTTCACCCAGAAATGGGGACAGAACTGGGGAATTCCGCTCTACCGATGGGACCTGATGCGGACCCGCAACTTCGATTGGTGGCGCTGGCGCGTGCGCGGGGTCCGGAAAATTTTCCACGTTTTCCGCATCGATCACGTCCTCGGTTTTTACCGGATCTATGCGTTCCCGTGGCGGCCGACCCGCAATCCTGAATTCCTGCCGCTTTCGTGGGACGAGATGCGCGCCCGGACCGGGGGTCCATTCCCGCGGTTTTATCCGCGCGACGATTCAAATCGGGAGAACTGCGAGGCGAACCAGCGCGATGGCGAAGATTATTTGCGGGTGGTACTCGAGGAATCGGGCGATACTCGCGTCGTCGGGGAAGATCTGGGGACGGTTCCGGATTATGTCCGGCCTAGCCTGCGGTCGTTAGGCATCGCCGGTTTCAAGATCCCGCAGTGGGAAAATTATCCCGACGGCCGCTCGATTCCTGGTTCCGAATACGAGCGTGTTTCGGTGGCGACGTATGCCACTCACGATCACAAGCCGGTCCGCGCGCTGTGGGAAGATGCATTCCAGGAAACGACGGCGGAAACCGAACAGGCGCGGAACGACCTGAAGAAGATCGCGAGCTTTGCCGGGGCGCCGCCGCCAGAGCCGGAAACCGATTACGAACGCGATTTTTACCCGACGATCATGGAGGGACTTCTGGGTTGTGAATCGTGGCTCGCGCTGGTCATGATAACCGATCTACTCGCGCGGAAGGATCGTTTCAACGTGCCGGGGACCGCAGCCGGGTCGAATTGGAGCCGGCGTTTGTGGAAAACTGTCGACGGCCTGCGGAAGAGCCACCGTGTCCGAAAGCGAATGAAGCTGATTCGAGGACTCCTGGAAAAAACCGGAAGAATCGGTCACGGATAGACACGGATTTCCACGGGTCCGGCGACAAGTTTTTTTCTGAAATCCGTGTTTCATCCCTGTTCATCTGTGGCTAAATAAATCATGAACTCACCTATCAGGGTCGCGATCACCGGCGCGGCAGGACAAATTGGTTACGCTCTCGTTTTCCGGGTCGCTTCCGGCGCAATGTTCGGGCCGGACCAGCCAGTGGCGCTGAATCTGATTGAGATCCCGCCCGCCATCGATGCGCTCAAAGGCGTGGTCATGGAACTCGATGATTGCGCGTTTCCACTCCTCACGGATGTCGTCGCGACGACCGACCTGAACGAAGGCTTTCGCGATGTAAACTGGGCCCTCCTGGTCGGCAGCGTCCCGCGAAAGGCCGGGATGGAACGCAAGGATTTGCTCGGGATTAACGGCAAGATTTTCACCGGCCAAGGGCAGGCAATCGAAAAGAACGCGGCGAAAGATGTCCGGATTCTCGTGATCGGGAATCCGTGCAACACCAATTGCCTGATCGCGATGAACAACGCGAAGTCCATCCCGCGCGATCGCTGGTTCGCGATGACTCGATTGGATGAGAACCGGGCCAAAGCGCAGCTCGCCGAAAAAGCCGGCGTGGACGTAACAGAGGTGTCGAACGTGACGATCTGGGGCAATCATTCGGCGACGCAGTATCCCGATTTCTACAACGCAAAGATCGACGGCAGATCAGCAGCGGAATCGATCGGCGACGAAGCGTGGCTGAAGGAAACGTTTATCCCGGCGGTGCAGCAACGTGGCGCGGCCATCATCAAGGCACGCGGCTCATCGTCGGCAGGTTCGGCGGCGAACGCGATCGTAGACACGGTCCGGTCGCTCACGACCGATACTTCCGGGGGCGACTGGCACAGCGTCGCAGTTTGTTCCGACGGCAGTTACGGTGTCGAAGAAGGACTGATTTGCTCCTTTCCGGTGCGGTCCCGCGGCGGAAAATGGGAAATTGTGAAAGACGTGCCGCTGAACGAGTTCAGTAAGGGAAAGTTCGACGCCTCTGTTGCGGAGCTGAAGGAGGAGAAATCGATGGTGGCGGATCTGATCGGCGGCTGATCGCTGTAACGGCGGTCCATAACCGGCGACGCACGTTTTGCAGGAGCGATTCGACGGTCATAGACCGCCGCTACAACAACAGAGCAGCGCCGGTCAGGCGCTCGAACGCATCACCGTATTTGGCGGCTGTCTTTTCGATGATGCCCTGCGGCAGTTTCGGTCCCGGTGGCGTCTTATCCCAATCAAGGGTCTCGAGATAATCGCGCACGAACTGTTTATCAAAACTTGGCGGGCTCTGTCCGACCGCGTAGCTCTCCGCCGGCCAAAATCGCGATGAATCAGGCGTGAGACATTCGTCGATCAGGAGCAGATCGTTGCCGAGCAAACCGAATTCGAACTTCGTGTCCGCCACAATAATTCCGCGTTCCGCCGCGTGCTGGCGGCCCGCCTCGTAAATTCTCAGGCTTAATTCCCTGACCCGCTCAGCGATATCAGGACCGACAGCGGCGCAACACTTTTCCCAATCGATGTTTTCGTCGTGGCCGGCCTCGCTTTTCGTCGAGGGCGTGAAGATCGGCTCGGTGAGCTGCGAAGCGAGCTTGAGTCCGGAAGGCAAGGCCACGCCCGAAACCGTGCCGGTCTGCTGATATTCCTTCCATCCGGAGCCGGCGAGATAGCCGCGAACGACGCACTCCACCGGCAACGGTTTCGTCTTTCGAACAATCATGGATCGCCCGCGCAATTGCTCGCGGAACGGTGCGAGGTTGGCCGGATATTTGTCGAGATTGTCGGTGATCAAATGATTCGCGACGAAATCGAAACGGCGAAACCAAAAGGCGGAAATCTGGTTCAGGACCGCGCCTTTTTGGGGAATCGGGTCCGGGAGAATGACGTCAAATGCCGACAACCGGTCAGTCGCGACGAAGAGAAGCGTGTCACCAAGGTCGAAAACTTCGCGAACTTTGCCGGAGCGGAGTTTCGGGATACCCGGAAGATCGAGGTCGCGCAATGGCGTCATGAATAATCAGGAAAGCAGGAACATAGGAAAAACCAAAAAAATTCCTGCTTTCCTATTTTCCTGATTCATTACTCCTCATGGCGGGCATTGTCGTCAAACCCCGGGCGCGGATTTTGCATGGGCACGATTGGGTCTTCTCCGGCGAAGTCCTGAAGGTCTTCGGCAACCCGGCTGACGGAGATGTGATTTCGCTGAAGGACGGAAAAGATCGCCTGATTGGGAGCGCGCTTTACAACAGCAAATCGCAGATCGTAGCGAGGCGTTTCTCCCGGCGGCGTCAGGATCTCGATCTGGACTTTTTTCAACGCCGCATCAGCCAGGCGATGGAGTACCGACAGCGACGCGGCATCAATCCGCGTCTATGCCGAATGGTATGGAGCGAGAGCGATGGTCTTCCAGGGGTGATCGTGGATCGGTACGGAGATCATGTTGTATTACAAACCCTGACGCTCGGGATGGACCTGCGAAAAGAGCTAATCGTCGGGGCATTGAAAACAGCTGAGGGCGCGCCTGCCCTGCAATCGATCATCGAGCGGAACGACGCACCGGTCCGAAAAGCGGAAGGCATGGAGATGCGAGTCGGCGTTTTGTTCGGAGAGCCGCCGGCCGAAACCGAGATCGCGGTTGCAGGGCTGCGGCTGGCCGTCGATCTCGTGCACGCGCAAAAGACGGGTTTCTATCTCGATCAGCTTTCGCATTACGAAGCCGTTGCCAGCCAGGCGAAAGACCGGCGCGTGCTCGACTGTTTCACAAGCCAGGGCGCCTTTGCGCTGGCCTGCGCGAAGGCCGGCGGCGCATCGGTTGTCGCGGTGGAAGCCAGCGCCGAAAGCGTGGCGAGTGCCCGACGAAACGCGGAGCGAAATAGTCTCGAAGTGAACTGGATTGAACAGGACGTGTTCGCGTTTCTGAGAGGAGCCGAAAAAAATGGCGCTGAATTCGACCTGATTATCCTCGACCCGCCTTCCTTTACGAAAACGAAAGGAGGATTGCATGACGCTCTCCGCGGCTATCGTGAGCTCCACGTGCGCGCCTTTAACCTGCTCTCCAAGGACGGCCTGCTCGCGACGTTCTCATGCTCGCATCACGTCACCGAAAAAGTTTTCGACGACACAATCGCAGCCGCGCTGGTTGATGCCAGGCGATCGGCCCGACGGCTCCGGCGTTTCGAGCAGGCGCTCGATCATCCGGTCCTTCCCACCTTGCCGGAAACGGAATATTTCAAGGGCGTGCTTCTCGAAATGATGCCCGGCCGATGAAGATTAGGTGGATCGCGCGCTCCGCCGCGCGATATTTCACGAGCGCGATTTCGCCACACATCGTCATCGAGCGACGGAGCGCTCGATCCACCTGATGAAAACAGAGCTTGCCGAAGAATTCGCGAAGCTGGCGCCGTGGGTTTTCCAATTCCGGATTGGGGAACGCGATTATGGCGGAGGTATTAGCGCGGTCGGCGATGCGCGGATCGACCAGTTTTTTCGCTTTGCCCCAAACGCTCGAACGATTCTCGAACTCGGATCTCTGGAAGGCGCACACACCTTCATCCTCTCGCAACGTGAGGGGGTGGAGCGAGTGGTCGCGATCGAAGGGCGCGAAGCAAACCTGCGCAAAGCGCGGTTTGTCCAAAAGCTGCTCGGGATTCAGAACATCGAGTTCGTCGAGGCAAATCTTGAAAATGCTGCCCTGACGAGCTTCGGAAAATTTGATGCCGTCTTCTGTTCTGGTTTGCTCTATCACCTGCCGGAACCCTGGAAGTTGGTGGAGCAACTGCCAAAGGCCGCCCCACTCCTTTTTGTCTGGACGCAATATGCGGCCGAGCACGAAGCGAAGGACCTTGGTAATGGATTATGCGGCAAGATTTACATCGAAGGCGGGCCGGACGAGCCGCTCAGCGGCATGTCGCGGAGCGCGACTTGGCTGACGTTGCCGTCATTGCGCACGGTACTGGCTCGCGCCGGTTACAGGCGAATCGAGATAATTCACGACGACGTGTCTCACCAGAACGGTCCCGCTGTCACCTTCGGCGCTGCCGAGCTGTAGGCGCGGGCTGTCACCGTCGGTCTTGGTCTCCCTCTCGCCGGATTTTCGGCGGCCACAGACCGCCACTATAGGGGTTTGCGGATAACGATGCGCTCGTCGTTGGTTCGCCACAGATAAGGCACGACTGGTGTTACCACGACGCCAAACTCTGCCTCTTGCGGAAGCTCGGCGACCAGGCCGCGCCAGCGTTCCTGGTATTCTTTCCAGCGAGCGGCGTCCGTGGCATAACGCAAGTCGAACTCGCCCGTGACTAGGTAATCGAAGCGCTCCTGCCGCAAAAGATCCGCAGCCTCGAACCAGGAAACAACCTTCGTCTTCGCTGGCACGCGCTGCCATTCCGCAGGCAAAATCGCCAGCTCGCGAAGACCGAGCACGGTCGTCTCGGGAGAAACGTGTTGCCGGAGCCAATCGACCGCACGAACGCGTGAATCGACATGCCCGAGCCGCGCTTTGAGATAAAGACCGGTGAACCACGCCAGTGGTGCCGTAAAGAGGAGAAGACCAGCAACGGCAACCAGCGCCGGAATCTTTATCCTGCGTTGCTGAAAATGGATCCAGATCTGATCAAAAAAGAATGCGGCACCAATGCAGAAGAAAGGAACGAGTGACAAAACATTTCGGAAAGGCTGGAACCGCGGCCAGATAATCAGGGCCAAAAGCAGAGCGGCAAAGACGAGCCAGGTCGATGCTTCCAGACGCGTCTTCCGCTTTCCGAGCATCCAGAGGAGACCGGCAATTCCGGCAATGATCAGCGGAATTCCAAGTTCAGACGCCGACAATGCCGCCCCTGCGTAAGTTTGTTCGGACTGAATCGACTGGTAGAAAGCCGCCTGCGTCCGGAGCTCATTGACTATTTTTGCGGGATGTAAGACCGCGGCCGGCACGCCGCAAAAAATGCCGATGACGAGGCCAACGATCGCGGCTAGGGCGACCAATCCTTTCGATTTCCTATCGATCGCGAGTGTTGCAATGGTCAGCAACACCGCCGCAAAAACGACGCCAACCGTGTACTTTGCGCCGAACGCGAGGCCAGCTGCGATTCCGCCCAGTCCCGCATACCACCAATGGGACGCGGCTCGGAGTCGCTCACAGAAATACAGCGCGAGGAGGACAAAGAACGCCGCTGTTGCATCGATAATCGCGATCGAACCGCGACTTACCAGCGCGGGGCACAAGGCCGCGAACAGCATTGCCAGGAAGCCGACACGTTCGCCGCCGGCCCGCTTTCCCAACGCCCCGGCCAGAACAACAACTCCGAGACTCAGACATGCGACAATCCCGCGTCCCAACCAGATAATTTCCGGCGGAGTAATCAAGTCGTAGTTCTCACCCAGTGCGGTCTGGAAATCTTCATGCCGCGGCAGGTCGTTCCGCAGACTCCGGTGATGAACGAGACGATAGATCGGGCCGTAGGCCGCGGCGGCGGCGATGGTGAGGTAACTCGTGAGCGGCGGATAGGTGAAACGGGTTGAGTCAAAGCTGCGGGCCTTGAGGATTTCCATTGCGGGGTGAAGAACGTATCCTTCATCGACGTAGCTAATGTAAGGCAATCCCGCTGGAACCGGCCCGAAACGAACCAGCGCCGCGAGCGCGAGGAGGGCGAACCAGAGAATCAACTCGTGCCGTTTCTTCAACGCTTCATATTGAGCAAAAGCCCGAGAAGATTGGAATACGGTAATCATGCGTTGGTTTTTCGCGCTCACCGAAGACTCGACTGCTTTCCGGCAATACGCCGAGATGGCGATGGTGGCGGTGCATACCGCACAAAAATTCACGAGGCTCGAGCCGCACTGCCTCTATGATGGAAGCGAGAACGAATTCACGCAGTGGCTGACGAGACATGGCGTCCGGATTGTCCCGCATCGCAGCTTTGTCAGGCACGCGCTGACTGAATTGGGCCAGCAGAAGCGAAATCCGCACCTGGCCGCCGCGTTGTCCGGCGCATTTTCGCGGGTCGAGCTCCCGGAGATCGTGGCCGGGATCGGTGGTGACGGGCGTGTCCTTTACACCGATTGCGACATCTTTTTTCGTGACGACGTCGTTCCCGAGCTCGAGGCGAACGATTGCGAGCTGTTTGCCGTCGCGCCCGAATCGGACCGGACCGATTACGTCAACATGAACACCGGCGTCATGCTGATGAATGTCGTGCGTCTGCGGGAAAGCCTGCCGGAATTTCGCCAATACATTTCGAAGAACCTGG
>JBJMXC010000037.1:0-6718 GCA_045809825.1 Chthoniobacterales bacterium | reverse complement strand
CGCCACCAAAGGTCGTGAACGGCAAGGAGCGGAAACAGATCAGCGCGTTCATTGTCGATGTGGATTCGCCCGGGCTGGAGATCGCCTATCGCTGCCACTTCATGGGTCTGCGCGCCCTCTACAACGGCATCGTCAAATTCACGAACGTGCGCGTGCCGCGCGAGAACCTGATCGCGAAGGAAGGCCAGGGCCTGAAGGTCGCGCTCACGACGCTGAACACCGGCCGGCTGACCATTCCGGCAGCGTGTGTCGGCCTTTCGAAACGACTGGTCGAGATATGCCGCAAATGGTCGGGCGAGCGCATCCAGTGGGGTGCGCCGATCGGGCAGCATTCAGCAATTGCAGGGAAAGTCGCGGAGATGGCGGCGAACACATTCGCGATGGAGGCGATTACGTTCCTGACTTCGGCCCTGGTCGATCGAAAGGCGGGCGACCTGCGAATTGAAACCGCCATGTGCAAAATGTGGTGCACCGAAATGACCTGGAAAATTGCGGATGACGCCATGCAGGTCCGCGGTGGCAGGGGCTACGAAACGGCGGAATCACTTGCGGGCCGCGGCGAGGAGCCAATCGCGGTAGAGCGGTTTCTGCGCGATTGCCGCATCAATCTTATTTTCGAAGGCTCGAGTGAAATCATGCGGCTCTTCATTGCGCGCGAAGCGCTCGATCCGCATCTCAAGGTGGGTGGGGCGATTTTCAACACCCAGTTGCCGATGACGACCCGGATCAAATCGATGTTCAGCTCGGGCTCGTTCTACACCCGGTGGTACCCGAAGCAGTGGTTCGGTGGGAATGCCGGCAACCTCGACCGCCTCCATGCGGATCTGCGGGGCCACGTTCAGTATGGCGCCGCGACGAGCCGGAAACTGGCTCGCGGGCTGTTCCACGCGATGATGCGCTTCGGTCCGAAGCTCGATCGCGAGCAACTTCTTTTGTCGCGCTTCGTTGGAATTGCTACCGAACTGTTCGCGATGAACGCCACCTGCGCGTTCGCCCAGTCGAAAATCGATGCTGGCGAACCGGTGGCAGAGATCCTATCGTTGACGGGCTATTTTTGCCGCTCGGCCCGGATGCGGATCGATCATCATTTCGCCGGAACGAGCGAAAATGCGGACAAAGCCGGCTATGCGCTCACCCAGGAGTTGCTCGCCGGGAAACACGAAGAGCTTCGGCGCGGAATTGTGTAGCGGGGACGCGCTCCCGCGCGTCTGGACCTGCGGAGATATGCGCCGCGGCGCGGTTTGACCAAGCTCAGGCCCCCAAGTAACCTCAGCGGATGAGTATGCCGCCCGTGCTCACGGAGACGGCCCGTCCATCGCAGCGGAGCCGCACCAGCCAGAGCAAATCACCCAACGAAAATTATGGCGCCGCCGATGCCGCGCGCGCCTTGGAAATCCTTCAGCAGCATGTCTTGCTCGACGGCTTCAAGATCGTTTTCGACGACGAAAAGAGCCGCGGCTGCTATCTTCACAACGCGGCGAGCGATTCACGGCTGATCGATTTCTACGGATTCTTTGGTTCGCTGCCGGTCGGGTATAATCACCCGCACTTTGCCGACCCGGCGGTGCAAAAGGAATTGGCGCGGGCCGCGTCGATCAAGGTAGCGAACTCGGACGTTTACTCGCGGGGCTACGCCGAGTTCGTCGAGACATTTTCTCGCATTGCCGGGCTTCCGCCGCTGGGACGGTATCTCTTCATCGAGGGTGGCGCGCTCGCGATAGAGAACACGCTGAAGGCAGCGATGGATTGGAAGGTCCGAAAGAACATAGCTGCGGGTCGCGGAGAGCGTGGCACCGAGATTTTGCATTTCCAGCACGCCTTCCACGGGCGAAGCGGCTACACGATGAGCCTCACGAACACGGATCCGCGCAAAACGGATCTGTTTGCGAAATTCAAATGGCCGCGGGTCACGAACCCGTTCGTCAACTTTGCCCTGCCAGAATCGGAGCGCGAAGCTGACGTTATCGCCCGCGAGAAGAAATCTGAGGACGAGATTCGTCAGTTCATTCACGAGCGTGGAACGGACATCGCGGCGATCATTATCGAGCCGATCCAGGGCGAAGGCGGCGACAATCATTTCCGGGGAGAATTCCTCCAGATGCTCCGCGAGATCTGTGACGAGAACGAGATGCTGCTGATTTTCGACGAAGTCCAAACCGGACTCGGCACGACTGGCCGGAACTGGTGTTCGGAACATTTCGGGGTGAAGCCCGACCTGATGGCATTTGGCAAAAAGGTCCAGGTCTGCGGAGTGATGGCCGGTCCGCGGTTGGACGAGGTGGAGGACAACTGCTTCCGCCTGCCGAGCCGGCTTAACTCGACCTGGGGCGGTAATTACGCCGACATGATTCGCTCGACCCACTTTCTGCGAATTATCGAGAAGGAGAACCTGGTCGAGAATGCCCGAGTCGTCGGCGAATATTTCCTGAAAGCGTTGCAACAGCTGCAGGACGAGCAGTCCATGATCAGCGCCGTCCGTGGCCGAGGGCTTTTCGTGGCGTTCGACCTCCCTGATCCGAAGACGCGGGATGAATTTTGGAAGGGCCTCTTCGATCGCGGCCTTCTCGTCCTAAAATCCGGCGACCACTCAATTCGCTTTCGTCCGGCGCTGGACATCACGACCAACGTGATCGACGAAGCGATGGAACTGCTGCGCGCCCAATGCCAGAAGTTGTAGCCGGGATCGCTGATCCCCGCCCGCGGTGATATGAAAACCGACACGCTTTTCAAGACGCTCGGCATCGCTGCGGACAACGTCGGCGTCTTCAACGGCGAATGGACCGGCAGCGGACCGACCATCGAAAAGATTTCGCCGACTAACGGCAAGCTTCTGGGCAAGGTCCGGACTGCGACCGAGGCCGAATACGAGCAAACTGTTGTGCGAGCCCAGGAGGCTTTTGAGAAATGGCGGACGACTCCGGCTCCGGTCCGGGGCGAGACGGTCCGCCAGCTCGGCAATGCCTTGCGCGAGTTGAAGTCAGAGCTCGGCCAGCTCGTCACCCTCGAATCAGGCAAGATCATCGCGGAAGGCGAGGGCGAAGTGCAGGAGATGATCGACATTTGCGATTTCGCGGTAGGCCAATCACGAATGCTTTACGGCCTGACGATTCAATCCGAACGGCCGAATCATCGCTTGATGGAGCAGTGGCATCCGCTCGGCCTGGTCGCAATCATCTCCGCTTTCAATTTCCCGGTCGCGGTCTGGTCCTGGAACGCAGCCCTGGCCGCGGTCTGCGGCGACGCCACTATCTGGAAGCCATCGGAGAAAACCCCGCTGACCGCGATCGCCGTGATCAAAATCGCCGAGCGGGTCTGTCAGCAGACCGGCGCTGATCCTGCCATTTTCTCGCTCGTGATCGGTGACGGTCCATCGATCGGAAAAAAACTCGCAACCGATCGGCGTATTCCGCTCGTCTCGGCCACGGGCTCGACCCGGATGGGATTCGACGTCGCGAAAGAAGTCCACGGACGGCTCGGTCGCACCGTGATGGAGCTGGGCGGCAACAATGCGTTGATCGTCGCGCCCACCGCCGACCTCGACATGGCGACCAGCTCGATCTTTTTCGGCGCGGTCGGGACGGCCGGCCAGCGTTGTACTTCGACGCGGCGCATCATCGTCCATGAATCCGTGGCCGACGAGGTTCGAAAGCGGCTCCTGGCGGCGTACAAATCAGTCAACATTGGTGATCCCCTCGATCGGAAAACTCTGATGGGACCGCTGATCGATCAGGCGTCGCTCGAGAACGTCCAACGTTCGATTGACCGCGTGAAAAGCGAGGGCGGCGAGATTTTGTATGGAGGGGAAACCCTCGACGGGGAGAAATTTCCCGGCGGTTGTTACATGAAACCGTGCCTGGCTACCGCGCGCCCGAATTTCGAAATCGTCCAGGAGGAAACGTTCGGGCCACTGGCCTACTTCATGACCTACCGGGATTTCGATGAGGCGCTCGCCATTCATAACGGCGTTACCCAGGGATTGAGTTCGTCGATTTTCACCAACGACATGCGGGAGGCAGAAAAATTCCTGAGCGCGGCCGGAAGCGATTGCGGGATCGCCAACGTGAACACCGGCACGAGCGGCGCGGAGATTGGCGGCGCGTTCGGCGGCGAGAAAAACACCGGCGGCGGCCGCGAAAGCGGGAGCGACGCGTGGAAAAATTACATGCGGCGGCAGACGAACACGATCAATTTCTCGACAGAGCTGCCCCTGGCCCAGGGGATCACTTTTGGCGGAGACGACGCCGGCAGCGCGACGGCCTAACGACCAATTAGCCGGCGAATGCCGACAGCCCGGTGATGTGTTCGCCGAGGACGAGCAGGTGAATGTCGTGCGTGCCTTCGTAGGTTTTGACGCTCTCGAGATTGCACATGTGCCGGAAGCACTGGTGTTGATCGAGAATGCCGACGCCTCCCAGGATGTCGCGCGCAGTGCGGGCGGCCTCGAGGGCAATCTCGACGTTGTTCATTTTTGCCATCGAGATGTGGTAATGCTGCGCGACGCCGGCGTCCTTCAGCTGCGCGAGACGCAGGGCGAGCAATTGCGCTTTGGTGATCTCGGTGAGCATGCGCGCGAGTTTGGCCTGCACGAGCTGGAAGCCGCCGATGGGACGGTCGAATTGGAGGCGTGTTTTTGCGTATTGCCGTGCTTCGTCGTAGCACGCCATGGCAGCGCCGATCGCGCCCCAGGCGATTCCGTAACGGGCGTGATTTAAGCACGAAAGCGGTGACTTGAGTCCGGCACTTTCCGGAAGCAGCGCGTTCGCCGGCAGTTCACAGTCTTCAAGGGTAAGCTCGGCGGTGAGCGCGGCGCGCAGAGAGAGCTTTCCGTCGATCAACGTCGCACGGAAGCCTGGCATTCCCTTTTCAACGAGAAATCCACGAACCGCTTTCGTGCTCTCGGGATTAGTCCCGGGGTCGCCTTCCACTTTCGCCCACACAATTGCGACATCCGCGATGGTGCCGTTGCCGATCCACTTCTTCGATCCGTTGAGTCGGTAACCGTCGGAGGTCTTGATCGCCCGGCAACGCATGCCGCCGGGATTCGAGCCGAAATCGGGTTCGGTGAGCGCAAAGCAACCGAGCTTTTCTCCGCGCGCCATCGCCGGCAGCCAGCGGCTCTTTTGTTCCTCAGACCCGAAAAGGTAAATCGCCATCATGGCGAGCGATCCCTGCACGGAGGCGAACGTGCGCAGACCGCTGTCGCCGCGCTCCAGCTCGCGCATGACGAGGCCGCTCGCGATGTTCCCCAGTCCAGCGCAGCCGTAGCCTTTGATGCTTGGACCGAAGCTATTGAGCTTCGCCACTTCCGGCACGAGCTCCATCGGGAAGGTACCGTCCCGGTAATGTTGGGCGACGACCGGCAGAAAATGCGTTTGCACCCAATCGCGAACGTTGTCGCGCACGTCGCGTTCTTCGGCGGTGAGTAGTTCGTCGAGCTGGTAAAAATCGGCGGCTTCGAATGTTTTCATGGTGTTTGGAGATAGACGCGGTGAGAGCTGCAGGCTGCCATCCCTACCGGATGACAGGTTTCGACAAGTGGGCAAGACTATGCCGTCATGACGACTGCCACTCTCGGCGCCAAACAGCAGGCCGCCGCGGAAAATCAATTCAACTGGCCGCTTTGCTACGAGGCCGAAAATCTTCTTCTTGAGCGCATCGACGCTTTCCTCGCGCAGAATAGTTTCGCGCAGATTCTTTCCGAGCGGATGCGCGACGAAACCGGCACGCTCTTTCTCGATTGGGTCGATCACCTGGTAGTTTCGCCTGGCGACGAAGCGGCCTTCCGCGAAGCCGGTTTTGTCGAGGATCCGTTAGGCGAAAACAACGAGGGCCTCAAGGCGCTCTGGCATCCGGAGGCGATCTTGCCGCGGGTGTTGCTCTCCGCGAAGGAGACGAAACATCCGAGCGCGCTGGGGATCCGGCCGGAGTTTGTCGCGGAATTTGCCGCCGCCCATGGAATTACGAACGAGATCGAAGGCGAACCGTTTTCGCGCTTCCGCAGGATGCTCGCGTTTGAGGAAAACGACGCGCCCTTTTACGCGATCGAGCGGCGCGGTTATCGCGGGTACATCCCGCAACCAGTCGACTTGAAGAAATTCCTGGCCGCGCGCGAGATTTGGCAGACGCGCCGCCGCCGCTGGGACCGCGATATGAAGGGTTACGCCTACTCACTCGAGCGGCTCCAGGACGTGGTCGATCTCGTCGGCCCCGATCTCGCCTGTCATCTCGTTTTCGAAGAAGAGCGCGCCTTCTGGCAGAAGCGCAATCGGGCTGCAATGGAGCAGAAGCGCCGCCAGGATTCGTTAGGCCTGGGCTGGGCGAATCACGATCACCATACTTTTCGTTCGTCGCGCAAACATTTCATCGATCTCATGAAAGCCTGGGACATGCTGGGCTTCCACCGTCGCGAACGTTACTACGCGGGGTCGCAGGCGGGCTGGGGGGCGCAGATCGTCGAGCAGCCGATCGAAGGAATCACGATCTTCAATGACGTTGATCTTTACCCCGACGAAACCCAAATCGATTTCTCCAAAGAACCGCTGTCACCGGAGGAGAAAAAACTCGGCACGGTGGGGCTGTGGGTTGGACTGCATGGCGAAAGTTTTCTTGATGCGGGGATGCATCACTTGGAGTGCCGTTTCGATTACGAGCTCCTGCGCGAGCAACTCGCCAAAGCGCATATCAAGACGATGGCGCCGTTTTCCGATTTCCCTTTCCT
>JBJMXC010000036.1:0-17895 GCA_045809825.1 Chthoniobacterales bacterium | reverse complement strand
TCGAAAATGACCGCGGGACGTTCGTGGTCCGGCAGCTAACGGGGATGATCGCCCGCCGGATCGTCGGCTGGTCGAAGGTGGGGGACGAACTGAAGAAGGGGGAGCACTTCGGGATGATTCGCTTCGGGTCGCGAACGGAAGTATATTTGCCTCTCGATGCGGAGGTGCTGGTGAAGGTGGGCGACCGCGTGACTGGCGGCACTACCGTGATTGCGCGTCTTCGCTGAAAGATGAGCACGCCCAATCCCAAGATTTATCTCCTGCCGAATTTGATGACGGCGGGAAACCTGTTCTGCGGGTTTGCGGCGGTTCTTTGCATTTACGACGGCGCCCAGGACAACGACTTCAAGCTCGCCGCGGTCAAGTTTCACGACGCGATCTGGTTCATCCTGGCAGCATGTATTTTCGATCTTCTGGACGGACGTCTGGCGCGGCTCGGCGGGCACGACAGTCCGTTCGGGCGCGAGTTCGATTCACTGGCCGACATCGTGTCGTTCGGGATGGCGCCGGCGCTTTTGGTTTACCAGGTCGTGCTAGGTGAGTTTCAAAATCTCGGCTGGATGATCGCGTTCGTTTATCTCGCCTGCGGAACGCTTCGGCTGGCCCGGTTCAATTGTGTCGCTGCTGCTTCGAACGGGGCTTCCGGGGGAGCGAGCGCCGACAAGAATTTCACCGGCTTCCCGATCACCGCGGCTGCCGGCGTCATCGCATCCATCACGCTCTTTTTGCTCTGGCTGGACGAGGGACAGCGCCCGCTCGGCAAATGGAAATACGTGTTGCCGTTCCTGATGGTCTTCCTCTCGGTCATGATGTTCAGCAAGTTCCGCTATCCGAGTTTCAAGGCGGTCAACTGGCGAACAACCCAAACGACGCCGCGGTTTCTTTTCGTGATCGGGCTGATGGCGCTCACGGTAAAATTCTATCAATGGATGGCGGCGATCATTTTTCTGCTCTACCTCCTTTATGGGGTGGTGCGGCCATTTCTGCCTCCGAAACGCCGACGTGAGATCGAGGAAGAGATTGGGGAAGAGCCTCCGGCCGAGGCTGCCGTCGAGGAAATACCGTGATATAGCGGCGGTCTGTTACCGCCGATCAGCGCCAGATTTGGACGGTCATAGACCGCCGCTACCGCTGGTTGAGCTGCGCCAGGATCTCCGGATCGCGAACGTCGGCCCAGTCACCGGCAATTTCGAGGGCGTGCACTTTGTGGCCCGTGAGCGCCAGCTCGCGAATGGCGTCCGTTAGTTCGTATTCGCCACGCGGCGACGGCTGAAGTTTGGCGATAAAATCAAAAATCACCGGCTTAAACGCATAAACGCCCGCGTTGTACCATGGACTCGTCGGCTCACCCGGTTTTGGTTTTTCGCGCAGGTCGGTCAGCTCGAATTTTTCATTAACGAAAACAGCGCCGCCCTGGCTAACGTCATCGCTCCGTTTCACGCTGATGACAGCTTCGACGTTGCTGGCGAGCGAAGCGCAAATACGCGTGTAGTTCTCAGGACCGACGAGGATGTCGCCGTAGCTGAGCAAAAACGGATCGCGTACAACGAAATCCTGGGCCAGCGCCACAACTCTGCCGGTGCCGTCCTGGGTGGTTTGGGTTTGGTATTGAATCGTCACTCCAAGCTTCGACCCGTCGCCAAAAAATTCCATCACCACATCGGCGCGCCAGCCGACGATGACTAACAGATTCGTTATGCCGGTATCGCGGAGCCCCTCGACGATATGCTGCAAAACCGGTTTGCCGCGGACTTCGAGCATCGGCTTCGGTAAGGCTTCGGTGAGGTTACGCATCCGGGTACCACGACCGGCCGCGAGCAGGACTGCTTTATTCACGCCGCCTTCACTCGGCCGATATCCGGCGCGCCGCAAGGCAAGCGCGATAGTTTCGTTTGCGTCCCACGGTCGATCGTTTAATCATCGCGCGATGCGGCTGGCGTTCCTGGCGAAATATCGCGAATTCGGTTTGCTTCTGATTCGGCTGAGTCTCGGCCTGCTGTTTATTCTGTACACCGCCCCAGTCCTGATTGCGGGCGCGTCGGCCTGGGGCCATTTCGGGGCAGGCGCCCGAACCTTTGGAATTCACTCGCACCATCAGCTGTGGGGATTTGTCGGCGCTCTCGCAGGCTGCGCCGGCGGTGTCCTGATGATTTTCGGTTTGTTCTTTCGGCTTGGGGTCCTCCTGGTCCTCGTTCTCGCTCTCGCTCACGCTATCGGGCTTGCCAAAGCGACGGGATTCAGGAGCGCGTTGCCATCAATCGAGATGTGCTTCGTCCTGGCCGGGATTCTGTTCGTCGGCCCGGGAAAATACAGCGCCGACAAGACCTGAGACGGTGCGCCTAGCTCTTGATCGCCGGCTCTGGCACCGGTGGCGGCTCCACGATCCGGATCGGCTCTGGAATATGCAGTTTTAGGCCTGACGGGGCCTGTTCGGTCACCACGCCGCGCTGCTTCTGAACTACTTCGAGCTCGCGACGGAGCTTGCCCTTGTTCGAGCACGACACCAGGGCCGTTTCCGCAGTGATTTTGCCGGCCTTGAATGCTTCAAGAATCGATTGGTCGAAAGTGTGCCACCCCTGATTGGAGGCGGCTTCGATAATCTCAGCGAAGGATTTGTTCTCCGATTCGCCGTAAACGATCGTTTCGCGGGTTCGCAGGCTGCTGCCCATGATTTCGTTGACGAGGAGGCGGCCGCCCTTGATCCCGTTCACGAGTCGCTGGCTGACGACGTAGCGGAGGGTCGCGGCGAGGCGTTGGCGGATTTGTTGTTCTTCCTCCCGCGAGAACATTCCGAGAATACGGTTGATCGTCTGGCCGGCGTTTATCGTATGGAGGGTGCTAAAGACGATGTGGCCGGTTTCCGACGCGGTCATCGCAATCTCGAGCGTTTCGCGGTCCCGGATTTCGCCGACGAGAATCGCCTTGGGCGCCTGCCGGAGAGCCGCGCGTAATCCATCTGGAAATGTCGGAAAATCCTTGCCGAGCTCGCGCTGGCTGATGGCGGCCTTTTTATGCGGGTGAAAAAATTCAATCGGATCCTCGAGCGTAACGATGTGAATTTCCTCCGTGTCGTTCAGCTCGTTGATCATGGCGGCGAGGGTCGTTGTCTTGCCCGTCCCGGTCCCGCCGGTAACCAGGATGATGCCGTCCTTTTCCTTCACCATTTCGCGGAAAATCGGGGAGAGCCCCAACTTTTCGAACGTCGGGATTTCGGATTCGAGCTTTCGCATGACAATGGCGTGCCGGCCATTCTGCTTGAAAACATTGACCCTGAACCGAGCGACGTTCTCAACGGCATAGCTGCAATCGCACGAACCTGTATTCGCAAACTCCGCCTGCAACCGCTCGCTTCCGTTCATCATTTGTCCGGCTAACTTTTCGATCAGCGCGGGCGTCAGGACCGTTTCGGGAGCGTCGATTGGGAACTCAGTGAGCCGACCGTGAAATTCGATTAGGGGAGGTTTCCCCGCGATGAAGAGAAGGTCTGAGACTCCGTCCGCGCTTTCGAGCATCCCCTTTAAAAGGGCATCAACGGCGGCGCGGTCCATTCCGGCGGGAACATAGCTAAGATCATGCCCCAGCGGCATTAACGTGCACGATCAGGATAATCCTGATCGCCGATAGAGCATCACTGCGCCCGCGTAGTCAGGAGATACTTCAGCACAGCGTCGTGCTGCTGTTCGCTGAGGTTTGCCCGGCCGGCCATTTTGGCGACAATAGCCGTCAGACGCTCCGGGTCGTACTTCGTCACGTGCGGCAGGGCGTGACACTGGATACAGCGATTCAAATACAGCCGGCGGCCTTCGGCGAGGGTCGGACCGTCGGCATGTTGGCGGAGACCTGCGCGCAAGAATGATGCGGTAACGGGAGGCGCGATGGCGGGCGTGCTCTCGCACCCGTCAAGCAAGAGCACAGAAGCGGCGAGCAGAGCGAAACCAATGACCAGGCGAGCATTCATCAAAACGAAAAGCCAAAGACGGTTCGAACCTGAAAATCGGGTTCGTCTCCGGAGCCAGTGAGTTGCGCGAGCGCGGTCACCGTCGCCCACCACTTTCCTGATCGCACCGACACGTTCGGCCCTGCGAATACTTTGCTCTCTTCACTTTTCGACCAGTCCGGAAAAGCGATTTCATGGACAGCCTCGACGCCGACGAGAAAATGCGGATTAAATTCGCAGCTCCAGCCTAACGACTGCTGGAACTCGCCTTCACGTTCTTCAAGGCCTTCGCCTTCCCATTCAGCTTCGAGGGTCGCGTTATAAGCCAGGACAAACCGTCCGAAGTTTTTTTGCGCGAGCAGTTTCGACTCGGATTCGAAGTGCCGATAACCGGCTTTGAATTCCTGGTAGACAGAAAGGCCGACGGGATCGGCAACCGGATTCGTGAAATTGTAAATGAGCTCGATTGCGGACCCTTCTAGGGTAAAACCGCGTTCGCCCGCCGACATGCCGCGATGGTAATCCCAGTCGGCCACGTAAACAGCCATCTGGAATTTTTCAGTAATCCCGAACTCGAGCTCGTGGCGAAAATCGACCTGATCGAAACCGTGATCATCCGGTTTGTGCGTTTTCCAAGTGACCCAGTTTTCAATTTCGACATCGCCCGGCGGTGATGTGGTCACTTCGTAGACGTAGGTGAACCGTCGTGACCCGGCGAACGCCGGCAGCGCGATCAAGAACGACAGGAGGAGTGCGACGGCTTTCATGGATCGAGCTGGCGGTTCCCCGATCAGGGAACCGTCTCGAGCCGGCGGACGATCGCGGCATCAGGTTCCGGAGCGATCTCCGGATGGGCCGAGGCCCCGACGTGCCGCGCGGCATAATAGGAGCCGACCACGAGAACGGCGGCCAGCCCCTGCGCGATTAACGTTTCGTAGGTGGGAAAGATCGCGAACCACATTCCCGCCCACGCCGGCAGCGCATCAACCAGCCATGGAATTTCCGTTCGCGAGATCCAGTGAGCGAGCTGCATCTCCTGGGCTTGTTCGCCCACCATGACGAGAAGGACCACCCCGAGCAGAATGCCGGTTGTAATCAACATTTTGCGATAGGGCAGCCGCCGCTGGAGGACGAACGTAAGCAAAGCGACGATGCCGGAAAGGAGCAGGCCGAGGAGCGCGCCTTTCAAAACTACCCCGCCGCCGAGCCGCAAGTTGTAGCTTTGAAGGAACAGGACCACTTCAAATCCTTCGCGGTAGAGCGAAGTAAACCCGAGCAGGATCAATCCCCACCACAGTCGCGAGTGCCCATTTTTTTTCGTCGGGTCGGTCGCGAGAAGCGATTTTCGCCGGCGGTTATGCGCCCGGATCCAACCACCCCAATAAATTTTGTGAAAAAACCAGTTCATGATCACCAGCAACACAATGACAGCGAGCAACCCCGTCGCCGCCTGGAGGTCGAGTGCCGGCACGTTTTCCATCAACGAACCCATGATGCCGATCGCGATGAACCAGGTAATCAGGGTGGCGCCGAACCCGACACCCGCGCCAATCGCTACCGGGCGGCGATGCGCCTGTTTCGTGCCGGTCATGCTGGCCGTGACGGCGGCGAGGACGAGAATGCATTCCAACCCTTCGCGGAAAACGAGGACGCCGATATCGAGGAACGCGACCGTCGGGCTGGTGTTGGGTCGCAACGGATCGGGAGCGCCTTGTTCTGTTACGCCCTGCCAAATCATAACAGCGACTACCACCGCGGCTGCTACCGAAAGGATCGCCGCGATAATTCCGGATCGCCGGTGAGCCGTGGCCCGGACAGTCCGACAATGGGGCGAGCACGGATTGGGAGTCGCCTCTACTGGAAGCTTCGCCGGAGCGGTAATTCCCTTCACTGCCCAAAGTTACCACATCGCCGCGGCCGTTGCTGCCGGTCGGTTGCCTTTTTTTAGCGGAGTTTTGCAGCTACCGATTCTCTTCTCCTTCCGGCTGGGAGTGGGCAAGGGGGTGCCAAAGCGGCGCTTTCTTGTGATTTGGCCCCGAAGCCGTTACATTTTTGGATGCGGCGACAGGGAGGATTCACGCTGATTGAGCTCGCGATCGCGATCGTGATCCTGATCATTATTATGATGCTGGCGGTCCCGAGCATTAACGGCGTCTTGGCTGACCGCAGGCTCAGACGTTCCCTCGACCAGTTCAATTCGATGGTCCGACAGGCGCAGGAACGAAGTATCGCCGAGCGGCGCCCGTACCTTTTGGCGTGGGGAGGCGGCAAAGTCGGACTTCGCCCTGAAGGTCTGCAGCGCGGCGAAGATCGCGCCCCGACTCTTCTTTGGAAGCTGGGCAAAGACGAATCGCTCAAGGTCAAATTTCCGGCGGCCCTGCTCGACGATCCGCCGCCGGAATGGGTTTTTTGGCCCTCTGGAAATTGCGAGCCGACGGTGGTGAGTTATCACGGCAAGGACGGGAGCTGGACCGCGAGTTATTCCGCGCTGACCGCGCGGGCGGAGATGGTTTCGTATGTCGCCAACTAATTCGGTTCGCCGCGCGTTCGCTCTTTACGAGGTTCTCCTGGGCGTGACGATTTTCGCCATCGGCGTCCTGGCGCTGGGCTGGTCGGTGCAAAATTGCATGAACGCCAGTGCGCTCAGCGCCGAGGACGATCGGGTCCGGCAAATTTTGGCCGACCGAATGGCGGAGATCCAGGCCACCCCTGGATTGCCGGACAAGAGCAAGGAGACGAAAATCGACACCGGCTATGGCGAGGTCGTTATGGTGCAGAAGACGGCGCCGGCTGGGTTGAAGGGCGAAAACAACACGGAACTTAGCGGCATCAACGTGATCACCCTGATCGCCGAATGGAAGCGCAGCGGCGTGGCGCAGTCCCGGCGGATCCAGTTTTACCTTTACCGGAATGGTTAGGCGGAAACAGCACCGCGGTTTTACCCTGCTCGAGATCACGCTGGCGACGGCGATCCTCGCGCTGATGTCGCTCGCGGTTTATCGCTTCGTCCAGACGAACATCGCCGCCCTGCGTATCTCCTCGATCGAATCAGTCGATGACGCGCGCTACATCGGGTTGCTCGATCTTCTGACGACGCAATGGCAGGAGTTGCCCGCCGGGATCGGGGCGTTGGCAGGCGATACGTTTACGTTTAACGGGCGTCCGCGTGACGAGATTACCTGGATGTGTGGGTCCGGTCCCGGATTATTAACGCGTTACGCCGAGGGCGAATTCACAGTTCGGATGCGCCTGCGTCCGATGAAATCTGGCAGCAACGCGATGCAACTGGGTTGGTACCGTAAACCGCGCGCGACCGCGGAGGGTTCCGATGAAGGCGAGAGCTGGGTTCCTTTGCTCGACGACCTCAATGGAATGCGGATTCGTTATTTCGATACGCGGCTTAATGCCTGGGTCGAGCGCTGGACCGACAGCGGGACGCTCCCACGTTTGATTCAAATTACGCTTGAACGTCCGAACCGGACAAACTGGAGCGCCATCGTCGCGCTCGGCCGCACTCCTCTCTGATGCACCTGCGCCAATTCATTCCGAAACGAAAAGATCGCGGCGCTGCCATCATGCTCGCGCTGTGGGCGCTGTTCCTCCTCAGCGCGATGATTATTTCCTGGGCGCTCGATATCGATACCCGACTGACCATTGCCGGGAGCGCGAATCGTTCCCTCGAAGCGATCGCGATGGCCTGTTCCGGCGCCGAGGTTGCGCTCCACCCGGCGGTCAAGCCAGGACTGCCGGTCTTGCGCGGAAACTTTCCGCCAAATCAAAGCTATGAAGCGCGAATTACCGGAGAAGGCGGCCGCTTGAATTTAAACAAGCTCACGCTGGGTGAGAATCCGGTCTACCGCGAGTTGCTGCGAAGATACCTGGAGGTAAAAGGAGTCGATTTAAACGATCGCGATCACATGCTCGACTGTCTTTGGGATTGGGTGGATCCGGACAATCTTGTGCGGCAGAGCGGAGCGGAGGATGAGCCGGGATATAAGCCTCCTAATGGCCCGCTCAAGAGTCTGGACGAATTGAAAAGGATTCGCGGGTGGGAAGAATTCACGGCTCGTCCGGATTGGGACGCCGATTTCACCATGAACAGCCAGGACGCGAAGGTCGACATCAACTGGGCTTCGCGCGATGTCCTCCTCTCCTTGCCGGGTGCGGATGAGCGGCTCGTCGACCGGCTCATGTCGGCGCGGCGCGGGCCTGACGACATAGAAGGCACGGACGACGACGTAAAGTTTACCAGCGTCCAGGAGTTGGTTGTGCTTGGCTTTTCGCAGAATCTGCTTAATCAGCTTGGCGGTCTGATCACGTTCAATGATCCCTTCATGCGAATTATTAGCGTCGGGAAATCCGGAACGAAGACCCGGACGGTGCAATTCGTCGTGTTCAAACAAAGCAGCGCGATCCGCTTAATCCCGGGCACTTGGAAGGAGTTTTAACATCGAGCCGGCAACGAAACGCATCTACATAATCCCCGCGGCCCAAGGCTGGGACCTGGTGCGCTTCGCAACCCATAGCGACACGTGGGAAGTGCGCGGGGTGAGTAACCTCGAGGAAGCTGCAGAGCTGCTCACGCCCGAGGACGATATTGTCCTTACGCTGCCCGCCGAGGCTGTGCTCGCGCAACGGCTCCGATTGCCGACCACGGATCCATCGGAGTTCGGCGAGATGGTCCGCATCCAGGTCGAGAAAGCGATGCCTTATGCGGCCGAGGAAATGACGACTGGTTCCGAAGTCATCTCGCAAAGTGAAGAAGGCAGCGTCATCTCCGCTATCGCCGTTCATAATGAAAAGCTGAACGAGTTGGCGGCGCCGGTCCTGAATCGGGGCCTGATCCCGAGCCAGGTTTCCGTTTACGCGGCGCATCGCGCCGCCACTCACGCCCGGGAAGGTACTGCACTCTTCGTCTATCGAGAGGCCGAGGCCATTGTCTGCGCGATCGCAGAGGAAGGGAAACTGAGCCTGACCAGGACGATCGACGCCGCGGATCCATTGCAATTACAGCGCGACTTGCCGCAAGTCGCCCTAACCGCCGAGCTCCAGGGGATCGATACTTCGTCGCCCCGAATTCTGCTCGGCGAAAATCTTTACGAATTGCGCGACACCGTCGAAGGAATCTTCGCAACCAGCGCCGAGCTCATCGCGGTTGAGGTGCCGCCGTCCGAGACTTCTTTAAATCTGCTTCCGGATAGCTGGCGGCAACGGCGCGCCCAGCTGGCGCGGCAAAAGGAATGGCGAAAGCGCGTTCTGATCGGCGCGTGCGCCTACGCCGGTTTACTCCTTTTATTTCTCGCCTACCTCTTCATCTTGCGGCTCCAGGTTGGCCGCCTCGACAAGCGCATTTCCCGCGATGCGCCGCGGACCGAATTCGTCAAATCCACCGACGCGCGCTGGAAAGCATTGGCGCCCGCAATCGATCCGCACTACTACCCGATCGAAGTCCTCCTCCATCTCTTTGATTGCCTGCCGTCCCAGGACGTTCGGATTACGGTTTTCAATCAATCGGCCCGCCAAATCTCGGTTGATGGCGAGGCGAACACAGCGGCGCTGGCCTACCAGTTCGCCGAGAAGGTGAAGAAAAACCCGGACCTGCAAACGTTTCAATTCGAGCTCGGCGCTCCGAAGTTGTTGCCTAACGACCACGCCCAGTTCCGGCTGGAGGGCAAACCGAAATGACGATTCGTGGTTGGTACCAGCGGATGAATCCGCGCGAGCGCGTCCTTGCCGCGATCGTCGCCGGGACGCTTTTTTTGCTCCTGAACCTGTACATCTGGGGAAAGCTCCTCGGGACGCTCGATCGCGCGCGGGCCGATCTGGCAGCGCGCCAGAACACGCGCAAAGTCCAGGAAGTTTACATCCGGGAACGGGACCTCTGGGACAAACGTGCGGCGTGGCTGAAGGAACACCAGCCAGTCCTGAAAGGGCCGGGCGAAGCCTCAACCCTCCTCGACCAGGTGAAACAAATCGCGGGGAAGCACAATGTGTTGATAGAAAATCCGGCCATCGGCACCGGCGACGCAACCCCGGATCGGCAAACGGTTTTCGCAAATGTCGAAGTGAGGAGTCCCTGGCCTCCGTTGGTGAAATTTCTTTATGACTTGCAGCAGCCGGACTCCTTCATTGTTTTTGAAAGCGTCACCCTCAACATCGATCCGGCCGATCCAACCCAGATGCGCGGCAAATTGAAGATCGCGCGCTGGTTCGCTCCCGCCGGAAAATAGCGATATTCGAACGGCCGGACTTCGGGTATTGTCAGTAAGAAGCTCCATGACAAAACATTTCTCCCTGGCTCTGATGGCGGCTGTCCCTGTCTCCTTGCTCCTCGCGGATGACGTCCCGAAGCCGTTCGCTTTTGACCGTTACCAGGGAATGATGGACCGCTCTCCGTTCGCGGTCGCCACCGCTGCGGCCGCGCCGGCGGCGACGCCAAATTTCGCGAAGGACCTTTACGTTGCCAACGCCGCGCACTCCAAGGACGGCGACTTGGTGACGATCGCGTCGAGCGCGGACAAGAATTTTAAAAAGTACCTCAACACGAATGCCGCGGAGGATGGCTACACGATTACTAACATCGAGTGGTCGGACAAAGTGGGCGCGACCAAAGTCACGATTGCCAAGGATGGACAGACCGCGACGCTGACATTCAACGAAGCGTTGCTTCACCAGAACGTAGCCTCCCAGCCGCCGCAGCCTCAGATGCCGCAGCCGAACCTGCAGCAGGCACAGCCGATCGTTCCGCCGCCCAGCGCGGTGGTCCAACCAAACGTGACCCGGCCAATGCCGGTACCGTCCTTACCTACACCGCCGGCGCGGGTGCGCGGTGTGATCCCGAAAAATCCGACAGCGAACGCCGGGGTCACGCCCATTCCGGCGCCGACTCCCGAAGTCGAGCTCTAGAACCGGTCGGGTTCCTTCAGATTTATTGACCCCAATCGTCGTCCGCCGTGTCGGCCTTGCGGTCAGGGCCTGCGGAGTAGAGATCATAACCGGTGGGATTCTTCCGGCCCGGTGAAAGATAAATGTAATTGTTCCCCCAGGGATCTTTCGGGATCTCCTTGAAGAGCTGGTACCAGCGAGTCGGTTTCGGCTCTGTCGTTGGCTGAGTTACGAGCGCCTGGAGGCCTTGCTCGGTCGTAGGCAGGAACCCATTGACGCTCTCGTAAAGTTTGAGTTGGGTCCCGATCGCCTGAACGTCGGCGCGAACGGCGACGCCTTTGGTAAAGCCTACCTGATTTCCCAGTTTGCTGATGGCGACGCCGAGCAGAATAACAATGATGCTGATGACCAGCATGATTTCCAACAGGGTGAACGCGTTCTGCTTCTTTTTCATTCTCGGTTATGGATCGGTCTGGACCTGATAATCTGTTTTATCCCAGAGATACTTCAATTGAATCTGGGTGGCGCGGATGGCCGAGGCGCTCGTGCCCGGGCCGCCGATGATCAGGAGATCGTTAGTGCCCACTTTCAGGTGGCTGGCGGGCACGAGTTTTTGGGCGCGGAGCCAGCCGGTGTAACCAAATCGCATTCCGCGAATAAGTGCGGCGGTCTCACCGCGATAACCCGGATCAGCCAGGTCGGGCAACGCCATCGAAACCGCGCCGAGGCTTTCGCCGTTGAGATAAATTTCCGGGGGCGACGCGATATTGGGGCTCGCAACTTCGAAGGTGATCAGCGCGACGAGAGGTTGTGCTTCGAGACCAAACTGAAACGCGGCACCCTGCGAAACGCTCGCGCCGATCCGAATCGTTTCTTCCGCGAGTGATGCCGTGACGGTTCCGAACTTCTCCGAGTCCTGCGAGGGGGCGCGGAGAGGGCCGGCGGCCGAAAATGGTTCCGGGATGAGGTCGCGATGTTCAGCGCCCATCGGGTGGAGCACTTCGGCATCCGCCATCCAATCAAGATACGCGCCGCGCACGGTGCTGCCATCGCCGGGAACTTCGATGTCGATAGTGGACACGCCGACCATGGGGACCATCACGCTCTCCGATGTGGGCAGGCTGACCCCGGCGCCCAGCGGTCCTGATTGCATCACCACGCTGCCTGATTCATCCCACGCAATCAGCTGAGGTTTGCGTTCCGGATGGTCGTCAAAAAAGAGCCGAAAAAAAAGTACCTGCGCTTCCGGAGTCGGCTGGCTGACCCGGATTCGGAAGACTGTTTTCTCAGGTTCGCCTTCCTTTTTCTCGGACGGCACGATGGAAATTGCCTCAACCCAATCCGGGGTGACCTGCGGTTTGGAGGCGGCCGCTGGCGTTTGTCGTAAATCGAGCCACGCGCTGTCGACTTTGCGGGGTGTACTCTTTTTCGCGCGAACCGAAAGAGTGTCGCTAAAAAATTCCTGAGCCAGCGCCGAGGAGGCCGCGACCAGAACGAGGAAAAGCGCCGCGACCCGGGAGAGCATTTGCGGGCGCAGATTACCTTAGTGCGGCCGAAACTGCAAGCTATGGGTCATTTCAAATACGGCGGAGAGGATGCTGTAAACGACAAAACCCACGACGATGGCAATGAGGACGATGATAATCGGCGGAATCAACGCCGAAATCGTTTTCACGGTTCGGTCGAGCTCGCGCTCGTAGACATCGGCGATGGTTTGCATGGTCGACGCGAAATGCCCGGTTTGTTCGCCGACGGCCATCATGTCGGTAAACAATTCGGGGAAAAGATTCTCGTTGCTCAGCGCCGTTGAAAGAGTTGCGCCATCGATGACCGAGCGGCGGACTTCGATCATCTTGACCTCGAGAAAGCGATTGCCTGCGATTTCCGTCACGAGGTCAATCGCGCGCAAAAGCGGCACCCCGTTTTCCATGAGCGTGCCGAGGGTGCGGGAAAATTGCGCGTAATAGCGATGCCGCATGACGCGGCCATATCCGGGGATAGCGAGACGAAAACGGTCCCAGGCGATTCGGCCTTCGTCACTACGGACGAATGCGCGAAAGCCAATCACGATCCCGATAACTCCGATCAACGCCGCCCACCAATAGCTCGTGATCAGGCTGTTTGCGCCCAGCAGAATTCGCGTTGGCAACGGCAGCGTGCCGCCGTTTTGCGACATGAAACCGACGAGCTGCGGCACCATGAAAGTGATGAAAATTGTGATCAGGCCGGTACCGGCGAACGCGAGAAACGCCGGATAAATCAGTGCCTGCTGAACGCGGTCTCGGAGATTCTTTGCCTGGGTGAGGTGTTCGACGAGACGCGACAAAATCTCGGGCAGGGCGCCGCTCGCTTCACCGGCCGCAACGAGATTGACGTAGATGGGAGGGAAAACGCGCGGAAAATCGCGCAACGCCTGGGAAAAGCTGCGGCCGTCAACGAGCGCCTGGTGCAGGGCGTGGGTCATCTGTTGGACACGCGGCTGTTTGAGGCGTTTCTCGAGAACGGACAATCCCTCGTCGAGGGTCATACCCGCTTTCAACAAATGGCCGAGCTGTTCGGTGAAAATGAGAAGCTGGCTGTGCGCGATTTTCAGCCGCTGCGTCGGCGCGGCTGGCGCGGTCGCCACTGTCAACGGAACCGGCGCAGTCCTCGCGATTCCGTTCTTTCCAGTTTTTACCGCCGCCGGCACGGTGCTTCCGACGAGCTCAATCCGGACTGGCATGTAGTGGAGCTGCTCAATTTGCCGGATCGCGACGGAACGATCAGGACAATCGAGAACGCCTTCGACGAGGCCGCCCTGCGCGTTGCGTGCTCGGTAGGAAAACTGTGGCATGCCAAGAGAATTTCTCCGCGAAGTTATCGCGACGTTCGGTAGTCGTCTAGCGGGATGGACGAAAGGATGAAGGATGAGGGATGAACGTTGAGAAGTCGGAATTCAACGTCCGTGTTTCATCCATCAACCTTCATCCCTCATCCTTTTTCGACTACGGGCCGGCGCCGCGATCGTAAACTTCTACGAGCGCGTTACCGGTGCTGTTGTCGAGGCCGGCGAGGATTGCGGTGTAAACGCCCGGCGGCAGCGTAACCGCGATGGCTGATTCGAAGTCGTTGCCCGGTGCGAGGCCGGCAGCCGAAACTTCCGCAGCATTTGCCGAATTGTCTTTCCAGTCGTTGTTCGTGAAGAGCAGCGCGCCATCGGCGTTATGAAGCTCGAGCGTCGGATTCTGGAGCACGTTCGGCACTCCAAAATTCGTGAGGCTCGGCCCGAGACCGCGAATCACGATCCGAACCGGCACGTTGCTGTTTCCGAGAATAAAGCCGGCAATCACACTGTCGCCCGGCGTGCTGCCGACAAATCCGCGAGTGCTGATGTTCGACAACTTCGACGGTGCTGCCTGGTCCAGGTCATAGACCTCGATCAGTCCGATTCCGGTCGATCCGCCATTTCCGCGAATGATTCCCGTGTACTGTCCCGGGGCCAATGTAATGTCGATGGCTGCCTCCCGATCGTCCGTCGGCGGGATGCCGCTCGCCTTGATTTGTTCTTCCTGGGTATCGCGCCAATTATCATTCGACAGGGTGGCGAAACTTCCGGGGCCATGCAGCTCGAGAACCGGATCCGGCAAGGGATTCGGAATACCGAAGCGGGTCAACGATGGCCCGATCGCGCGCAGGATCACGTGCTTCGGCCCCGAGCCAGTTACGATGAAGCCGCCGATGCCGACTTGGTCGCCCGTCAGGACATGAAGTCGGGTCGAGAGATTGTCCGCCTGTGAGGTGACCGTACTGCTCGGGGTAGGCGTCGCAGTGGCCGTTGCCGTCGGGGTCGGCGACGGTTCCGGGAAGCTGGCGAGGAAATCGGCGCGCTCGTTTTTGTTTGTGATAATCACCTGGCGGCTCGCCGGGTTGTAAACAAACCCAAGACCAGACGGAGTCACCGTGTAGGGACTCTCCGGAACCGGTGGCAGGTTGGGGAAGGAATAATTTCCCATCGCGTCCGTGGTCGTAGTCATCGTGGTGGCGTCAGGCTTGGTCAGAGTGACGGTGACGCCTTGAACGGGAGTTCCGTCATCGGCGAACGTTATCTGTCCAAAGATCATGAAGCCCGAACCCGAGCCTCCACCGCCCGTCGATCCGAAGACGAATCCCGCTACCCAACCGTCGTCGCCGACGCTGGGCTCTTCCTGGAACGCGCCCGCCGTTGTCGGGAAATCGTTGGTCGAATTCGGATTCGGCAGATCCTCGGAAGCCTGGCACGGCTCTGTACTACCGTTCTCGCATTCGCCCCCGTCGGATCGAGTAAAGCCGCCGACGAAAAGACTGTTCGATGGATCGAGCGCGATCGCTTCGCCCTCGTCCTGCCTGGTCCCTCCCAGGAACGATGAATAAACAAGCGACGCCTGCGGGTCCGGCGCGGCGGGATTCGTATTGAAGATCGAAATGAAAGCATCGCGTGCTTGATTGCCGAAACTGAAAGGAATGCTGCCGGGCTGGGGCTGATAGGCATCGGCCGTCGTCGGGAAATTCACCGGCGGCCCAGGAGGCGGAGTGGGGGTGGGTGAACTGGCGCCATTCGGTCGTCCACTTGGAGGAGTCGGCGTGGGCGACGAAGCTGGCGGTGCGACGAAGGTGGATTCTGTCCAGCCAGTGATATAAGCGTTGCCCGTCAGGTCAACCGCGACGGCCGCACCATCCAGCTGGCTTATGCGCTGCGGCTGCAAACCCTCACCCTCGTCGCGTTCGCCCCCGATATACGTCGAGTAAATCAAACCGGATCCGTCCGGGCTCAAACGGGTCAGGAACGCGTCATAACCGCCGGCGTTTTTTTGCTGATATGCATTTGTGGTCGTCGGGAACGCGCTTGGAGAAGGAGTGCTCGGGACCGGGCCCTCGGCCGCGAACGAAGCCGGAGCCGGCGTTGCACCGGAATTGGTGTAGCCCGTCACAAACGCGCTCCGATCTGCTCCGACCGCGATGCCCCATGCAGTATCCTCACCCTGGCCACCCAGGAACGTTGAATAGAGATATTGCGACCCGGCCGGATCGACCTTTGTGATAAACGCGTCGCGGCTAAACCCTGTTCCGCTCGGCATAGTTTGGAACGCCCCAGTCGTCGTTGGGAAAAGCACGTGCACGATCGGGCAGGGGGTTGGCGTCGCTGGCGGCTGGGGCGTCAACGGATTCAATTTGTAGCGGCCGATCTTGTCGGTGTTCGCTTCCGTGAAATAGAGATTGCCGTCAGGTCCCGCCACGATGTCACGCGGCTCAGCATTGCAACTCGGGAGGCCGAACTGGCGAACCGTGCCGGTTCCCAGTTCAAGCCGGCCGATGCTGTTATTTGCGGAGACCACAAAATAGATATTGCCGTCCGGGCCAGCAGTGATGCCTTGGGCGCCAAAACCAGAGTGGTTGTTGAGGAGCGTGGTCTGGCCGGTTGTCGGATTGAATCGCCCGATGACGGGCTGCACGTCGTTGTCCGTCGTGAAGTACAAATTGCCATCGGGCCCGGCCGTGAGGGTCGCGAAGTGACCAAAGCCGGTCCCGACGCCGAAGAAATTTACGAGGGTGCCGCCACCGCTATTGAGGGCGACTTCGTCGATGTATCCACAGCCATCAAGCACGTATAGATGCCCGTTCGGGCCGGTGACCAGCCCATAGGCACCGCCACACGCCGTGTCAATCGCGGTGCCGTCGTCCCGAACAACGCGGGCGTTGCAACTATCGCTCGTGTAAACATGCCCATCCGGGTTGTTCGTGATCTGGCCGGCGCACCCCGGCAGCAGCCCGGTCACCTGGTCGGCGTTACCGGCCGTATCCATCCGCCCGATTCGGTGGGTACAATAATCGTTAAAGTAAACGTGATTGTCCGGAGTCGCGGTCGGCAGCGGGATCCTGGTCGTTAGGTCGCCGACGGTCTGGCAGCCAGGAAAATTTTCTGCGTTGTCGGGATCTCCAAACTCGAAAATATCGAAGGTCGGCGTCGCTGTCGGGTTAGGCTGAATATTCAGCCGGCCCATCCGGCCAGGCACTGTCGATTCGATGTCGCCAAACCAGATCTGGCTGTCCGGTCCGACCGTGATGAAACCGGCGCGGCCAAAGGGTTGGGGGATATTAAACTCTTGGATCCGGTTCGGTTCGGGCGTCGCGCTCGGATCCAGGAAGGTCGATTCCGTCCAGCCCGTGATGTAAGCGGCACCGTTCTTATCGACCGCGACTCCTGTGGCGACGTCGGTTTGGTCGCCGCCGACGTAGGTTGAGTAAACGCGGAACTGTCCCGACGCGTCGATTTTGGCCAGATACGCGTCAAAAATTCCCCGTCCGTCATTCATGTGGGTGGTCCGGCCGTTGATCTCTTTTTGAATCGGATTCGTCGTCGGAAAGGCGAAGGAACGGGTATAGCCCGTGACATAGATATTATTGCTGGAGTCCACCGCGATGCCGCGACCAACGTCATCGCCGGCGACCCCACCGAAATAGGTCGAGAAGATCAACTGATTGCCGGCAGCATTTAGCTTCGTGATAAAGCTGTCGCTGTTGCAGCAGCTATCCGCGAGGTGTGTCTGCATCGCGTTCCGCGTCGGGAAGTCGAATGAAAACGTCCAGCCCGTTACATAGACGTTTCGATCTTCGTCGAGGGCGATGCCATAAGCTCCGTCGCCGCCGTTCTCATTTAATGAAAACCCACCCCCAAGATAGGTGGACCAGATTAACTGGGTCCCATCCGGATTGAATTTCGTAATGAAAGCTTCATCGGTGAAGCTGTTGTTCCCGGGCTGATACGCATTCTTGGTCGGGAATTGGTCCGATTGCGTCCAGCCTGTGACGTAGGCATTGCTGTCCGCGTCGGCTTTGATGTCGTGAACCCGGTCGTCCTCCTCGCCAGCGAGATAGGTCGAGTAGGTGATGATGGGAGGATCGATCAGGAGCGGCCGGGAACGATCATAGTTGCCGACGGTAAATCCCGCGTGGTTGCCAGTCGCGGTGAAGCCGCCGCTCACTGCGCGCTTCGTGCCGTTGAGCTCCTGGTAAATCAACGGCTTGCCCTGCCGCATTTGCGCGCCGCCCGCGGCGGT
>JBJMXC010000035.1:0-14392 GCA_045809825.1 Chthoniobacterales bacterium | reverse complement strand
TTGTCCCAGGCGAAACTGGAGCGCATACTTGGCAGGTTACAATACGCCGAAATCTCGATGCTGACTGATCATCTAACTAAACGATGCGGCGAACGCCTACCCGCTGTTCGCTCCACATCTTCCATGACTAAACCATTCCATCTCCCATCAGCGCTCGCCCCTGATAGGCGTTGCTGATCTTGTTCTCGTTAGGTCTCATGACGCACAGTCTTAATGTGACGGTGAGCGGGGCAGTGCGCAGCGGCGGAAGTCACTCGCTCAGCTCGCCTGCCAGCATTCGTAGCGCTTTGGATGCAGCCGGTGGATTTGCCACGCCGACCGAGCAGATGAGGGCCGCCGACACGGTAACGGTGCGACGCCCACTTGGTGATCGCAAAGTTGATGTTTTCCGTTTCGCGCTCTCAGAGATTCCGCCGAAGTGGCAAGACTTTGCGTTATCAGACGGTGATTTAGTCGTATTTCAGTGGGATGTTGAACCCGAAAAGACCTAACCATGCGATGGAGCGAACTCCGAAAGCGTTCGCGAGCAAGCTGGCGGACCGCTGTGCGTTCACATTTTGAGATGATTTCCGCACTTCCACTCCGATCGACGCGCGGTCTCGTCCGCCGTCGCTCATCTTGTTGTCGTTAGATGGTGAGCCCAGTTCCCACAGTGATTTACGTCTATCTGCTCGATGAGGGCACAGATTGTTGGCGTCCAGTCACAGCCGAGCACATCAGGGACGACGTTTATCGCATCGTCAGCGAGCCCGCGGACCCAGAAGATGAAAAGTGGGAGTTTGCACCCGGTGGCCTTGTTCGCTGTCGCATGCAGCAGCTTTCGGGTGGAGAGTGTCTTGTCGCATATGAAGGCGTGAGCCACTGAAGACGCATATGCCATCCACAGCAAAATGGAACGCAAACCATCTAACCAGGCGATGGAGCGAACGCCGGACCGCTTTGCGTCCACATTTTGAGATGACTTCCACGCTTCCACTCAGAGCGACGCGCGGTCTCGTCCGCCGTCGCTCATCTTATTCTCGGTAGATGTAGCTGACGCGTGAGCCATGACTGAATCCACAAACTCCGTCCAAATCGTCGTTTTGCAGGTCCTTTTCCTTATTCTCACGGGTTGCACGATCCTGTGGTTTGTATTGGGGGCGCGCTTGCACCGCTTACTTCGAACGCGGCATCCAAACATTTACGATTCTCTCGGCCGTCCCACGCTGATTATGAATAACAGCCTCCAGAATAGCGGGCTCTTTCTTCGATTTCTCCTTGGCGGACATTTCGAGAGCATCGACGACGGCGAGACCGTTCGGTTGTGTCGCTTCATGCGAGTTTTCGCCTTTTGTTATCTTGTGTTGTGCGTAGCGGCTGCAGTGTTTGGCTTCGCCTCGAGTCCACGTCCCACGCAGCCGCGAGTGCCACTACATCTAACCATACGATGGAGCGAACGGCTGGCAGCTGTGGCTCCTCACTCAAGATGAACTTCCACCCTCAAGCCGCAGCGATGCGCTCTCCCGCCAGCCGTCGCTCATCTTGTTCTCGTTAGGCCCAATTATGGCGCTTCCAAAAGACAAAGCGTGGTTCGCCGCAAAACGATATGGGTACGGTTGGGGATTGCCGAAACGCTGGCAAGGCTGGCTGGTCCTTGCCATCTACCTTTTCTTACTTCTATTCGGCGGTTTGCAGTTCGCCGGCGAGCGGTCAATCCGTTTCTTGGTATATGCGGGTATTTTAACGATCCTCCTGATTGCGATTTGCGCGTGGAAGGGCGAAGCACCCAGGTGGCGCTGGGGGCGAGCAGATGACGACATCTAGGCCTAACCATGCGATGCAGCGAACGCCTACCCGTTGTGCGCCGACATTTCCCATGATTAAACCGTTCCACCTCCGATCAATGCTCGCTCTCGGTAGGCGTCGCTGATCTTGTTTTCGTTAGGCCCGAAGATTCGTATGCACCCACAGCCACTTATTTGCGTGCGCGACGTTGAGGCGAGCAGTCGCTGGTATCAGCGGCTCCTCGGGTGTCAGGGTGATCATGGCGGTCCTCATTATGAGCGTCTTCTTGCGCACGGCCGGCTGATTCTTCAATTGCATCGCTGGGATGTGGAACATCATCATGGTCCGATCGGGGACCCTGACCTCACGCCCGGAAATGGCGTCCTCCTCTGGTTCGAGGTGGGCGACTTCGACGAAGCATTGGTTCGTGCCGCGGATCTGCAGGCGAAGATCGTCCGGCCACGTCATCGCAATCCTCCTGAAGGGGAGGGCGGTCCCAACCATTGGGAGGTCTGGCTACGCGACCTCGACGGCTACACTGTGGTGCTGGCGAGTCCGGATGGATCAGCGGATGGAAGTTCGCGACCATAGATGAACCCAAATGGCCTAACCAGGCGATGGAGCGAACGCCGGACCGCTGTGCGTCCAAGTTTTGAGATGACTTCCAGACTTCTCCCACGAGCTACGCGCGGTCGCGTCCGCCGTCGCTCATCTTGTTCTCGTTAGATGATGCTTATGCCGCAGTCGCTGCATCGCGCCATTGAGTTCCATGATTCCCAGCTCGCCGCAGTCGCACAGGTTGGAGCGTCGGTTGTACTCTCCTTCAGCGCGATTTACGTTCACGAGTCCACTGGAGCGCCGGGTGTCGATCCGGGTGTCGGCTGGTATCAGGCGGCGACGCTCGCCATCGGACACGGGGAGATCGCATCGGATGTTCAGCTGCCCGCTGGGGTTGCGGACGGCTTCATCCGTGTGGCTGACTCTCTCCACCAGAACCACATTCCAGCGGCCGCTGGGACGCTCGATGGTCCTATTGAACTTTCCTTACTCCTTTCCACGGCAGACACTTTACTGGTGCGTGGTACGGCCATCACAATTGAGCTTTCCGGACAGCCCTCTCCCGTCGAAGACTTTTCTCCGTGATCACGCGCGCATCTAACCATGCGATGGACCGAACGGCGGGCAGCGTTGGTTGATGCGCATTGCCCAATGCTCACCCTGCGGGCTAAGGTCCATGTCGCGGCTTTCCCAGTTCCCTCCGTTCCTCGCTTTCGATAAAATTCCACACTCAACCCGCAGCGACGCGCCACCCGGCCAGCCGTCGCTCATCTTGTTGATGAACTCGCGCGACTCGTTGATTCCCGTCCCCGTGCGGGTCACCCTTCGGGCCAGGTCGATGTCGCACCGCTTCCCGCTGGCTCCATTCAGCCTTCGGCCCTGGTCTATGTCGTGGCTTGCCAGTCCGCTTCATTCCCGTTAGGGCTACAACGATGCGCTCTGTGGTGATTACCAAGTGGTCGGCACGTTTCCGCAGGATACCATAGCCTAACAAGCTGAATTATGTTGAGAAAGCGCGTCGTCAACGTGGCCTTTTCCGCCGCCTTTTTGATCCTAGGCGTAATCGACATTGTTTCGCAGCGCGGTTCACATCTGTTCAGCGAGTCGACCGTGTATCGCTTCAAGGGCATTCCGTTTGTTAATGCGCGTTATACTGGCACGGCGGCGACTGTGGAAGGTCTGATCTTCATTGGAGCCGGTGTGTTCTTTCTTTACCGCGCATTGAAGGGGCGCGATGATAATGGTCAAGGCTCCGACGCAGATTAGTGTTGAGGGGGCCTAGCCAGGCGGCAGCTAACCTCTACCCCGTCCCGCCTTTACACTCTCGATGACTTCCACACTGCGACCGCCGCCACGCTCGCGCCCGCCAGCGGTGGCTCATCTTGTGTCTCGTTAGGCCTAGAGAAAGAAACAGATTGCCGTGAAATTTGTCTGTCTCGCGGTCGTGGCTGCCAGTGCTTTGGTCGCCAGTTTCAGTTGTCCGGGAGCGGAGCCGCTGCGGCACGTTCGAGTCAATGGGGTGGAGCTTCATTACCTCGAGCAAGGTCGGGGCATTCCGGTGTTGTTCGTGCATGGGGGACTGGTCGATTACCGCCGCTGGGCCAGCCAGATCCAGCCTTTTGCCAGACACTATCGCGTCATCACCTACAGCCGGCGCTACAACTTTCCCAACCACAACACCCCGCTGGATCCAGTGTATTCACCGGCGGTTGATGCAGACGATCTCGCAGCCCTCATCAATAAGCTCCAACTCGGCCGTGTCCACGTCATCGGCGAATCTTACGGCGCCTATACGGCGCTGTTTCTCGCTGTCCACCATCCAGAACTCGTGCGCAGCCTCGTCCTCGCAGAAGCGCCGATGCTGCGGTGGCTGAAAAGCACGCCGGAGGGGAGGGTCGCGTTCGCCGATTTTCAGGAGCGACTCTGGCAACCAGTCGGGCGGGCCTTCGGCGGGCGTGATCCAGGAGAGGCCATGAAGATCATCGTTAGCTACTTCTTCAACGGTGCAACAGTCGACTCGATCCCGGCGGATGTCCGTACCCAACTGAAGGCGAATTTGCGCGAGTGGCAGGCCCTGACTGCATCCCGCGATGCCTTTCCCAGCCTTAGTCGGGAAGAGGTCGCGGGAATCAGCGCGCCGACGCTATTGATGGGAGGCCAACACACCCTCCTGCTGCACAGGCTCCTCGACGCGCAGTATGCAGCGCTGTTGCCGCATAATCGTCGAGTAATTATTCCTAAAGCCACCCACGAGATGTGGGACGAGCAGCCTGTCGCGTGCGCGGAAGCGGCGTTGACGTTCCTAGACCGGGGCAAATGAGCGACCGGGCGGGGCGATCCGACGGGTACTACGTCGCGAATTTAACCCGCTTGCGGAGGCCTAACCACGTCTATGTCACGGTTGGCAGTCCGTTCCATTCTCGTTAGATGATTAAGTTGCCATGGGCGAGGACTTCTCCGTAGATTTAGATCGCGCCGGCAACGCAATACTCATTCCTGGACGATGACCATCAAACAGCATGGTGGGCCATGACGGGATGACGATTTTGTTGAGCAAATGAATAAAGTCACACCATTTTTGTCGTTCGACGGGCAAGCCGAGGAGGCCGCCCAGTTCTATGTCACGCTCCTGCCTAACTCGCAGATCGACCGGGTAACGCGCTCGCCGCTAGACACGCCCGGCGGCGCGGCCGGGACGGTGCTGCTCGTGGAGTTCACGCTCGCGGGCAACCCATTCATCGCGCTGAACACCCCGGGGTTCTCATTCACTGAGGCAGTCTCGTTTTTGATTCCCTGCGCGGACCAGGCCGAAACGGACCGGCTCTGGACCGCGCTCATTGCCAATGGCGGCTCGGAGATTGCCTGCGGTTGGCTCAAGGATCGCTGGGGCGTCTTCTGGCAAGTGACGCCCACCCGGCTGATGGAGTTGATAAGAGATCCTGATCCGGACCGCGCCCGTCGCGCCATGGAGGCGATGATGAAGATGATCAAGATCGACATCGCGGAGGTGGAACGCGCCGCCGACAGCGCGTAAGCAATCCGAACGGCCGCCGATTTATCGCGCGTCCGCCTCTGCGGAAAAGGTGACCGGATCCTGCTGAAAAAACCGCGCGAACTCGTCATAGAGCTCTGGTTGCTTCGCCCGGAGCGCGTGGGGCCGTTCGAAGAATGCCTCGGTCGCGACGGCAAAGAACTCGGCGGGATTAGTCGCGCCGTAGGTATCGAGCACACTCGGCGTTCCGGTTTCATCGGCTTTGCGCAAGGCTTCGTATTCGCGCTGCATCACGCGGGCCCAGGCCAGGTACTGAGCGCGGGTAGCCAGGGCCGGGGCGCCGTCGGTACGACGATCTTCAAAGTCGAGCTGATGCGCGAATTCGTGCAGAACAAGGTTTTTGCCATCGGCCGGATCGGCCGCGCCGTGTTTCGCCTCGTCCCACGCGAGGACCATCGATCCCATCTGGCGCCCGGTGTGACCGAGCCGAGCATCCTCGCTTTGCTCCCAAATATTGGCGCCAACGTAATGATCCTCGTGCACCGCGTAGGCTGAAGGATAAACGAGGATGCTCGTCAATTCCGGATAGTAATCCGTGTCACGATGGAGCAGGAGAAGGCAGGCCTGGGCTGCAATCGTCACCCGGATTTCGTCGGTTAATTCCAGACCGGCGCAGCCTTCGAACCGCTTCTCGGCCAGAAACACCTGCACGTCACCGAGCAGTTCCGCGCGATCATAGGAGGGCAGCCGGGCAAAGATCGGAAGGTTGCGCAGAATAATGGCCTTCCACTCCTCCGGAAACGGCGTCGCCCGCAGTCTTTCACGCCTTCGTCGTTTGTGTGAACCGAAAAGCATCTGGGTTGGAGGTTACAACGACGAAATCGTTTCAGAAAACGCGCAAATTAACATGCGTTTGCGACGACCATGAGAAAGCTGACGGAAAAGATTAGGAGCCACCAACGAAAACGGGGGAATACCCTCGACGTTCATACGGCCTGCGCCATAAGCTCGCCGGCTCAGAGATTCACGAAGCGATTATGAGTGACACCACCAAGCGGTCGATTTATCGCTGGATCCACATTGTCTTCGCCATCCCAATAGCCGGCTATGTTTATAGCCCATTCAAGGAACTTCCAGACTACGCGCCGGTTGTGCGCTTTGTTGCCTTCCCGGCGATTGTTTTAACGGGACTTTGGATGTGCAAAGGCCGCGTCGTTCTCCGACTGGTCTCAAAAAGACCTGCGTAATTTCCACTTAGCTCTCAACGCGATTGAGCAACAAAGGGAGACCTATATGAAAGGCGTCGGACCAAACAAGAAGGTGTCACCCAAGGAAGCTGAAAAATTTCTCGGGGTATTGAAGGCTCGCTTCGAGAAAAATATGAATCGTCATAAGGCCATCGAGTGGGCAAAAGTGCAGGCAAAGCTGGAAGCGAATGCGGAAAAGCTTTGGTCACTTCACGAAATGGAAAACACCGGCGGGGAACCGGATGTCGTTAGCCATGATAAGAAGACAGGCGAATACATCTTTTTCGATTGTTCGGCCGAAAGTCCCAAAGGCCGCGCGGCTGTTTGTTATGATCGTGAAGGGCTGGAATCGCGGAAGGAACACCGGCCGAAAAATACCGCCATTGATATGGCAATGGCGATGGGCGTCGAACTGTTGACGGAAGAACAATACTACGAGCTCCAGAAGCTGGGAGAGTTCGATACCAGGACGACGACCTGGGTGAAAACCCCGGCTGAGATTAGAAAACGAGGCGGAGCTCTCTTTGGTGATCGCCGCTACGGGCGCGTTTTCATCTATCACAATGGCGCACAGTCTTATTATAGCGCGCGGGGATTCCGCGGCTGGTTGAGGGTTTAGTGCGCTCCCCAGGTCGGGGGCGAAGAATAAGAACCAGACGAGCGGTGAAGAATGATTGACCGGGATCGTCGAGTCCCTAGGGTCGGCCCCAGCGAAGAAGTAATTTACCAGGCAAATTCATGTCGCCGGAGGAACACGACATCATGCGGGCGGTCGAGGACCAATACTGGTGGTACCGCGCCTTACGTCAGCACGTGGTCGATTCCATTATGCCGATCGGAAGCACCCTTTCGATTCTCGATGCCGGCTGCGGGACTGGGGGCACGCTCGCAACGGTGAGGCGTGCCTTCCCCAACGCGGAGCTGACCGGATTCGATTACAGCGAGCACGCGGTGAAGATAGCGGAGGAACGCAATACGGGAGCGCGTCTCCTTCAGGCGAGCACAAACGAAATGCCATTTCCGAATGGATCGTTCGATGTGGTCCTATCGCTCGATGTTTGGAGCGCAGCGCAAGCGGACGACGCGCTTGCTGCGCATGAAACTCATCGGGTCCTGAGGGCCGGCGGCAAATTGATCCTGAACCTGGCGGCGTTTGAATTTCTGAAAGGCGCGCATGATTACGCGGTCGACGTGACCAAGCGCTATACGCGGCGCCAGGTGCAGGCGCTGCTGGAAGGCGCCCGATTCCAGGTCGAACGGCTGACCTATTGGAACGCCGCGCTGCTGCCGCCGATCGCCCTCATTCGCTGGCTGACCCGAAGAGGCGTGCAAGGTAACGTTCCGCGTTCGGATTTCCGGCCGATCCCGCCGTTCCTGAACGGGGCCTTGCAACGAATGGCTGCGCTTGAATTCAAGGCCAGCCGTCACCTATCGTTGCCCTTTGGTACTTCAGTCTTTGCCGTCGCGAGAAAACATGGATGAATTCCAGCCGCATCTCAGCATCGTCGTTCCGGTCTACAACGCCGCCGCCACGCTCCCGGCATTGCACCAGGCAATCTCCGCGCTGCGAGTGGAGGGCGGCCATGAACTGATCCTCGTCAATGATGGCAGCCGCGACGAAACCGAAGCCGTCGCGTTGAAGTTGACGCGGGAAAGCACGCTGCCGATGACGCTCCTGAATTTGTCGCGGAATTTCGGCGAACATAATGCCGTCCTGGCCGGCCTCCGCGCCGTTTCCGGGCGTTACGTCGTCACCATGGACGACGATCTGCAAAATCCACCTTCGGAAGCGCTAAAGCTTCTTGCCCTGGCCGAGGCTGAAAAGCGCGACGTTGTTTTTGCGATCTATGACCGCAAAGAACACGCCTGGTGGCGCAACGCCGGAAGTTGGCTCACGAACCGCATCGCGGATTTCGTCGTCGACAAGCCAAGGAAACTTTACCTTTCAAGTTTTCGTTGCCTGAGTCGTTTCGTGGCAGATGAAGTCGCGAAATCGCGCACGCCGTATCCGTACATCGATGGCCTCATTTTCCAGGTGACCCAAAATGCCGGGACGGTCCGGGTGCGCCACGTCGAGCGAGCGCAAGGCGCGAGCGGCTACAGTTTCCGCAAGCTCGTCCGGCTCTGGCTCAGCATGTTGATAAACGTATCCGTCGTACCGCTCCGTCTCATGACGTTTGCCGGCCTGATCACGAGCGGTCTCGGCTTCCTCGCAGTAATCGAAGTCGTGCTCGAACACATGCTGAATGGGACCCCAACCGGCTGGAGTTCACTGATGGCTGCGATGCTGTTGCTTTCCGGGACGCAGTTGCTGCTGCTTGGAATCATGGGCGAATATGTCGGCAGAATTTATCTCGGGATCAGCGACAAGCCGCAAAGTGTCATCCGCGACCGGATCAGCTCGCCGGATCGAGAACAATTGCGGGCGTGACTGGTGCGGCGAGGCGTTTGATTCGCCAGAGCTCGAGGGCCAAGCCGGCGAACAGCACGAGGGAAGCGCCAAACGCATTGCCATAGGCGTCGGCGACGACGCGGAATGGCAAAGAGAGCGCGAGTAAAAGGATCGCGAGCGCGGAACAGGCGAGCAAATTGCGGGAGCAATCGCCCGTGACAACCCGCGCGGTCACAACGGTCAGCGGGTAAATCAGCCACGCAAACAGGTATCCGAACGACAGCGGCGTGAACATCAGCATGAGAAGAAGGAGGAGCGCGAACTCGATCGCGTCAGATTCCGTCGTCCGGCGGCGCCGTTGCGGCATGACGCCGATGAAGACAAGCCCGAGAAGGAGTGCAGTCCCAAGGATGATGCGGTTGACGGTGCCGAACTCGAGATTGGCGAGGTTTGCGTAGACGGGCTGATGCGGCTCGTATTTAGCGTCGTACTCAACGTGACGAAGGAGGCGGTTGGCCACGCCCCAAATCGATTGGTTCTTCCACGATGTGCTTCGTCCGAGCCGTTGTCCGACGCCGGACTCGTCATATTTGAAAAGCATCCCGTTCGACCAGCGTGCGACATCCTGCTTTGCCGCGGCGTAGCCTCGAAAGGGGATGGGTAGGACCACAAGGAGGAAGGTGGACGCGATCAGCATCGTGGCTGCGGCTTTCCAATAACGGCGATAAACGAGGTAAACGACCGCGATTGCCGGGAACGCCTTGATCGCGGCGGCGAAAGCAACGCAGAGCCCGGCCACGACATCTGATTTTCGCTGAAGCGCCACAAATGCTGCCAGCATTAGGGCGAGCAGCACCAGGCTCGGTTGGCCGAGCAGGAAATTGCCCCAGACAAACGCGCCCATGGTGAAACTGGGCACAACGTAGAGAAGCACGTCGCCACCGCGCCACTTCCCTGTTGCCAGCCGAACGGAAAATGCGATCGAGGAAATCCAGGCCGCGGCGTTGACCACTGCCAGCACAAGAACCAATCCGGTTTGTCCGAGCGCGGCGAGTGGCGCCAAGAAAAGCGCGCACGGCGGCGGGTACATGAACGGGAACTTATTCCAGCGGGGGTCGGGATAAATTTCACGGCTTTGCAGCACAGTCTGGCCCGCCTGGTACCAAACCCAGTAATCCTTCGTGCTATGGCCCCGGACCGAATGCCGGATCGGCACCAGCACGAGCACGAGCAACACGAACCCGAATACACAGAGAAGGATTCGCCATGCTCGTTCTCCGTTGCGTATCTCCGAGTTCAAAGTTAGACGTTTGCCGTCCGCGGCGGCCGTTTCCTGTGCCATTCCGTGCTCTGCTCGTAAGCGTGCGCGATGCTGAGGATGCGCTCTTCCTCAAACGCCCTGCCAAGCAGTTGTAAGCCGACCGGCAATTCGGTTCCCTCATCGCTCCGGGCAAAACCACACGGGACGCTGATCCCGCAAATGCCGGCGAGACTGGCGGCGATCGTGAAGATATCGGCCAGATACATTCGCAACGGATCGGAATTGCGTTCACCGAAACGAAAAGCAATCTCAGGCGTCGTCGGCGAGACCAGGGCATCGACCTTGGCGAATGCCTTGGCGAAATCCTGTCGAATCAGCCGACGAACCTTCTGTGCGCGGTTGTAATATTCGTCGTAATAGCCCGCGCTCAGAACGTAGGTCCCGAGAATAACCCGGCGCTTCACTTCGGGACCGAAACCCTCGGCCCGCGTTCGCCCGTAAAGATCGAGAAGGTTCGCGGGGTTTTCCGCGCGGTATCCGTAACGAACGCCATCGAAACGCGCCAAATTCGCGGACGCCTCCGCGCTCGCAATCATATAGTAGGTCGCAACGGCATACTCGGTATGGGGCAGCGATACTTCGACGATCTCCGCGCCTAACGACTCGAGTTGTTTGATCGCAGCTTTCACCGCGCCACTGACTTGCGGCTCGATTCCGTCGCCGAGGTACTCCTTCGGTAACCCGAGCCGGACGCCGCGTAACTCACCATCGAGTCTCGCGGCGTAATCGGGAACCGCCTGATTTCGGCAGGTCGAATCCTGGGGATCGCCCCCGGCCATCGATTGCAAGAGAAGTGCCGCGTCCTCGACTGTCTTCGTCAACGTTCCGGCCTGGTCTAATGATGACGCGAACGCGACCAAACCAAAACGTGAGACGCGGCCGTAACTTGGCTTCAATCCGACGACTCCGGAAAAGGCGGCTGGTTGGCGCACCGACCCACCCGTGTCGGTCCCTAGAGCGGCGAAAGCCTCCTGCGCCGCCACCGCCGCCGCTGAACCACCGCTCGAGCCACCGGGGACGCGGTTGAGGTCCCAGGGATTACGCGCCGGTTTCATGCTCGAGTTTTCGGTCGACGATCCCATGGCGAATTCGTCCATGTTTGTTTTCCCGAACGGAATTGCGCCGGCCGCCTTCAATCGGCGGACGACTGTCGCGTCATAGGGTGCCTGATAGTCCCGAAGAATTTGCGACGCGCACGTGCACGGTTCTCCGGCGACGCTGATGATGTCCTTGAACGCGATCGGCACCCCACCCAACGGCAATCCAAGATCGGCGCTATCGGCTTGTTTGAGAGCGTCGTCGACATTGCGTGAGAGGTAGGCGCCGATTGCCGGGTCGGTTTCTTCGATGCGTCGGTGCAGCGCTTCGACCACTTCGCGGGATGAGACCTCCCGCCGGACGAGGAGTTTTCTCAATTCCGTAACCGTCAGTCCCGGGAGATCAGCCAGATTCATTCGACGACCTTCGGGACAATAAAAAGGTCATTCGCCTGGCGTGGCGCGTTTGCCAGCGCCGCTTCGGCAGTGAGCCAATCGCGCGGCTCGTCTTCGCGAATCGTGGCGGAAAACAGCTCGGGCTCGATCTCGTTATCCACGCTGCTTGTGTCCGCCTGCTTTAGCTTTTCCGCGTAGCCGAGAACCCGCGCCAACTGTTCCTGAAACAATTCCGTCTCGGCCTCGGTCAGATGAAGCCGCGCCAGACGCGCGACGTGGGGCACGTCGATCTTGCCCGTTCTCGCCATTTGACCGAACTAAAACCGGAGATGGCTGACCAGCCAGATCACGGCCAGGCCGAGCGCGATAACCAAAACGAGAAAAATAATTCGACCTTCGCGCCGTTCTTTCCGCAATGATTTCCGGCGGCCGGTCCCGCGTCCGACGTCGCCCCATTTGTCCTGCAGCGCGACGGAAACATCGAGCCGGCTCCGCCCCTCGCTGGCGCGCGCCAGTAGTTCCTCGCGCTGGCGGCGTGTCGTTTCCTCCGCCACCCGGGGCGCTTCCGCGATCATCCGCTCGAGCTTTTCCATTTCGCCGCGGAGGCGGGACTCGTGCTGGGCGAGTTCCTCCTGTTTTTGGTTAAGCGGCGTCCCTGGCTGAGGAGTTCGGCGGCGCATGCGGATCTTACTGCGGCCTGGCCGTCATCCAGAAATAAAACAAGAGCGCGACCATTCCGAATATGATCAGCGGCAGAGAAACGGCGAACCCGATCTGGACCCAGTCAAAAAACGATTTGCCGCCGAGTCCGGCACCGCCCCTAGTGGCCGCGGGCAGTTCGATCTCGGAAGTCTCGCCGCTCCCTGCTTCGAGGCGGCTCCGCTGCTGGCTGAATTCGGCCCGCGCGTCGTCGACCGTGCTGAGGGCACGGCTTAATTCCTTGGGCAGCTCCCCGGGGTTCCAGCTCTTGGGATCGATCGATTCGAGCAATTGCAGGTGCTGCGTGAAACTTTCGTGGGTGACGCGGATTTGCTCGAGCTTCTTCTGCGAATCGTACCCTTCCCGTTCCAGGATCACGAGCGAACGCGAGAGCTTGTCGGTCATCTCAGCGCGCCCGCGTTCGAGTTCCTCCTGGCGCCGGCTCAGCTCCTCGAGCTCGCGCTTTTGTTTTTCGATCTGGTCCGCTTGCCGCCGCAACTGGACGAGTTGCTCCTGCGCCTTTTGCACCTGCGAATCGAGGAGCTCGGGTGACATCGATTCTTCCTGGTTTAACTCGAGCATTTGTTCGATGGGTCGGATTCGTTCTGGCATGGCACTCCGGTCTTCCGCGCAGTTCGGGATCACGCTCTCGTGCGCGGCTGAGTGATATTAGCGGCGCGACTTCAGAATTCCACAATTTTCCCCGCGGATTTTTCAAACATAGCGCTCGAATATTTGGAAATAACAATGTCAGATTCCGCCATCGTGTCTTCGAGCGTGCAGGCAGAGATCGATGCGCCGGCTCCGGGCCAGAGCGTTTACGATAGCGCCCTCTTTATTTCCGGTTGGTTTCGTCCCGGCGAACCGGAGTCCGCGAAGATTCGCCTCCGAGCCTACGTGGGAGATCATTGCTGTGCGGAAACTCGCGCTTTTGCTTCGCGCTCTGACGGATCTCGCGTGTTTCGGATGCTCGGGAAAATTTCGCCCGTTGCAGAACCGGTCGAAGGAGTCCTGCGGATATCCATGGAACGGGCAGGGAACGCGCCGATGATAATTGCCGAGCGTAGCGTGCGAATCCTGCCGGCGTCTTTGCCCACCCGTCCCTACGGCGAGGTCGTGTTCCCCGACAACGAAACGCTTTTGCATCGCGAAAATATTTACGGCTCAGGCCCGCCGTTGGAAGAGCCGGGAGCCGAAGTTGCGCGTTTGGTTGCCTCTTATTTGCCAGCCGGAGCTTCCGTCGTCGATGTCGGCTGCGGCGCCGGCGCCTATGGACCCGGGATGCGCGCGGCCGGACACGATTGGCTCGGGCTCGAATCGAATCCGCACTGCTGCGGAATTCTGGAGCGGCGCGGTTTACCGTATCGCAGGGTCGATCCCGAGTCGAAAGGTCTACCCTGCGGCGATTCCGAGTGGGACTGCGCGATCTGTATCGAGGTGCTCGAACACATCAAAGATCCGGCCGCTTTTCTCGCCGAGATTGGACGTAGCATAAAGACGCGCGCCCTTTTTTCGGTCCCGAACCTGGAAGTCCTACCGTTCCTCCACGATTGGGGAGTTGTTCCATGGCATTTGCTGGAAGCCGATCACAAGAATTTCTTCACTCGCGCGAGCGTCCGCGCGCTGCTGTCTCGCTCGTTCCGCAATGTCGAAGTCTTTTCGTACGGCGATCATCAATTGCGAACGCGTGACGGTATCCCCCTTCACGTCCACCTGTTCGCGATCGCGGATAAATAGCGATTCCGGTCAGGAATTTCGCGCTTGGGCAAGCAAGTCGTTCCAGCGCGCCACCTCCGTCAAATACGCGCCGCCGGTCAACGATCTGAGCTCCGGCCAGTGGGTCTCGATGTACTCGCGTTGAAAGGGCTTCGGTCCGTGAAAATGAATGATCTTCGCCTCACTGCAGTCGCCCCAGTACGGCTTCCAGTTCAGCTCCGGCCGAAGCCGGTCCCAGAGCGGCCCCTTTTCATCGCGATAAAACCAGCG
>JBJMXC010000034.1:0-5750 GCA_045809825.1 Chthoniobacterales bacterium | reverse complement strand
CGCCAAGCTGCGCCTTCATAAACGACGACGGGCTAGGTCAGCTCGATCGCCTGGAACGAGCTGATGACATCGTCCGGACCCTTGTCCTTGAAGAAGCATTCGTAAAAGCCCGGACCGAGATCCCAGTGATCGCCCTTGTAATATTCGTCGCGGTAAAAACGCCAGACGCCGCTGACGATGATGAGGCAGCTGATCCGGTCGTTCCAGAAATCGCCCAGGAAATGGAAACTCAGGTTAGTCCGGGCGAAAGCGCCTTTGAACCCGATATGATCGTATACGACCACTTCAGGGAGTCTCCCCTTGTGGCCGACGGAATGCTCGGAGCCAGCCTCGCTCGCGCACGAGTGGTAACTTAGCGGCCCGACTTTCCATTTGGTGTCGATGATACAGCCATTTTCTGGCGACAGCTCCGTCTTCGATATTTGTCTCATAAATGCACGTGAATTTGACCAGACCGCCCGCGGGATGTCGAGCGGAGATCTTTCCCAATCTTGCTCGTGATCCTGATCATGATCCGAATCTCGTCACCTTCCCGGTGCCCCCCACGGGAAAAGTCAGCGGGTTTGGGCTAGGAGCGAATCGCGCCGGCGAAAATGATCGAGCTCCACATCGTGTTGCTGCCGAATGCTGTAGACCGGCGTCGTGACCGCGAAAACGATCTTCAATTTCGCATGCCCGAGGATTTCTCCCGGCTCGAGCAACTCGTATTGAATCGAGCATTCCTTTAGCACTGCCAGGATCCAAAAGAGCTGAAACGGTTGAACGAGCCGCATCTCAAATTTCACCAGCCGCTTTCGCCCTTCATTTACCCAGGCTGTTCCGCTGATCGCATCGAGAAAACGATCGGCGCGGCTCTTTTCCGGCAATCGCTTTGTCGGTGTAAAACGGATCCGGACGGCGCTGTCACCGCCGACCTGCTCTTTTCCTTCCATTCCAAAATCGAAGCGCTCCGAAATCCTGTGCTCTCGCGCAAAATCGAGAAGCGAGCTCTTGTCGTCTTTACCTTTGTCGTCACTCCCATCATTGTTTTCACTCGGCAGGTGAACCTTCCCCTGGACTTCGCGCGAAACGAACGTCATCGGATGCGGGTCACCCGGCCGCACCATAGCGGTCGCTTTTGCCGTCCCGCGCGCCCGTCCGCGACCGTCCCACTCCTGGACGAACATCTTCGCTTCGTACTCCGATTGGCGAAGCTGAAGCCGGAAATTTTCCGCGTCCTGCAAGGCGCCCCCCATCAGGGAAGCCATCTGCGGGTCGAGCCTGTCTTGCGCGGATAGCGAAGCAGCCACGAAAACCGCGATACCCGAAATAAGGTATTTAAGTTTCCTGCTCATGATCTTGATCATGATCCTAATCCTTGAATCAAATCCGCCTCAAGATCGCGATCATGAGCAGGAGATGTTAAATCTTGTGCTCGCGATTATCCGACCGCAACCGGATCGTCTTATTCTTTAAATCGTGCGAGGCACGAATGAAACGGATCGTACGGCTTTTCGCGCGCATCAGAATGGAGTAAGTGGTCGCGCTCGCGCCCTGCATCCGCACTCCGCGGCACATCGCGCTGTCACTGATTCCGGTCGCGCAAAAGATGATGTTCTTCCCGTTCGCCAGGTCGTCGGCAAAAAAGACGCGGCCGAGGTCAGTCTTATGGCCGTCGGCGACGAGGGCTTTGCGTTCCTTGTCGTCGCGCGGCCACATCACACATTGCATGTCACCACCGAGACATTTGATCCCCGCAGCCGCCAGCACGGCTTCAGGCGAGCCGCCGATTCCCATATAAAGATCAATGCCGCTGTCAGGAATTGCGGGTGCCATCGCGGCCGCAATGTCGCCATCGCCGATCATTCGCAGGGAGGCGCCAACTCGCCGAATTTCCTCCACCATTTCCTTGTGACGCGGACGGTCGAGCATCATCACAACCACGTCCTGGACGCGTTTGTTCAGGCATTGCGAAACCAGGTTGAGAGTTTCCTCGACCGGGCTCTCGATTCGCAGCATGTCGATCCCCTTGATTTGCATGTGCTCGAGAACCTTTGGGCCGTAGGAAAGCTTCGTCATGTAGAACGACGGGATATCCCGGAGCGCGACTTTGACACCCTGCTCCGGGCTCGCGGCCGCGATGCAGCTGATCGAATTCGGCGCGCCCTTGGAAATATTGGTGGTGCCATCGATCGGATCGATTGCGATGTCGAACTGCGGCGAACCGGGCAGCCACGTACCAAGTTGTTCGCCTTTGAAAATACCCGGGGCGTCGTCCTTGATCCCCTCCCCGATCACGACTTCCCCGCAGATGTTCATCAGATCGAACATCCCGCGCATCGCGTCACAGGCCGCGGCATCGGCGCTTTCCTTATCGCCGCGGCCCAGCCAGGACAACGAGTTCAACGCGGCCGCTTCTGTAGCGCGGATGAAGTCGAACTCGATGATGCGCTCGATGTCGTGGTAACTTTGGCTGCGCAGTCTCACCGGGGACATTCTGCATTCGCCGAGCACTTGGGCAAGCCGCGTTCTAACCGGGATCGATGACCCGGCCGTTCCAAATGCCGCCCTCAGGCCGAGATCAACGATCCCGGCTACAGGAATCAATTCCCTGGCTTCGCCTTCGGCGCTGCATTCGGTTTCACCGGGACATCGTTTGGCGCGACATCGTATTCCGGCTTTGACGCACCCATCAGCCAGCGATCGAACCACCCAACCAAATGCTGCAACCGCTCGACGCGATGCCATGGTTGTCCGGAGCGCGAAAGCTCGTGCGTCTCGTTCGGAAACTTCACCATCACGGTTGGCACTTTCCGGAACTTCAAGGCGCGGAACATCTGCTCGCCGCCCGCGCCCGAAGGCGTCCGAGTGTCGGTCTCACCGAGGATAAACATCATCGGAGTCTTCACCTCCTTGATGTAGGTAATCGGCGACCGCGCCTTGAAATCCTCCGGATCATCGAACGGTGGGGCCTTGAACCATCGCGGTTGGAAGAGTGTGAAATCGGCTGTGTACCACCAATCGGTCCAGCTCGCGATGTCACGCTGCGAAACCGCGGCGGCAAATCGATCGGTGTGACCGACCACCCAGTTCGTCAGCAATCCCCCGCCGCTTCCGCCAGTGACGCCGAGCTTCTTCTCGTCGATGAACCCGCGCTTGATGGTTTCATCCACGCCAATGATCAGGTCCTTATAATCGTCACCGGGATAGTGATATTGGATCACGTTGCCGAAATCCTGCCCGTAACTCGTGCTTCCTCGCGGGTTCGGGTAAAGGACCACGTAACCCTTTGCGGCCATCCATTGGAATTCGTGGGCAAACACGAATCCGTAGGCTGCGTGCGGCCCTCCGTGAATGTTCAGGATAAGTGGATATTTCTTCGCCTTATCAAATCCGGGCGGACGTTGCAGCCAGGCCTGGATCATTTTGCCATCGAAACTTTTGTAACGAATCTCTTCCGGCTCGGTCAGGTTGAGCTGGTTGAAGAGCTCGTCGTTGGTGTGGGTCAACTGGCGCGCTTCCCCGCTCACCCGGTCGAGCCAGAAAAGGTCGTTGAGACGGGTCGGTGTCGAAACCAGATAGACGAGCTTCGAAGCGTCGGGCGCCGCGACGCGAAACCGAGGAATGGCCTGGTCGCCCTTAGTGATATCGGTCAGCGCGCCGGTCGCAACATCGAACGAACCGACATTCGTTCGTCCTTCGCGCGCGAAATTTTCAATAATCGTCTTACCATCCGGCGTCCAGATTGGAACGTTCCCGCCGCCCCCGCGCGGAGACCCATTGTCGCCGAAGACGCTGGCGCCGACGTCAAAATCGAAATCGGCGGTGAGATTGCGAGGCTTGGCGTCCTTCACGAGATCAAGGACCCACAAGTCAGGCTGGGTATAGGAGTTGACCGGCTGTTCCACCGAGCCGGTGAAAGCGATCTGTTTTCCGTCCGGGCTCAGCGACATCGCGCCGACGTTCATCTCCACGGTCGTGATCTTCGTCGGCTCGAACCCAGCCGCCGGGATCGAGCAAATCTCCGTCTTCTGGGTGTCGTAATACGGCTCGTCGTTGTGGAGGGTCGTGAAATAAATCTGGCTGCTGTCTTTCGACCAGATCGGGTCGTCTTCGTCGAAACGGCCTCGGGTCAATTGCCGCGGCTGCACTTTCTCATCCGGGGTATGCGGGGCGGGGACGATCCACAGATGTCCCGGCCGCTTGAAATCCAGGTACCCCTCTTCGTTCGACCGATAAACCGCCCGCGTGATGACGTGAACATCGCTTTCACGGTCGGTATCCGAATTTTTCGCCGCGTCGTCCGCCTTCGCTTTGTCTGCGTCCTTTGCCGCTGAGGCTGACGGAGATGCCGAAACGTTCGCCGCACGCTTTTGCTCTTCGTCCTTCCGCTTCTTTTTCTCCTGCTTTTCCAGGTCGTCCGGATTCGACGAGCTGCTGAACACGATCAGCTTTCCGTCGGGCGACCATCTTGGATCGCCGGCGCCTTTGGGCAGGCTCGTGAAAGAGAAGGCGTCGCCGCCTGCCATCGAGAGCATACAAAGTTGCGGCGGCTCCGGTTTGCCGTCTTTCTCGGTCGAGCGCGTAAACAGGAGATATTTCCCATCGGGCGACCAGCGCGGTGTGGAATCGCGTTCGCCGGTGCTCAGGCGATGCGGCGTTTCGGTTCCACTCGTCGGAACCATCCAAAGCGACGTGTTATAGCCCTCTTTCTTTTCGTTCACGGTCACGCGGACGAAGGCGACCCGCGATCCATCCGGCGAAACCTGCGCGTCACCGATCCAGACGAAATCGAAAAGGTCCTTCTCAGTGATCAGGCGTTTATCGGCGGCCCGCAGCGTCAGCGCCGTAGTGACCATTGAGAACAGAGAGCAATAGAAAAGCAGGCGGCGTTTCATGGAGCGTTCAATCTGCTCGGAAGCGCGAAGCCTCTCAAGCTTTGTTCCGTCGTGTTTTCCTTCGCGAGCTGAATTATTTCTCGTGGGTCATCGACTCGTGACCGGCGATCAACGAGGGACGGAGCCGGAAAAACACCTGGAACGTAAACGGAATATCGTTCCCGTAATACCGGTCGAGGCTGTCCGGTACGTCATGAAGCGTCAACTGGCCGCCAACACCCACGTCAATTCCGCGGCCATGAGAAAGATCGCGGACATAGCCAACCGTGTAAGCGGTGATTGGAAACACTCTGTCGTGATCAATCTCCTCCAGCACCAGTTCATGTCCGGGCTTTTCGACGTGCTCGAAGCGTGCGTAAAACGTGTCGCGTCCCCGTTGATAATTTGTTTCCAGCAAAACGGACTGGGTAGTGCCGTGGCCACTGTCGCGATTCTGTCCCCAAACGAATGAGCTGGACCAGTTCGCGTCCGGGCCCAGCGGCCGGTTATATATTAGAGAAGCGGTTGTCCGGTGGCGATTGGCCTCCGGCTCGAGTTCCTCGGGACTGTGCAAGTAGCCATGAGAAATTTGCACGGCGATGTTTTTGGTCGGGTTCCAGGACAACCGGCCGCTGAAGGAATTGAGCCGCGGCTGGTCAAAATCGTAGCGCTCCTCTCCAGGCTCGCGCCCGTTAAAGGTTGAGCCTTCGATTTTGAAATCGCGCCAGACCGCTCCGAGCGTTACCACGCCAAAGGTGACGTGGGTCGAGTCCTGCCAATGATGACTCAGAGGCGCGTCCGGGTTGTCCATCGCGGAGAGACGATGCATGAAGGTCGGCGGCCCGAGAGCGGGCTCGCCCGGATATCCGAGATAGAGGAACGCCGAGAAATCGT
>JBJMXC010000033.1:0-3419 GCA_045809825.1 Chthoniobacterales bacterium | reverse complement strand
GAAGCGATCCACGCAAAGAAGGGCGAAGTCACCCACGGCGTTTTTGCGACGAAGGGAAAGTCCGAGATGGGCCATTACGCGCTCGAGAGCTCCCAGCAAATCCTCGAGTACTACAACGATTATTTCGGGCAACCCTTTCCCTTACCGAAGTTGGATCACATCGCGATACCGGGTGGCTTTGGCGGGGCGATGGAAAACTGGGGCGGGATCACCTATTTCGAATCGGTCCTCCTGTTCGACCCGGAGAAAACTTCGATCCAAACCAGGCAGAGCATCTATGAAGTGATTGCGCACGAGACTGCCCACATGTGGTTCGGCGATCTCGTCACGATGGCGTGGTGGGACAACCTCTGGCTAAACGAGGGATTCGCCTCGTGGATGGGAACCAAGTGCACGGCGAAGTTCAATCCCGATTGGGAAGTCTGGTTGAGCAAAACGTCGCCGCGCGACCCGGCTCGACGCCGCGGCATCGGCAAGGAAGCCCAGATGGAAGGCGACGCACGCGCGACTACCCATCCCATCCAACAACCAATCAAGACCGAAGCCGAAGCCAACAGCGCCTTCGACGATATTACTTATCGCAAAGGAATGTCGTTCATTCGGATGCTCGAAAGTTTTCTCGGCGAAGACGTCTTCCGCGATGGGATTCGCAAATACATGGCGGCGCACAAGCTCTCGAATTCCACGACCGCGGATCTATGGAATGCCCTTGGAGAAGCCTCCGGAAAACCCGTCGCCGAGATCGCGGCCGCATGGACACAGCAACCGGGCTTTCCCATTATTAAGGTCGCGCGCAACGCCGCCGGAAAGATTGCCCTGACGCAAGAACGCTTCTCGGTCCACTTCGACAAGGCGCCACCGTTGGAATGGAAGATTCCCCTCACCTACGAGGTTCCGGGCGAGCCAGCGACGGCGAGCCTGCTGATGACGTCAAAAACGATGGAGCTGCCGAATACGCCGGCCGAACGCGCCATCAAGCTGAACGTCGAAGGCGCTGGCAATTATCGGGTCGAGTATGACGAGGCCTCCTGGAAGTTACTTCTCGCCGATCTGGCCAGACTGAGCTCGGCGGACCGCGTCAATCTGCTGAACGACGCCTGGGCTTTGGTCCAGGCGAACCGAGCGCCCCTCTCACTTTATCTCGGACTGGTTGAGAAGCTGCCGACAAAGACTGAACTCGCCGAGCGCGACCAGGTCATGCACGTCTTCGATTTTATCGACCGGATACTCGCCGCCGAACCGCAGCGGGAGCAGTTTCAAAAATACGCGCGTTCTATTCTTCGGCCGAGTTTTGAGGAAGTCGGATGGGAATCCAAACCCGGCGAGCCGGTCAAGATCGCCTTGCTTCGTGCCGACCTGATCGACGCACTCGGCCAGCTCGACGACAAGGATATCGTCGCCGGATGTCGCGAGCGATTTCAGAAATACCTAACGGATCCGAAATCGATCGCGCCTGATTTGCGCGGACCAATTCTCGGGGTTGTCGGGCGCTACGCAGACGAAGCGACCTGGAATAAACTTCACGAGCTCGGGCTCAAGACAACGAGCATGGGCGAGAAACAAAATTATTACGGCGCCATGGCCAGCGCGATCGATCCGAAGCTCGCGGCCCGAACCATGGAGATTGCGCTCGGCGACGAGCTTCCGACGAGTCGCGCAACCTACCTCGTTCCGACGGTCGGGCGCGAAAGCGAGCACCCGGAACTGGCGTGGAATTTTGCGAAGGCCCATATGAAGGAATTGCTCGGCAAGGTGGACGCGCTCAGCGCGAATAGTTACATCGCCGGGTTGTTCACGTTGTTTTCGGATACGGCTCGAATCACGGAGCTGCAGGCTTTCGCGAAGTCGAGCCTGCCGGCGAGCGCCGCGAAGGACGTCGAGAAGGCAGTCGATGAGATTGGCTTCGCGGCGGAAATAAAACCGCGGCTGATGACGCAGGTCGCGGGCTGGATCAGCGACGCTTCAAAAGGACATTGATCGGACGTCCGATCAAATCAGCGCCCCGCCGCCGGCGGCAGCGGGCGTTCTGATTCGGGTACTGTCGGCACTAATCGCGCCGCCCGGTTAGCCTCCTCTTCACGGATCAATGCCTTGGCATATTGCCAGCCGGCGACCGCGCGACTGATGAGGAAGAACGCCATGATCGCCGTCCAAAAAACGTCGTTTCCCATGAACCACAGCAACCCGGCGACGGCGACACCCCCGACGATGCCGATCGCGCTCGCAATTTGTAAGCTCCGGATTTCTCCGACACCGAACCACAAAAGCGAACGCAGGATCTGGCCGCCATCAAGCGGGTAAACCGGCAGCATATTGAAAACGAGAAGGACAATATTTACCCACCAAACATTCGACCAGAATCGGGCGATATCCGGGCCCCCGGCGCCACGAGATGGACTTTCGACAAGCAGGGTGACAGCGGTAAGAATGGGGAACAGCACGACATTCACCAAAGGTCCCGCCGCAATGCTCCAAAGCATGGCGCCGGGACGCCGCGGTGGACTGACGAAGGCGATTCCGCCAAGGGGCCAGAGGACGATCTGGTTCGCCGTCCCTCCGGTTTGCCGGCAGGCGAGCGCGTGCCCGAACTCATGCATCAACACGATCGCGAAGAGCGCTACGTATTCGCAAAGCGCATAAACCGGTGATCGGTAAACGCCGCGGCGTTGCGTCAGTTCATACGCGGCCACCAGGAACCAGGAAAAGTGCAGATAAACCTGGATGCCGCTAAAACGAAAAAGACGAATCGTGCCGCCCATGATCCGAACCTACAGCGGAAACGCTGTCCGGGAAATTCTACAGACTCGTAGCGGAAGGTGCGTCCTGCGAGACCAGCAGCCGCATTGGCAACATGTGGGACTCGAAAAAGCCGTGGCGCTTAAAGAAGTTTTGCGAGCGCAGTTCAGGACGGTCGGTCAGCAAGGTGATCCGGAGAAACTTCTTTTGTTTCGCGAAGTTGATCGCGTGCTCGAGAAGGCGCGAGCCGTAGCCGTGGCCGCGAAAGGCGTCGTGGACCACGAGATCTTCCAGCAAAATAACGAAGCCGCCCTCAGCCGTGCTGATGGTGAAAAGAAGGTTGATCATGCCGACGATCGTGCCATCACGGCGGAGCACGAAAACGCGTCCTCGGTTCGGCTCTTCAAAAATCAGGCGCAACCCCTGGAGTTGCTTGTCCTTGTTCGGCCGAAAATCCTGTTCTTCGCTAAAGAGCTCGCCGAGGAGGTTCGACAACTCGTCCAAATCTTCGAACACCGCCGGCTCAATAACGACTTCGCTCATGGGGTGCGACGGTTATTCCACAAAGTGTTGGTTGTGGCAATCTCGTTACGCGCCTTCTCGTGCGCATGGCCTTACTCCCGCTCTTCCTCGCTCAGCACGAGTAAGAGCATGAGCAGATTAAGAGGAGAAGATTAGCGCGG
>JBJMXC010000032.1:0-5140 GCA_045809825.1 Chthoniobacterales bacterium | reverse complement strand
GCGGACTGTCTCGGCCGGTCGCGTGGATGGCGATCATTGCCGGTCTCATTGTGGGCGTGCTCGCATGGGTTTTTACGAATGATGTCCCACTTCGGTCCCGTACCATTAAGGCAACGGAGGAGGCACCGGTCGAAACGAGTGGACGAAAACGAAGACGCGAGCGACGCGCGAAACAAGCCGAAGTTATCGTTCCTCCAAGGGAACGATACCGTTCAATCTGGTTTTGGCTTCTCGCCTTTTGCTTTGCTGTTTTTGCCGTCCGTTCCTTTTGCTGGCTTCTCTACTACGACAATAATGAGCTTAAGGTCCAGTCGCCAAACAACCTCGGGGACTTATCGCTTCACCTGACCTACATAAGACAGTTTGCCAGCGGCGTTCCTCTCTGGCCCGATAACCCGATCCACCCCTTTAGCAAGTTGAGGTATCCGGCCGGGGTCGACCTTTTCAACGGCATTTTTACCTGTCTCGGTGTCGAAGAAACCCGGAGCCTTGTCTGGATTGGATTGCTGGCCTCGGCGGTGACGTGTTACGCGTTCTATCGTTGGGCCGGGAGTTTTGGGATCGCGGCATTCCTCTTCAATGGCGGCGTAGCGAGTTTTCCAGTTCTTAAGACCTTTGTTTTCCAGGACTACCAGGGTGTCAATTCGATCGCGTGGAAAAGTCTGCCCCTGGCGATGTTCGTTACCCAGCGAGGTCTGCTCTACGCACTACCGGTGGGACTGCTGCTCTTGTACCAGTGGCGGGCCCGATTCTTTCCAGACTATTTGGAGCCCGCGGCTGTTCCCGAACCTCAGCAGGATGAGGGCGCGGTTCCCGTTCCGCGTGCGGCGCCTTTGCCCTTCTGGCTCGAGCTCGCATTCTATGCCACGATGCCGCTTTACCACGCGCATACCTTCATGGCGCTTTCAGTCGTCCTCGCCTTCCTTTTCATTCTCGGGGAGAAAAGCGGACGCTGGCATGCTCTTGCCCTTGTCGTGTCTGCGGTTCTGCCAGCTACTTTCTGTGTCTGGATTACTACTGATTACTTTCACGCCAGTTCGTTTATCAAATGGCAACCCGGCTGGGTCCAACAGAAGGGCGATTTTGCCATGCCTTTCGTCCAGTTCTGGCTGGTTAATTTTGGCGCCTGGGTGCCTCTTGTGTTGTTCTTTATTGGGATCACCGCGGTGACCGTATGGAGACGTACGCGAACCGCCGGGTTTCGTATTTTCGCCAGCGCCGCCTTTGTCATTCCGGCAATCGCGATCTTCCTTATCGGTTACCTGGTGAAACTCGCCCCGTGGGAGTGGGATAACATCAAAGTCTTTATCTGGGCTTACATTATTATCCTTCCCTTTCTCTGGACCGACCTAGTTATTCATTGGCCGATTCCTCTTCGCATCCTTGTTTGCATCGCCTTGTTCTTTTCCGGGTTTGTTAGTCTGCTGGGCGGACTTTCTGTTGGAAAAGGCGGATATGGGATTGCCGATCGTGGTGTCTTGGACGCGGTCGGGATAGTGGTGCGAAAGTTACCGACCGATGCGCGTTATGCCGGCTGGCCCATATGGGGTCACCCGGTGCTTCTCCAAGGGCGCAAGATGGTTCTTGGTTACCCCGGACACCTGTGGACCCAGGGATTCGAGTATGGGCCGGTTGAAGAGAAATTAAAGGCGTTGATGCTGGGAGCGCCTAACTGGAAGGACAACGCGCGATTTCTTCATGCCCGTTACCTCTATTGGGGGAAGGACGAAAAAGCGAACTATGCGGCGAGCACGAGACCGTGGGAGCGCGAGTCGGCGCTAGTCGGTTCCGGCGAATGGGGTGCGATCTACGATCTCGAATCGCCCCGGAACCAGGCGCCAGTCACTTTTCCTCCGGGCCATTAAGCCCGGCCCGTGCCGTGACGGGACCTGCGGATTCAAGACCAGCTGACGCGCTTTCGTTTGTTGCGCGACAAGGTGCGGCACTCCGCCGGACTGCGTAAGCCGGTCATGCCGAAGGAAAGCGAGAAGCTTTACCTCACGATGTTCCTTCACATAAGCCACGATTCGCCCAGCGATAGATTCATCCGTGACCGGCTCCATATCGCGACCGCGTGACGATTCGTCGCTCGTCGCTTCCGGCATCGGATGCAGCTCGACCATTTCGGCCTTCAGCCTTTTCCCTTCCAGGACGAGGCGTCGTTGAAATTCCGCCTCGCTCCCTGCATCCGAAGCCATGGCAAAGGAACTGCCGCTTCGATGCAGACTCTCGAGTAATCGGGCACCGATATTGGATCGGCGCGCAAGATCAGCCGCTTCGCTCGGAAAATAAATGATGTCGGCGGCATCGATCAACGCCGCGAATTTCTCGTCGCTGCTCTTGGACTCGATTTCGGCATGGCGAGGCAAAGCCGGTGCCGGCGAAAAGAAGGAACAGGAAACGAAAGGGGCGACCGCGACGAACAGAAGTGCGAACCGCGTCGTGGTCGTCCGCATCAGGCACTCCGTTGCTGGTCCAGGAGAAGGCACGCGTCTTCGTCGCAGGCTCGGATCACGGCTGGCGCCGGATGGATGCGAATCTTCATGGTTTGTGAATCGGCACAGCGGACAACATCGGCTAATCGGCCCCAGGCGCAAAACCGCGGACGCTCAGGACCAGCTGGCCGTCAGCAACGATTTCGCCGGCCACTTTCGCCGTCACTTTGAATTGGAGCAGCCTCTCAGTCTTGGCTGCCTTTTCCGCAAACAGATCGATTTCTTCGCCGGGGCGAACCGCGCGAAAAAACTTCATCGCGCGAATCGCCGAAAGCAAAAACGACGGACGAGATGATTCTGGATACCCGGAGGCCGCCGCGATTCCGGCCGCCTGGGCGAGCGCTTCGGTCAGGATCACCCCGGGGACGATCGGGTTATCGGGAAAGTGACCGGTAAATATCGGATCGGCCGGCTCAAAAACAGTGCGCGCTTCGACCGATTGGCCAGGCTTGCTCTGGATGACCTGCCTGACGAAAACAAATGGAGGTCGATGGGGAAGACCGAGAAAGTGATCAGTGATCAGTGGCAAATGATCAGGTCGGTCTGTTAGGTTCTCGCTGGTCACCGATCACTGGCCGCTGCCCACTTCCCATCATCCATTGACGAAGTAGACGAACTTCCAGCTCCCTTTCACTCGCCTGATCCCGACGCGGTAGCCATCGTAATTCAGGGCCGGATCAGCAAACTGTGGAGGAGCCACCCAGAAATCGTCTTTCTTCGCGAACTTTTCGGTCAGGATCCCTTCGAGCTCAGGCCAAAGATTGTTTTCGTCCCAGTATTTGAAAACGCCGTCGCCGGCGCGTTCCGGGTTGAGGCTGTACCCGAAGTCTTCTGTCATCATTCCGGCGAGCGCGTTGACGTCACGAGACGAGACGGCTTTTTTCAGACGCCCGACGAAAGCCTGGAAATCGACATCATTGTTTTCCTCCCGAAGTTTGGCATCGGCACGTTTGTTTACCGCCGGTTTTTTCGTGTCTTTCTGCGACTTGAACATGCCGCAACCGCCAAGGGCGAGCGCACCACCAATGAGAAAAACGAAGACGATTTTTTTCATGCCGGGTTCTTTGTCTCAGGTTCGCGTTCGGGACTCAAGAGTTCAAGCAGGGATCGCGCAGGCACGATAGAGGATGGTCCAGCCTTTTTCTATCCTCCATTCTCGGGCCCGCGTTTGCGCTTTCTCAGCCGCCACGGGTGAGCCAGGAATACGAAGTAAATGGTGCTCAGGAGATCGCGGAAAGAGCATGGTGGATTGGTGAGTTGGAGCGGGCCACTGCGCAAGGCCCCGATCACGCTCTCGACCGTCAATTCCGCCGGTCGAACGATGCTCGTGTAATTCGATCCGAACGCGTGAAGGCGGTGCGCATCCGACGTGGCGATGAGTGGTTTTTGAAAACGTTGCGCGACTTCGATGGCCCGCCGGTTCGGATTGAACAGGCGCGACCAGAAATGGCAAAGCTCGATCGCATCGAAGCAATCGATTCTTTCCACGAGCTTTTCACCGATCGAGCCGCCGAGGACGTAGAACGGATGCGGCGCGATCGTGAAGAGCGACGGCCCGCGCCGCAACCGCAACGCTGCCAGATCATCCAGTGTCCGGAGCGACTCGACGTCGTCCTCCGACACGTTTAGGAGAATAACGTCAGCGCCTTCCAATCGCATTTCCGCCGCCGGGATAAGCAGGATGCCCATTGCGGCCGCATCCGCGAAAACGTCGGACCGCGCGAAGACCGCATCGTGGAGCGTGATGGCGAGGACCTGGAAACCAAGGGTTCGCGCCCGTTCCAGGAGGTCATGCGCGGAATAATCGAGCGCGTCTTTGGGATCATCCAGGGTATGGATATGCAGGTCGGCCTTGATCCAATCGTGTAGTTCCACCGGACAATCTGCGATTGGCGAGAGGCGAGGCAAAGAAGAAAGAAACCTGGCCGGAGGACAGCGGGACTCGATCCTGCGGGCGGAGGCGAGAAGCACTTGCCAGGAACGCTCCGCCGTTGAACATTCAGCCCTTCACTTTCCACGCGCTCGGGTGGTGAAATGGCAGACACGTACGTTTGAGGGGCGTATGCCGCAAGGCATGGGGGTTCAAGTCCCCCCCCGAGCATTTCTTCTTCCTCCACGTCTTCCTCGACCGCTGTTTGAATGGCGTGAACAACGACGCCGATTTACGGCTGTTTATCTTTGCAAAGTTCCTGGAACCGCGGATCGCCCCGGAGCGGGTCGAACATGGGATCGAGCCGAAGCAATGCCGGAGTCAGCGGCGCACCCGGACCAAGAGCACCGGAATACATCGTCACCATTAATTTCTCGAGAGCGGGAATCGCGCGATCCACATCTCCCAGTTGGGCCGCGACGCGCGCAAGGACCTCAAGCGGTGTGGGACCGCTGACCGCGTCGCGCTCCATGGGAACGGCAGCCATCGCACGTTCTGCCGCAGCAAACGCAGCAGCCTTATCGCCCAGGCACGCATTCGTCAGGGCGAGATTGCCGAACAAGATATGGTCTTCCGGCTGTTCCTTGACGAAGGATTCAAGCTCGCCCCGCGCCTTCGCCCAACTTTTCTGGGCCCCGGCATGATCGCCGGAAATTTCCTGTGCCCAGCCCAGCCAAAATAGAATTTCGGAATTTGTTGTTGTATGGTTTGTTTG
>JBJMXC010000031.1:0-7094 GCA_045809825.1 Chthoniobacterales bacterium | reverse complement strand
GATCACAACATAAAGCGTCCAATAATTTTGGAGCGCCGTTGTCCGCTCGAAGTAAAGCTGAATCAGGTCGTTGTATTTCATAAGTTGGTGCGATTATTGGAGGAGAGCGCGATAGGACGCGAGGAGAAATGCTGCGAGGTGAATTCGTTGAGCGCCCGGAGAACCTCGGGTCGAATGACGACCGAGGGACGGACGCGACGGATCATATCGATCGCCGCTGGAACAGAGCCCGCCAGACCGCTGTGAAGCAGGTAAGCGGCGGCAACCGCCGCCGTCCTCGAGTAGCCGATCTTGCAGTGAAGATAAACCACGCCACGAGCCGTCTCCCGATCGATGAAATCGACCATGCGATCCAGTTGTTCGACGGTCGGAGCCGTCAAATCGAGGACCGGAATGTTCTCATAGGTGATAGCGCGGAACGCCGGATCCTCGGAAAATTCGGCGGTGAGATCGAGCACCGCGATCACACCTTTCTCCACAACCGCAGTCGCTTCGCTTTGGCGGAGCAGGCCACCAATCCAAAGGCGCGGCGTCAATACATCCCAGGGTTGGCCGTGACGCCGATAGTAACGCCGCGAAATCTCGTGTCCCAGCAACACTGGCCATAGGACGAACCATGTCGTCCAAGGGAGCGTGGCCTGGCGTTTTCGAAAAATGCCCGGACCCCAACCGAAGTATCCCGCGCCGGCGATCGCCAGCGAAGCGGTTGGCCAAAGGATGACGACGCCCCACGGCCACCAGTAGAAGGCCAGCAACGCAACGAAACCCGCACCAGCGAGATAATAGAAACCGACACGAGTGTTCTTGGTTGGGCGCTGTCGCGACGGCGCTCTCTCGCCGTAAAAAGATTCCGACGCTGATTCCGGTTCCGGAAAAAAATAGAGACAATAGGCACCAAGGGCGAACCCCGCGACCACGTCCATTACGTGGTGCTGATAAGTGAACACGGCGGAAAGGCCGATCAGGACGAACCAAATATTGGACGCAAATCGGAGAACCCCGCGGGTATGCCGCGCATACAATTCCGCGAGGATGGTGCGCAGAGCGATGTGGAGCGATGGCAGCAAATTGTAGGGCTGATCCATGCCACGGAACCAATCAAACAAAGCGCCGAGCCAGCCTTCCGCATTTGGCCGGTCAAAGGCGAAGCGCAACGGGAACAAAAGGAAACAAATGCCGCCGATCAGGATGGCTGCGGCAATTCGCTTCGAAAACGTTGCCAGCTCGCGATTGGTCCGGCAGAGAAATGGGGCCGCGATGAAGAAAAGATCGATCGACATGTAGGGGGCGATCATCAGAGGCACGAATGGGATTAATCGTTCCCATTCGAAGAAGAGGGTCGGGACGTTCGCGCGGTGCGCCGTGAACCAGTTGCACCAACCGTAGACGACGAGGAACAGGGCCGAGAGGCCGACGGACGCTACGAGCTGGGTGGCTCGAGTCCCGCGCCTGCGGGATCGCTCGATATTCTTAGTGCGCGCCATTAGCGCCGTTCTTACCGCCACGCTGCGCTACCGAAACGCTGAACATCCCCCACTCGTCTATTTCCATTTCGCGTTTGTCGAAACCGGCAATGCTTACCAGCTCATCCATTTCCGCCGTTGTCCGACGCCGCATGATCCAGGGCTGGCCTTCGCGATTTCGCAGGACGCGCGCGATGAACTCGACCTGCGGATGCCATGGCTGGTTTGTGTAAACCAGATAGCCGCCGGGTTCGATAGCGTCGGCGAGGCCACGCAACGAATCGAGCACTCGGGGGTTTTCGGGAAACAACTCGAACAGGCCAGAGACAATCCCGATTGTTGGCCGCGGATCCATCGCCGCCAGCGATCCGCGATTGAAGGCGTCACCTTCGATAACTGTGACATTCGTTAGGCCGAGGTCGTCGGCGAGTCGCCGCGCGGCCTCCACGTTTTCGGTTTTGTAATCGCGGAGCAGTGCCGTCATCGGGATATGCGACATCGCGCGCATGACCTCGAGGAGGTAACGCCCGCCACCGGCGGCGATGTCGACGAAGTGGACCGGCAGTCCTTTCGCATGCGTCTCGTCAATGACGCGACGGAGGATGTTCTCGAGGTTGATCTTGCGCTGGCGAATTCCGCGCCATCCCGGGCTTTCCAGATAAGCGCGGTCGATCAGGCGGCCCAATGGCGTCGTTCCGCGCGCCCGATTTTCGTAAACGTAATCGAGTGTCAGTCCCGAATCGAAACCACTGCGCCAGCCGAGGCCGATCCCTTTGCTCAGGCGGCCGCCCGTCTTCATCCCCGCGCGAACGAGGGCGAAATGCGGACTGCCGCGCAGTTTCAAACGCTCGTGTTCCTCCCAGGTATGGCCGTATTTGTCCGCATCGAGTAGCGACGAACCGGGCCGCGGTTGCGCGAATTGCTCGGTGATGAAAGCGCGCACTCGTTCGACGACCTGTCTGCGTTCTCTCTCATGAAAGATGGCGTGAAAGGCAGCGGGGAAAACGTGCATTCGTTTTATCGGCGACGAGAGACGATTGAAGAACTCGCGCTGCGCTTTCAAGCTCACGACCCAGTCGCGTCCGGCGGAAAGCATCAGCGTGGGCAACTGGATCGCGCCGGCGTCCGCGAGCAAGCGGGTGCCGGCGTCATGCAACCCAATCAGAACATTGACCGAGATCTGCCGGAAAATCAGCGGGTCGGCGTCGTATTTCGCCGCTTCCACCGGATCATGCGTGAGCATTTTCGATTTCACGTAACTCTTCACGTGGCCGGGTCCGATGAAGTTCTGCTTCAACCGAAGCGATGGAATTGCGAACGGAACGTAAAGCCGGACGCGAAACGCGGGCGTTGCCAGGATCATGGCGCGGATTGGCGGCGCGTAATCGTGAACCCAGGCCGAGACGGTGACCGCCCCAACGCTGTGCGCCAGGACAATCATGTTTTCAAAGGCGAAGCCGTGAGTATCGCGGACATGTCGCGCGAAGGCGTCGACGTCCTTGACCAGCGTTCCAAAATTGTCGGCGCCGCCACGTTCGCCGTCGGAATGTCCGTGGCCTCGCGCATCCCACGCGAAGACGGCGATGTCACTCAGCCCAAGCATTTCGACAAGTTCATTCCAGCGGCCGGAATGCTCGTGACCGCGATGAAAAAGTAAGAGCGCCTTTTCGCAGTCCGGCCGCGGGATCCACGATCGGTAAAAGAGCCGGGCACCGTCCCAGCTCGCCATTGTCTGCTCAGCAATCTGCATATTGTTTCGCCAGTTCTTTGACCGCTGATTGCAATTCAGCCGCAATCGTCGCGCTGGAGGACCGATCCGGGATCACGCTCGCGAAATTGCGCGGCGGCCCCACAATCAACCGCACTTTTCGCGGCCGCGGAAAACGGCTGCCTTTCGGCCAGGCGCGGAAAGCCCCATCCAGATAACACGGCAGGACCGGCACATCGCGCCCCGCGACGAGCGCCCCGATACCGCCTTTAAATTCCTGGAGCTCTCCTGTTCGCGAGCGCGTGCCTTCAGGAAAAATGATGAGCACGTTCCCTGCGTTCGACAGGAGCTCGCCGCAAATCGCGAGGCTGTGGCGGACATGGGTTTGTCGCACGAACGGGAGGGCATTGACGACGACGGTAGCCAGCCAGGTCCGCGGCACGCTTTTGAAAAAATAATCAGCAGCGGCGGCAGGAAAAGCACGATGCAATCGGCGCAATGGGAGCCCGGCGAGCAAACACACCGTATCGAGATGGCTGGAATGGTTTGCGACGAGGACGAAAGAGCGGTTACTCCGCAGGTGCTCTTCTCCAATTATTTCAAAGCGACAATAAGTGCGGAGAAGTCCGCGGATGATCATCGCGGCGAGCGAACGGACCGCGTAGACGAGCATGTCGGGCTCGCGGGGAAAATGGCGAAGCCGCTCGACCAGGGTCTGGTCGAGATCGGAAGCGGGCGCGTATTGCCAGCGTTTCATTATCGGAGCCTCGAATAATAGTTTGCCATGTGGAGGAACAGCGGGGCGACATAGATCAGGCTGTCAATGCGGTCGAGGATGCCGCCATGGCCGGGGATGAGCGCGCCCATGTCCTTGGTGCCGATGTCACGCTTGATCACGCTGATGGAAAGATCGCCGAGCTGACCGCCAATACCGACGATAAGGCCGGCCAGGATCAATTGCCATGGGCCGAAATCGGGAAATGAAAAACGCAGCAACCACGGAAGAAGCATCGATACCGCCACCGCGCCGAGCGCGCCTTCCCAGGTTTTCTTCGGGCTGATCTCACTCCGCAACGGATGCCGGCCGAACAATCGTCCAAAGGTGAACGCCGCGATGTCGCTCACTTCGGTCGCGAAGACGACGTAGAGAAGATAGCCGTATGCGTTGAGGGAATTTGCGAGAAACCCGAGGTGTCCAAACATCCAGCCGATGTAAACAAAACCAACGACGCCTAACGACATCCGTTGAAGCTCCCCGCGAGCGCGATTTCGCAAAATCGGTACGAGCAGAATCAGGGCGATCGCATAGACCGGCACTGCGACAAACAGCCCGTACCAACCCGGCCCCGGTTCTTCCCCACGCGGATGCGAGATCAGCGAGGCAATTCCGACAGCGGCGATTCCGCCATAAACGGCGCCGATCATCCACCAGTCGCGATATAATCCGGAGGCGCGCGCAAATTCCTTGAACGCGAAGATCGCGAGAAGGGTGACGCCGATGATCGTGGGGATGCGCCCCGCGAAAACCGCGGCGAGGCCGATCGGCGCGATAACCAGCCACGACCGATACGTGCTCCAGATCGAGCCGAGATTTTTCCTGAAACCCCAATGTAAGACAGCGAGTACGACCCCGCCCCCCAGGAGGGAGACGAAGATGATCTGAAGATAAGCGAGGAAAACCGGATCGCTTACGGCACGGTGTGGGGACATCAATGGGTGGCCGACTTTGCACGCAACGCGGCCATGATTCGTTTGAGACGAACGGCGATCGTCTCGATGCAGCCGGCAACGATAATAATGCAGGTCAGATCGAGAATGGTTAAGCCACGCGCGATGACCCCCGAGCCGTGCGCCCAGACAACAGCCAAGGTTATCCAGGCGCCGATGTGCAGCGTGACCATTCGCCACGGCTTCGACATCACCCCAGTGAATTCGCGGTGAACTCCAACCGCCTGTCCGAACATCCCGACGTAAGCGGTCAGTAAGGCAAAAATCGCTGCCCAGTAGGCGAAAAAAGGATTCATCCAACCGCTATGCGCGACGCCGGCAAAGATAAGCACGTCAGACACTCGATCAGGCAAATCGTTCAGGATTTCGCCGCGCCAACTGGCTTTGCCGGAAGCGAGCGCAACCATCCCGTCCAGCATGTTGAACCAGAGCCGCAGATAGCAAAAAAGCGGTGCTAGAAATAGGAGCCATTGAAACTGGCCGGATTTCCAGAAGCAAACTGCCGCGATCGCCGCGGCGACAATGGACGCATAGGAGATTGTGTCCGGATGCACCTCGCTTTTGACGCATACTCGCGTCGCAAAACGCGCGGTGACGCGAAAGCCCTGGCCGATCGGCCGCCGCGAAGTTGGTTCGTATAGGGGCATGCGCGGATTGCGATCCGGGTCGGTTTTACGGTTTTGCGCACCGAGGGTCAACCGGCTGCTTTACGGGGCTGCGTGCAATTCTTTACGATCCCGTGTGATGAGATAGATCCTCTACGCAACGAACCTGCCGGCTGAGCAGAAGCGGGACCTGATGGAATACCTGAAGACGCTCTGAGCTTTCTTTAAGCCGCGAGCAAGCCTGAAGCACCTGTAGCGGCGGTCGATGACCGTCGAAACGTGTTGAAGAAAATCGTGACGACGGTCATAGACCGCCGCCACAACTCAAGCAAAGAACCGTTCTGGAGATAGGAGCGGCTGGGGCTGGCAAATCCGGGCAACGCACTGTTCCCAGCTTTCGTGGCCGCTCAGAATCTCGATCTCGACCCGGAGAAAACAAATCGGTACGTCGGTTTTTGGGAGGCGGGGAAAACGGACCGCGTCTTTTTCGGTCGTGACAATCATCTCGATATCGCGCCGCACGCAACGATTGATGAAGCTGTTCAACTCGGCCTCACTGTAACGGTGGTGATCGGTATAGCGTTTTGACAACTCGATCCGCGCCCCCAATTTGCGCAGGCCGTCCTCGAAACTTTCCGGGGCGGCGATGCCGCAAATCGACCCGACATAGGTGTCGCGCAGGCGCTCGAGCGGAAGTTCCTCGCCGGTAATCACGTTCCGGAGATGGAGCGGCTTGTGAGCGCACTCGATGATTTCCGCGGTCCGATTATAACGACGGATCCGTTTGATCAACTCGTCGTTAGGCTCGCCGGTGCTTTTGGTGATAAAGATATAGCTGGCCCGGCGTAAATTCCGAGGCGGCTCGCGAAGAGTGCCCCGCGGCAGAAGGTGCTCGTTCCCAAATGGCGCCTGCCGATCGATCAGGACGATATCGAGCCGGTGTTTGAGGTGCAGATACTGGAGACCGTCGTCGAGGAGAAGGGTGTCGGCTTTGAGCTCCTTGATCGCGAACAGGCCGCTCTTCACCCGGTCCTTGTCGACGAGGACGATCACGTCCTTCAGGTTGTTGGCGAGCATGTAGGGCTCGTCGCCCGCCGTCAGCGAATCAAGCAGAAGCGATTTGCCGTCGGAAACGATGCGTGGCGGGAGCGGTTGTTTATTGCCAAACACATTCCACCATTTCCGGGGGGAACGGCGCGGCACACTCTTGTAACCCCGGCTGAGAATAGCGACCCGGCGTCCGCCAGCCCGCATGGCCCGCGCGAACTTTTCCACGATGGGCGTTTTGCCGGTTCCGCCGACGGTCAGGTTACCGATACTGATGACGAGGCACCCCAGGGTGTGTTCCCGGAAGATGCGATGGCGGTAAAGAAAAAGACGGAACTGAACGAGGCGCTCGTAAATGAAAGAAAGCCCGTAGAGCAGCGCCCGCAAAAGCGCAGCTCGCACGCCGTGCCGACGCTCGAGGATAACGTCGATGGCGAATTGCTCGAGGCGCTCACTCCGCTGGCTCATGGGGATTTCGATTCTAGTTCAATTTTCGATTTCAATGATGCGGGCGCCGCGGTTGTCGGCGGTGGTGATGATGGT
>JBJMXC010000030.1:0-3615 GCA_045809825.1 Chthoniobacterales bacterium | reverse complement strand
GCGCCTTTGCCGAAGTCGAAAATTCCGCGTTGCTTCTGGTCTGCCGGTTGGACGCGCCCCAGGCGGCGACGGTTCGGCGGATGATCACCGACGCGATCGAAGCGGAGAAGACTGGTTTGTGGGGACGCGCCTACATAGATGGCGCGCACAATTCAGCCGGCGGCCTCGGCGTTGGCGATCAATGGCTGGCCGAGGCTCGCGATCAACTGCACAAGGTCGGAATCCCACTGATTTACGAGGATTCCCCCGAGATTTTTCCGGATGGTTACCCGATGACCGATTGCGCTCTTTATTATGGATGGTACGCACCCAACATTGCGGGTCCGTTTACTCAGCCGGATTTCCAGTTCCGGCCGGGAGCGATCGCGGTGCACATTCAATCCTTCAGCGCGAGTACGCTGCACGACGAAAACGCGAACTGGGCCGGACCACTTCTAAGCAGGGGCGCGACCGCAACCATCGGCAATGTCTATGAGCCGTATTTGCAATTGACGGCGCACCTGAATGTTTTCAACGACCGGCTTTTGCACGGATTCACCTTTGCCGAGAGCGCCTACATGTCGATGCAAACAATCTCCTGGATGTCTGTCATGGTGGGCGATCCTCTTTACCGGCCCTACGCGACATGGCTTTCAATTGAGGCGAAAACGGCAGGCGAAAAGCCAACATCAGACTGGAGTGAATATCATGAGTTCGCGGTCAAGAATGGGACGTTAGCGCCCGTCGAGTATCGTAAAGCGGGTATCCAGTTTGCGGCCCGGACGAAGAATGCGGTCATGCTGGAAGATCTTGGTTTGCTCGAAGCTGCCGCCCAAAATTACGCGGGCGCGTCGAGCTGTTTCGACCTGGCCCGGACGACCTACACGAAACGCGACGATATTGTGCGGACGGTCCTGCACGAGGCGGACGCCCTGGCGAAGCAGAATAAAGCGAAACGGGGCATTGATCTGATTCGGGACGTTCTTCGAATTGTCGCCGACGCACCAGCGGCGCCGTTATTGAAGAAGATGGAAACGGATTTGCGCGGAGCGAGGCCGGCGCCGAGATAGTGGCCTAACGAATTATCCCGCGCTCGCTGGTCTGAATAAATTGGATGATCTGCGCGATTTCCGGCGTGGCTGGCAACTCCTGTTGAATGGCGTCGACCGCCTGCCGCGTGTTGTATTTCGATCGGTAAACGAGCCGAAACGCTTCCTTGATGGCCTTGATCGCCTCAGCTGAAAATCCGTTTCGCTCCAAGCCGACAACGTTAACCCCGCGTACTTTCGCCGGGTTCCCGTCCGCAATCATGAACGGCGGAACATCCTGCACAATCTTTGAGCAACCCCCTGTAATGGCGAAACGCCCGAGTCGGCAAAACTGATGCACCGCGGTCAGGCCGCCCATGACGGCGTGATCGCCGACCTGCACGTGCCCGGCCAGAGTCCCGTTGTTCGAAAACACCACCCCATCGCCAACGTTGCAATCGTGCCCGACATGGCTGTAGGCGAGGAAATTTCCGCCATTCCCAATCCGCGTTTTGCCGTCTGCCGTCGTGCTGCGATTTACCGTCACGAATTCTCGAAATACATTGTCGTCGCCGATTTCCAAATACGTCGGCTCACCCCCGTACTTCAGGTCCTGGCTCTGCTGTCCGATCGAACAGTAGGCGTAAAACTTGTTCCGCGATCCCGCCGTCATCGGACCGGACAGGGTGACGTGATGCTGTAGCCAGCAATCCGGACCGACAACGACGCCGGCGGCGACGATGCAGTAGGGCCCGACGATCGTTCCCCGCCCGATGGCCGCTTTTGGATCGACAATTGCGGTCGGGTGGATCTCCGGTCTGCTCATTGATTCATGAACGTGATCATGAGCTCGCATTCGGACACGACGGCTTCGTTGACCGAGCAGGTGCATTTGAGCCGGGCGAGATTTTTTCCACGCGATTTCGTGAGCTCAGCAGAAATAAAAATCGTGTCGCCCGGATAGACCGGCTTTCGGAATTTTACCGCGTCGGCGCTGACAAAATAGCCGAGGCGCCCGCCGCTGCTCTTGGTGATTTTCATCATCAGGATGCTCGCGGTTTGCGCCATTGCTTCGAGTTGGAGGACGCCGGGCATAACCGGGTGGCCGGGAAAATGGCCCGCGAAAAATGGCTCGTTCACCGACACCGATTTGACGCCGATGCAGCGCGTTTCGCCCTCGAACCGGACGATCCGATCGACCATCAGGAATGGATAGCGATGCGGAAGGAGTTCCATGACCTGCGTGATATCGAGGCCGCCCTCGCCGGGCGGAAAAGCGTGGGCCTCGAGTGTCGGCGCCGAACGCGCCTGTTCGCGAACGAGGGCGCGGACCAGCTCGGCGTTCGCGCCATGCCCGGGCTTGACCGCGATGATATGCCCGCGGATTCGCTGACCCAAGAGCGCAAGGTCGCCGATAATATCGAGTATTTTGTGGCGGACGAACTCCTCCGGGAAGCGCAACGGTTCCTTGCTCAGCACGGCATCGCCACGAATAACGATCGCGTTTTCGAGGCTTCCGCCCTTGATCAGGTTCTTGTCCATCAGCGGTTGGACGTCCTCGTAGAAAACAAAGGTACGGGCGGGCGCGATCTCCTTCTCGTAGATGGCGGGCGTAATTTCCGTGGAGAAGAATTGGGTGAACTGGTTGTTAGGCCCGGCCTGCGTGCAGGAGATCCGAAACTTTGGATCGGGAAGAATGATGAGCATCGAACCGCTTTTGGTTTCGACATGGACGGGCTCGCGAACATCGAAAATTCGCCGAGACGCTTCCTGCGGCGCGATGCCGGCCTTCTTGATCAGCTCAACATAAGGCTGGGCGCTGCCGTCGCCGATCGGCGGCTCGTTGGCGTCCATCTCCACGACCGCGTTGTCGACGCCCATGGCGGAGAGCGACGAGAGGATGTGTTCCACGGTATGAACCCGGATTGATCCTTCACCGATGGTCGTAGCCCGCTCGACAGTTTTCAGGTTGCCGATCGTCGCGTCGATCGTCGGTTCATCCTGAAGGTCGCGCCGTTTAAATTTGATTCCGGAATCAACCGGGGCGGGCTGCAACTTCAGGGTCACTTTCGCCCCGGTATGCAACGATGTCCCACTGACGCTGGCGCTGCGGGCGAGAGTTTGCTGAGCCTCGGATGACATAGGGGCTTAACTAAACAAAGATTGTCCCGGGTGACCAGTGCCGGTATCGGCCGCTTTTAAATACACTGAGACGGTAAGTAACGGCGACGTTACTTTTTCAGGCTCGCTGCTCCCCGGCCAGTTTCAAGAAACTTGGTCCGACGCCCTGCCATTGCAAGCCTCACGAAATCCAAAACCAACCACCGCTATGAAACGATCGATCCTCGGTCTTACTCCTTCTCTCCGGAACTTGTTGTTAGGCGCCGCCTTTATCGTCACTCATGCGTTCGCCAATACCGTGACCGTGCATGTGGGTCCCAGCGGCAGTATGTCGTACTCGCCCGACCCCGCTGTGATCAATGTCAATGATACCGTCCAGTGGATGTGGGATTCGTCCCCTCATAGCGTCACTTCCACGGGGCAACCAAACGGCAATTTTGATTCCGGTCTTCACAATGCACCTTTCACTTTTTCCCACACGTTCTCG
>JBJMXC010000029.1:0-17410 GCA_045809825.1 Chthoniobacterales bacterium | reverse complement strand
CTGGACATTGCCGATATCACCAACACTTTCACCGCAGTTCCGCTTGCCGGCAGCAATCTGACCAAGGCCGGCGCGGGCACGCTGACCCTGACGGGCAACAACAGCTTTACTGGCACGGTGAACGTGAGCGCGGGCACTCTCAACTTTGACAGCGGCGCAACCTTCTCGAGCATCGTCACGAGCGTTGCCACCGGGGCAACCCTCGATCCGAGTAACCTGCCTTCCAGCGCGCTGGCCATAGGCAACCTCCAGAGCTTGGGAGGCAACGGCACAGTGGCGGGGGCGGTGGCAATTAACAGCGGCGGCAATCTCGCGCCCGGAAACAGTGTCGGCACGATTACCCTGGCCTCGTTAACTCTCTCGTCCGACTCAATCTTAACCTATGAGTTCAACGCGACCGCGAATGACTATGCCAATGTTACCAACGCCAATGGCCTGACGATTAACGGCGGGAAGTTTTATCTTTACAGTGAGGGCACAACCAACCCGTTGAGCACTCCAGGAGCGTATCACCTGATCGGCTTTAAGGGGACCCCGGGAGGATCAATTACGAATCTATCGGTTGGCAACCCGCAACCCGGCTTCACGTATACCTTCAGCTTCCTTCCCAATACCGGGGATCCTACGCGGACCGACGTTGTTTTGACTGTTGCCGCGCTCGCGTCACCGACTCCGACAGCTACCGCAACCGCAACTGCTACTGCCACAGTTGCGCCGACCGCGACAGCTACGGCGACGGCAACGCCGACAGCAACCGCCACCGCAACGGCGACTGCTACTGCCACAGTTGCGCCGACAAATTACACTTACGTCGGTCCTAATAACGGCGTCTGGAGCTTGAACACCAACTGGTCGCCGACCGGCGTTCCCAGCACGGGCGACACAGTGACAATCGGTGCGTTCAGCACCACCGATGATATCACTGTCTCGTTGAGTGATGCCACGGTCACCAACGCCGCTGGAGGACCAACTACCGTGGTAGGTAACGGCCACACGCTCACTCTCAGCGGCGGCGGGGTGCATGGGAACGGCACCGGGACGGTCCAAATCGTTGTCGCGGCGCCAAGTGCGGCATATCCCGGAACCAATGCTTCAGGGCATATGGTTTTTAACAACAGCGCCTCGGCGATGGCGGCCGGCTCGACTGCCACCCCGTTTTACGCCCTTGTAGGCGGCAACAGCACACCAACCGGCCTCGGACGGCCCGGTGCTACGATCACCTTCAACAATAACTCGATGGCCGGGGCCGCATTTTTCAACCTTGAGTTCGGACTGCCCTGCGACCCGACCGGATGCGGTGGGACCAATGGCGCCGTCGGGAAGTTCACCGGCCACTCGAGCGGGGACACGTCTCAGTGGTCTATTCAGGGCCAGACAGATACGTTTAACGGCCAGCCAGTTTGGAAGCGCGCCACGCTGGACATCACGAGCTTGACCAACGGCGGAACGACCGTGGGCGGCATCGACGGCGGCGGGTTCATCCTCTTGGGAGGGAACACTCTTACGGTCGGCTCATTGAACTTTGATAACAACTTCTCTGGCCTGATCGACGGCCCGGGCGGATCGATTACGAAAACCGGCACCGGCACCTTCACGGTCAGCAACAACACCCTACGCCAGGGAGGTTTCCCAGATCAAAATACTTATTCCGGAGGCACAACGGTCCTTGATGGAACGCTCCAGGCTGGTGGCGACGGAAATGTGTTCGGCACGGGACCAATGACAGTGAACGGCGGTAAGCTCAATCTCGATTCCCACAATGTAAACGTTCACGGACTCTCGGGGAGCGGCGGCACGATCCTGAACAATCGCGGCACCGGCACCGCCACCTTAACTGTAAACGGCAACGGCACGTACAGTGGAGCTATCCTGGACAGTGGCAACATCCCAGGCGGCAAGGTCGCCTTAGCGATCACTGCTGGCACAACCAGCCTCACCGGTAACAGTAACACCTACAGCGGCGGCACTGCGGTTACGGGCGGAACGCTTTCTTTAAATAACCCACCTGCCTCTTCAGCCACGGGCACCGGCACCGTGATCGTCGGACCCGCCGCTCCCCCGACAATCAGCGGCACCCTCGCCGGCTCAGGCAGCGCTTCCGGGGCGGTTACTATAAAGACCGGCGGCAATCTCGCGCCCGGAGACAGCGTCGGTACAATCACGATGGGTTCGTTAACGCTCTCGTCCGACTCAATCTTAACCTATGAGTTTAACGCGACCGCCAATGACTATGCCAATGTTACCAACGCCAATGGCCTAACGATTAACGGCGGGAAGTTTTATCTTTATAGTGAAGGCACAACCAACCCGTTCAGTGCTACGGGAGTGTACCGCCTGATCGGCTTTAAGGGGACTCCGGGAGGATCCATTACGAATCTGTCGGTCGCCAACCCGCAGCCCGGCTTCACTTATATGTTCAGTCTGCTTCCCAATACGGGCGACCCGACCCGAACCGACGTCGTCCTAACCATAGCTGTGGAGCCGTCGCCGACCCCGACAGCTACGGCCACAGCCACTGCTACTGCGACACCTACTGCCACGGCGACAGCGACCGCCACGCCGACTGCAACCTCGACCCCCACTTCAACTCCAACACCTACTGCCACAGCGACTGCTACCGCGACACCTACGGCTACAGCCACTGTGACACCGGTGTCATCGCCCACGCCGACAGCAACAGCGACAGCGACGCCTACTGCTACAGCGACCTCTACGCCGACAGCTACCGCGACAGCAACAGCAACAGCAACAGCGACACCGGTGTCATCGCCAACGCCCACAGCAACAGCGACAGCGACGCCTACTGCTACGGCGACCTCTACGCCGACAGCCACCGCGACTGCGACAGCTACGGCCACAGCCACAGCAACCCCGGTGACTTCGCCCACCGCAACAGCGACTGCGACCTCTACGCCGACAGCCACCGCGACTGCTACCGCTACTGCGACAGCTACGGCAACAGCAACAGCAACAGCAACACCGGTGTCATCGCCAACGCCGACTGCCACGGCGACAGCGACAGCTACAGCTACCGCGACGGCAACCCCGATGTCGTCGCCGACCCCGACCGCAACTGCTACAGCTACGCCAGCCGCTACCGCTACTCCTGTGGCCACAGCTACACCAACTGCCACCGCGACTGCTTCTCCCGCTCAGCCTATAAACCTCTCGACCCGGCTTCGCGTCGAGATTGGAGATAAGGTAATGATCGGTGGCTTCATCATAACTGGAAACGCATCGAAGCCCGTGGTCTTACGCGGCATGGGTCCGTCACTCACTAACGGCGGGATGCCCGCGACCGGTCTTTTGGAGGATCCCGTGCTCGAGCTTCACGGGCCAGACGGATCTTTGATTACGAGTAACGACAACTGGAAGGATAGTCCGCAACGATCCCAGATTGCAGGAACAATGTTCCAGCCCGGTGACGATCGCGAGGCGGTAATTATGGCGACGCTTCCACCGGCCGCCTATACCGTCGTGCTGACAGGCAAAGCGCACACGACGGGAGTCGGCCTTATCGAGGTTTACGATACCAACGCGTCGGTCAACTCTGCCCTGGCGAATATCAGCACCCGCGGCTTTGTCCAGATTGGTAACGATGTCTTGATCGGCGGTTTCATGCTCGGAGGAAACCCGAGCCCGACTCACATCGCTATCCGTGGCGTCGGACCTTCACTAACCCAATTTGGCCTTAACCCGGTCCTGACCGACCCGGTTTTGGAATTACATGATGAAAACGGTTCGATCATGCTGTCGAACGACAACTGGACTGACGATCCAGTTACCGCAGCGGAACTTCTCGCGAACGGTCTCGCACCGCAGAACCCGCAAGAGTCAGGAATATTTGCTTCGCTGCCGCCGGGACAGTTCACCGTGATCCTGTCGGGCAAGAATGGCGGGACCGGCATCGGGCTGCTCGAGATTTACAACCTGAAGTGACCTTTGGGGACGGCCGATACCCGTCCTGTTCTCGCACCCGCCGGCGGACGGCGATTGGCCGTCCCTCTAAGCGCAGGCGCGATCGCCATTAAGTGCATGCCCGGTGCTGGTTTATGGATTACGCGAAAGAATTAAATTGCTCGACCTCCGTAATCTCGATACAAACGCCGCCGATTTCGTCACCGACGTTTCGACGCACTTCCGGCCGGCTGACCAAGCCGTGAGGGCTGGAACTTCGCTGACCCCGACCATGAACGCTCGCTCCCATTACCTTGCCGCGGTTACCTTCCTGGTCATTTCGTCGTCCTCCCTAATTGCCGAAACGCCGGAATTCCGGCCGGCCTTGCTCGGCAACTTTCCCCGCTCCCTCATCAACACGATCAATACCGAGTCGTTGATGAAACGCGGTCAGAAAGATGGCATCGTCATGTTCACCGCCGGAATTTCTAACTCCGGCTACGGGTATGTTTGGCAGACGTATCGGGGAACACCGAATTCCGAACTCCTCTCCAAAGAGCTGATGGACCGAACCTCCCAGGCCCAATTCATACCAGCGATTTACAAGCATCTTCCTGTGGGCGTCATCCTCACCGGCACGGTCAGCTTTTCGGTTGTTGGCGGTAAACCCCACCTCCGGATTTTTCTGAATCAGGAGGAGAGCGATCTGAAACAGGGCAAAGATTTTATCGCGCCCCAATTAGCTTTTGCTGCGGGTAATCCGCAATTTGAGGGGATTTGGTACCCCGGCCACATCATGACCGGCCCGGGAGTCGCGGCTGTGACGCTCGATGTCGACGCTTTTGGAAAGCCCCACAACCCCGTCCTTGCGTATGAATACCCTGCCGGTAAGGGCTTCGGCGCGGAAGCAATCGATGGTCTTAGCAAGGCAGTGTTCATTCCGGGCTTTCGGAATGGTAAACCGGTGTCCTGCCGATTTACCTTTCCGGTCATTTTCTCGGGCACAAGTCGACGGGCAAAGACCGGTTAGGGACCGGCCCTGTTATTGCGCCGTCCGGTAAACGACTTCCCCGCCGATCACGGTCATGGCGCAGGTCGTCTTTAGAATCTCGGCCACGGGGATTTTCATGATGTCGGCGGAGAGGATGGTGAGGTCGGCGAGCTTGCCGGGTTCGATGGAGCCTTTGTCTTTTTCTTCAAAGGCGGCATAGGCGGCGCTCCAGGTAAACATTTTTAAGGCTTCTTCACGGGAAACCGCTTCCTCGGGATGCCATCCGTCAGCGGATTCGCCTTTGATGCTTTTTCGGGCGACGGCGGCGTAGAACTCGATCATCGGTTCGCCGCGTTCGACCGGCGCGTCGGACCCGCCGCAAATTGTCGCGCCGGATTTGAGCAGGCTTTGCCAGGCGTAGGCGCCAGCGAGGCGTTCTTTGCCGAGGCGGCTCGGCGCGAAGAAGAGATCGCTGATGGCGTGCGACGGTTGCATCGAGGCGATGACGCCGAGTTGCGCGAAGCGCGGCAGATCTTGCGCGGTGAGAATCTGCGCGTGCTCGACCCGCCAGCGCGGTTCAGGAATTTTGCGCTGGTCCCGCGGAACCGCCTTCATGGCCTGTTCGTAGAGATCGAGAATGACGCGGTTCGCGCGATCGCCGATGGCGTGGGTTTCGATCTGCACGCCTTTCCGCAACGCTTCCTCAAAGATCGGTTGAAGATCGGATTCTTTTTGGGTGAGGTAGCCGGAAGTTTCCGGGGCGTCGGAATATGGCTCGAGGAGCGCCGCGCCGCGCGAGCCGAGCGCGCCGTCGAACACGACTTTGATGGTACGCTCGGTGAAGCGCCCGCCGAACTGATTCAGGACCGGCCCGTCTTTCAAAAGAGCCGCGCCTGCTGGACCCGGTGAATAGACCGCATTGTAAACGCGGATCTTGCACTGTCCCGCCTCTAGCGCCTGCCGCATCGGAGGAAGATCATCAAGGTTGCTCCCGGCATTTTGAATCTCGCACCAGCCTAACGACAGCTCGCGCTTTACCCCGACGACAAACGCTTCCCTGCGCTCAGCTTCGGTCGGCTGGGGAATGTTTTTTCGGACGAGCTCCTGCGCGTGATCGAGCACCATCCCGGTTGGTTCGCCGGTCTGTTTGTCTCGCAGGATTTCCCCACCGAAGGGATTCTTCGTTTCCTTGTCGATCTTCGCGATGGTCAGGGCAGCGCTGTTCGCCACCGCCGCATGACCATCGGCGCGGACTAGGAAAACCGGGTTATCCGGCGCGATTTTGTCGAGGTCGGCGCGAGTGGGAAACTGCGGCGGTGTCCAAAACGTCTCGATCCAGCCGCGGCCGGTGATCCATTTGCCGGGCTCGGTTCTACCCACGCGCTCTTTCACTTTGGAAAGGAAATCGCCAAGCGTATTTGTGCCTTCCAGGTTCAGGGTCAGCTCGCGCTCACCAATCCCGAAGATGTGGCAATGCGAATCCGTTAGGCCGGGCACGACCGTTTTTCCGCGCAGATCGACGGTGCCTACCCCGGGGGTCTGGTATTTTTTTGTGTCCGCATTCGAGCCAACAAAAACAATCCGGTCGCCCTTTATCGCAATCGCCTCGGAGTGCGGCTGGCGCTCATTCATCGTGTAGATGTTGCCGTTGATAAATACCGTCGCGGCCGGTTCGGCGCCGCGCAGGCCGGAACAGATCCCCAAAAAAAGCAGAGTGCACAGGATTCTCATCGGGTGGCGATCATTCCGGTTTACCGTCGGGGCGTCGAGCGCGCAACGCTTCAACGCGAATCGTGTGAATAGTTTCATTCTTCTGTTTTGCTTATTCGGATCTTTTCCGTATGGAAGAATTGTTTTCCTCGCCGCCACCACGAATGGAAAAACAATTTTCTTTTGCTAACCCGATCTCGATTTATAGAGTTGGCGCTTCTCCGGGCCGCCGCCTTAAAACCCAAACTTAATCGACCTCTGAGCGCCGCACATCCTAACCATTACCTTCGTCCGTTTCTAAGGTGGCGACTGTCCCTTGGCCGAAGCGCAGTTCGCTAAGCGTTTTATGGCGAACTTTTTTCCACGTTGGACGAACTGGCTGCCGCTCAAGATTGCGATCTGCGGCATCGTCATCGTTTGCGGCCTGACCGGCGCGACCTGGTATTATATAACGCCGAAATACACGCGAGTCGGTTACACTCCGGTCCAGCCGGTGCCATTCCCTCATGATATTCACGTGTCGCAGCTCGGGATGGATTGCCGTTATTGCCACAGCTTCGTAGACGTCGCGGCGCACTCTAATTTGCCGAACACCCAGACCTGCATGGCCTGCCACCAGCAGGTCCAAAAGGACAACCCGAAACTCGAGCCGGTCCGCGCGAGCTGGAAAACCGGGCAGCCCGTCGAATGGGTGCAGATCCATCGGACCCCTGATTACGTTTTTTACAATCACGCCGCGCACGTGAACCGCGGGATCAGCTGCGCGAGCTGCCACGGCCAGGTCAATCACATGGGTGTAGTCCGGCATGAGAAGCCCCACAGCATGGCGTGGTGCCTCGAGTGCCATCGCCATCCGGAAAATTTCCTTCGGCCGGAAACGCAGATCACCAATCTCGATTGGAAACCGAACTGGGAAAAGCCCGCGGATTTCGTGGCCAAGTACGGCCAGCCAAAAGATGTGACGGACGATTGGTCAAAGAAGGACAAGCTCACTCAAGTCGAGATCGGGCGGACATTGAAAGAGCGTTGGAACATCCAGCCGCCGCTGAACTGCCAGGGGTGCCACCGATGAAACGCGTGTTTGAACATCCGCCGGAAAAGCTGACTGGGAAACGGTACTGGCGCAGTCTCGATGAATTCAGCGAGACCCCGGAATTTCACGGCTGGCTCGAGCGCGAGTTCCCGGCCGGGGCCGACCAGCTCAACGGCGATGAATGGTCGCGGCGTGGTTTCCTGAAATTAATGGGGGCCTCGATGGCGCTGGCCGGGTTTAGCCTAACGAGCTGTCGCCGGCCGGAAATGCATCTCGTTCCATTCACGAAAAGCGTGGAGTGGACGATCCCCGGCAAAGCCTTGTATTACGCAACCGCGATGCCGCGCCGGACCGGTGCAATCCCGTTGATTGCGGCAACGGTTGACGGCCGTCCGATCAAGATCGAAGGCAATCCGCTTCATCCGGCGAGCGGCGGTGCCACCGACGCGTTCGCGCAGGCGTCTCTTCTCGATCTTTACGATCCTGCCCGTTCCAAACGTTTTGTTGAGAAAGGCCAGCGCGACGAAAAAGGCAAGAAGGTCGACGATTTCCAAACGCGCGATTTTCCAGCATTCGAGAAATACCTGGAAGACCTGCGGACGAAGATCGGCGCGGACGGCGGCGCCGGATTAGCCTTCCTTGTCGAAGAAGTTCATTCGCCGACCCGCGAGCGTCTCCGGGCTGAGCTGGTCAAGACGTACCCAAAGATGCGGTGGTGCGTTTACGATCCGCTCCTGACCGAAGCGCAAAGTTTCGCAACCCAACTCAGTTTCGGCGATAACGCCCGGCTCGTTCCGCGTTTTGAGCGTGCGGACGTCGTGCTCGCGCTCGACAGCGATTTCCTCGATTGCGGCGAAGGGGACCTGGCCGGAATTCGCGCCTTCACTTCGCGCCGGCGTGTTGGCGAGGCGAAAGACGCCATGAATCGCCTCTACGTAGTGGAGAATCGCTTCACGTTGACTGGCGCGATGGCGGACCACCGCATGCGGTGCCCGGCCAGCCAAATTCCGGCGTTTACCCGCGCCCTGGCCGCAAAGATCGCGGTGACGACGAAAGACCAGGGACTTGCTTCGACGATCGCGACGTTGACCGAACCGGTTAATGCGATGGCTTTCGATGATGCGTGGTTGACCGAATGCGCGAACGATTTGATGGCGAAGCCTGGCGCGAGCCTGGTCGTCGCCGGCGCGCATCAGCCGGTCGTCGTCCAATTGATGGTCTACGCCATTAACGCCGCGCTGAAAAATGTCGGCGCGACAGTGGTCGTCCGCGAGTTCATCAAGGCGCCGAAAACCAACAGCATTCTTCAACTGGCCGGCGAAATAAACGCCGGCCGGATCAAGCAACTTTTCATTCTTGGCGGCGACCCGGTCTACAACGCGCCGAAAGGAATCACGATCGACAAGGACACGAAAGCGCCGGTCGATTGGCCCGATCTTCAGAGCAAAGTTCCTGACGTTGTCCGGCTCGGTTATCACGAGGACGCGACCTCCGAGCTGAGCAAGTGGCACGTGCCCGCCGCGCATTATCTCGAAAGCTGGGGTGACGCCCTCACGGCCGACGGCGCCTACGTCGCGATCCAGCCGATGATTCTTCCTCTCTTCGGCGGGATGTCCGAGCTCGACCTGATCAATGCAGTTCTCGGCCGGCCGAAAGTCGAAGGCCCCGAGTTGGTCCAGGAAACTTTCCGGGCAAGCGCGCCTCCGGGCGATTTCCAAACCGCCTGGTCGCAAATGCTACGCGATGGATTCGCGACCCATATCGCGCTCAAGGAAAAACCGCCGACGTTCAACGCGAACAACGCGGGTGGCGTTGCTCACACCCTCTGGTCCACGCCCCCGAATCCGACGCTCGACGCACCGGAAATCGTGCTGACCCGCAGTTACAACGTCGATGACGGCCGCTACATTAATAATGGGTGGCTCCAGGAATTACCCGATCCAATCACGAAGCTGACCTGGGATAACGCCGCCCTGATCAGCCCGGCAATGGCGAAACATTTGGGCGTCGAAAACGGCGACCTGATCAACGTTGCCATCACTGAAACGACCAAGGACGCGCAGCAGAAGAATATCCGGCGCGAATTGGTCATCGCAGCGCTGATTTCGCCCGGACACGCCGACAATTCGATTTCAATTTCCCTTGGCTACGGCCGCAAGAAAACGGGACCGATTGGTGAGGAAGCCGGGTTCAACGGATTTCTCCTCCGGACGAGCTCGAACCCGCACTACATCGCAGTCGACAGCAAGACGATCGAATCGATCACGGTCACGACAGCGCCGACCGAGTCGCAGCCAGCGAGTCCCACGGCCACGCCGAATGCGTCGCCGAAAAAAGTGCACGCCCACACCCTGGGCAAATACCCGCTCGCGATTACCCAGGACCATTGGAGCATCGAAGGGCGGGGCTTGGTCCGGGAGGCGACGATTGAGTAGTACCGCGAAGTTCCCGAGTTCGTGAAGAAGATCGCGGGCGACGAAGAGTTGCCAGCCAAACTGCCATCGATCTACAGCCATCCGCCGCTTAACTCGGAGCAGCAATGGGGGATGTCGGTGGACCTGAATGTCTGCACCGGTTGCAGCGCTTGCATCGTTGCCTGCCAGGCCGAGAACAACATTCCGATCGTCGGCAAACTCCAGGTGAGCCACGGGCGCGCGATGCACTGGCTGCGGCTGGATCGTTATTACGCGAGCGAGAAGCCGTTCAATGAAGATCGCGGCGAATACCCGGAGAACCCGGAGATCGTGCACGAACCGATGATGTGCCAGCACTGCGAAAACGCGCCGTGCGAAACGGTTTGCCCGGTCAACGCGACGGTCCACAGCGAGGACGGCCTCAACGTCATGGCCTACAACCGCTGTATCGGGACCCGGTATTGCGCGAACAACTGCCCGTTCAAAGTGCGCCGGTTCAATTTCTTCGATTACAACCAGCGCCCAATCGGCAAAAAGAAGATCGGCCCGCTTTCGGTTTACCAGGAGTACATCGCGCCATTCACGGAGAAGGGCGCGCCGGACACCGTGAAGCTGCAGAAGAACCCGAACGTCACGGTGCGAATGCGCGGCGTAATGGAGAAATGCACCTATTGCGTGCAGCGAATTGAGGAAGCGAAGATCGCCGCCCACGTGAAAGCCGGCGCCTCCGACAAAACCCGGATCCCGCGCGACTCGTTCACGAGCGCGTGCGCGCAGGCCTGCCCGACCGAGGCGATCGTTTTCGGTGACATCAAGGATCCGGAGAGCAAGGTCTCGAAAATAAAAATGCAGGACCGCAATTATCGCCTGCTCGAATATCTGAATGTGAAGACGCGAACCAGTTACCTCGCGCGAATTCGCAACCCGAACCCGAAAATGCCCGACGCCGGTCGGATCGCAGTGGCCAGCCTCGGCGGCGAAGGCCCGGAAGGTCCCGACAAGGCGAAACACGATTTCGAAGAACACGACAAGGGCGCCCTGAACCCGAAGGAGAAACCGTGATGATAATTTCGAATTTCGAATTTCGAATTTCGATTGGCGGCTGTGCCGCCGACTACGGCTCTTCCTCATTCGAAAATCCCTAACATGGACGGCGCAATCACAGCACCTGACGTAATTGAGGGCGAGGCCTCCGCTTCGGTGCAGAAGCCGTTGGCGCGGGTCCCGTTGGTTCTGAACCGGCGGAACTTCTCCTGGATTACGGAGCGGATTTCAGGGGCGGTCGAAGGGAATGCGCCCCGCTGGTGGTGGGTCAGCTTCGCGATCACTTCGATGGTCGCGATGGTCGGGCTCTTCTGTCTCGGTTACCAGATTTCGACCGGTGTCGGCACTTGGGGATTGAATCATCCGGTCGGCTGGGCCTGGGACATTACGAATTTCGTTTTTTGGATCGGTATCGGACACGCCGGCACTCTTATTTCGGCGATCCTGTTTTTGCTTCGCCAGAAATGGCGGACGTCGATCAACCGCGCCGCCGAAGCGATGACGTTGTTCGCCGTTATTTGCGCGGCGATTTTCCCGGGCGTCCATGTCGGCCGGGTTTGGATGGCGTGGTTCCTCGCGCCGTTGCCGAACAATTACGGGATTTGGCCGAATTTCCGGAGCCCGCTGCTTTGGGACGTGTTCGCGGTCTCGACCTACTTCTCGGTGTCGGTCCTGTTTTGGTACACCGGCCTGATCCCGGATCTGGCGACGTTGCGCGACCGCGCCACGACCAAGATCAAGAAGCTGTGCTACGGAATTTTCGCCGTTGGCTGGCGGGGCTCGAACCGGAACTGGCGCCATTATGAGATGGCGTATTTGCTCCTCGCCGGTCTTTCCACGCCGCTCGTGCTCTCGGTGCACAGCGTCGTGTCATTCGACTTCGCGACCTCAATCATCCCGACCTGGCATACCACGATCTTCCCGCCGTACTTCGTCGCGGGCGCGATCTTTGGCGGGTTCGCCATGGTGCTCACCCTCCTGATCCCGGCGCGCGCGATTTACAAGCTCCAGGACATCATCACCATTCAGCACATCGACAAGATGGCGAAGGTGATCCTGCTTACCGGCTCGATCGTGAGCTACGCCTACGCGATGGAATTCTTTGTCGCGTGGTACAGCGGCAATCAGTATGAGAAGTACGCGTTCTTTAACCGCATCTTCGGGCCCTACTGGTGGTACTGGTGGGTCGGCATGCTCTTCTGCAACGCGCTTTCACCGCAGCTCTTTTGGTTCAAACGTTTCCGGCACAATATCTACGTCGTCTATTTCGTCTGCATGTGCGTCAACGCCGGCATGTGGTTCGAGCGTTTCATCATCATCGTCGGTGGCCTCCACCGCGATTTCCTCCCGTCCTCCTGGGGAATGTTTTACCCGACCTGGGTCGATATCTGGACGTTCGTCGGCACCTTCGGCATTTTCCTGTCGCTCTTCCTTCTCTTCATCCGCTACCTGCCGATGATCGCGATGTCGGAAGTAAAAATTGTTTTGCCTGAGGCGAACCCACATCACGCTTCGCCGGAGGAACACCATGTCGTCGCCGCCGGCGGAAAGCAGCGCACCGAATGAGAACGCCGTCTGGAAATAAGGTTTACGGAATGGGCGCGGAATTCCCGAGCGCGGCATCGTTGTACGAGGCTGCCAAGCGGGTCCGTGACGCCGGGTTCAAGCGCTGGGATGTCCACTCGCCTTTTCCGATTCATGGAATGGACGGCGCGATGGGGCTGGGGAAATCGTGGCTGAGCACATTCGTTCTGATTGGAGGCATCACCGGATTGCTTACGGCCGTCACGCTGGAATTCGGTCCGTCGTGGTTCATTTACCCACTCGTGGTTCACGGCAAACCGGTCGATTGGCGCACAGTTCCGGCCTTCTTCCCGATCATGTTCGAGCTGACGGTGCTCTTTTCAGCGTTTACCGCCTTTTTCTCGATGCTCATCATGAATGGGCTCCCGCGCTGGTATCACCCGGTCTTTAACTGGCGGCGGTTCAGTCGCGCCACCAATGACGGATTTTTCCTGATCATCGAAGCACGGGACCCGCGCTTCACGGAACTCGAAGCCCGCGAGCTTTTGGAGCAAAGCGGCGGTGAACACGTCACCATCATCCACGAAGAATAAGGTCATGCTCCGCGGCTTCTTTCTCATTTTCCTGCTCATCGGCATCGCGATTGTCGCGGTCTTTGGGTTTCGCGGACAGACCAGCACCGGTTCGCCGATAGAAGTATTTCCCGACATGGTTCGGCAAATGAAAGTTCGCGCGCAGGCGCCGCTCGCGTTTTTCGCGGATGGCCGGGGTTCGCGAGTCCCCGTCACCGGCACCGTTCCGATCGGCTACGAAATGCCGAAACCACACGCGGAAGCATCGCCCGGCGCCGCTCCGGTCCCGGGTGATATGAATGAGCAACCGCATCTCGGTTTCAGCAGCGGCAACGATTATTTCAGCACGGGAAAAATGGAAACGAACTGGGGCGACGGATTTCCAATTGCAGTGACGGGCGACCTAATGGAGCGCGGGAAACAACGCTTCAACATCAATTGCGCAATCTGCCACGGCCCGACCGCCGCTGGAAACGGCATGACCAAACAGTACGGCCTCGCCACCGTTGTCAGCCTGCAGGACGAACGGATCAGGAAAATGTCGGACGGCGAAATTTTCAACACGATCACCCACGGCAAGAACACGATGATGGCCTACGGTCCGAACGTCACGGTTACCGATCGTTGGGCGATTATCGCCTACCTGCGAGCGTTGCAACGGAGCCAAAATGCCACCGAAGCCGATGTGCCGGCCGAGCATCGCACGGAATTGGATAAACCACCGGCGGCGCCCGCGCCCGAAGCCGCTAAACCGGAACCCGCAAAGAAATGAGCGAACGATCTGACATCGTCCCAGCCCCGGAAGGCGAATACGTCGAGGCATCCCGCTTCGCGCCGTTGTCGTTCCTACTCGCGATTCTCGCTGTAATCGGGCTCGGCCTGAGTGTGGTCGGCGCGATCGTGTCGCCGCACCAATTCAGCTTCTCCTGGTTATTCGCGTTCGCGTTTTACTTCACGATCCTGGCCGGCTGCTTCTTCTGGATCATCGTCCATCACGTGGTCGACGCCGAATGGTCGGTTGTGGTGAGACGACAATTGGAGAATCTCGCGCTCCTCCTTGCGGTGATGGCGCTCTTCTTCATCCCGATCATCATTTTCCGCCATCATCTTTATGAATGGATGAACGTCCCGGTCGGCAAGGACCCGATTTTGGATAGCAAGCGCGGCTACCTGAATTGGAACTTCTTCGTCATCCGCGCCGTTATTTATTTCGTCGTCTTCATCGGCGCGACACTCCTGTTCCGGCGTTTCTCAATCGCGCAAGACCGCGACGGCAATCCGGGGTACACCCTGAAAATGCGGCGGCTCGCCTTCGTCGCGCTCCCGCTCTTCGCACTTTCGATCACATTTGGCGCCTACGACTGGCTCCTCGGGCTCGATTACCATTGGTTCTCAACCATGTGGGGCGTTTACATTTTCGCGGGCGCGGCCGGCAGCTCGATGTCACTGCTCGTCCTCGTCGTCACAGCGTTGCGCAAAGCCGGTTATCTCACTGACCTCGTCAACGAGGAGCATTACCACACCATGGGGAAATGGATGTTCGCCTTCTGTGTTTTTTGGGCCTACATCGGCTTCAGCCAATACATGCTCATCTGGTATGCGAACATGCCGGAAGAGACCGAGTATTTTATCCGGCGTAACACAGAGTCGTGGAATGCGCTTAGCCTGTTTCTCGTTATCGGCCGCTTCTTCGTTCCGTTCGCGATTCTTCTCATGCAGGGCCTGAAGAAAAAACCGGCCCGGCTTTGTATCATCGCCGGCTGGCTCGTTTTCATGCAGATGGTGGACCTCTATATCGTCATCCTGCCGGCGCTCCATGGGCCCGGGATCATGATCAGCATCTGGGATTTCATGCCGCTGATTGGCATCGGGTCGACCCTCGGCTTCGTCTTCCTCTGGATTCTCCGACGCAGTTCGAGTTTCCCAAATCGCGATCCGCGCCTGCTCGAATCGCTTCGCTTTGTTAATTAAACCGTGACGCCGACCGAACCACTTCACAGTTATCAACCGCGCGGGATGTTCTCGACGTGGATCGGCGTCGTGCTCCTCTTTGCGCTCTTTGGTTTGATCGCGCTTGTCATTGTTCGAGCGGCGCCGCGCGGGAACGACTATGAAAAGAAGCGAGCCCAGAACCGGTTCAAGAAATTGGAAGATGCCCAGAAAGAGAACCTGGCCGCGTTGACCACATATTCATGGGGAGACAAGGCTAAGGGAATCGTGCACATCCCGATCACTGACGCGATGAAGTTGACCGTCGCGCAGCTCGCCCAGAAAAAACCGGCCGCGGCCGGACCGATTCCAGCCGAATCGCCGGCTGCATCTCCAGCCTCAGCTGCAAATGCAAGTGCGACTCCGGCCGCTGCTGCGACGACCGCACCCGGGGCAAGCCCGGCTCCAAGTACTTCTGGCGGCCACGAACCAGAGCACCAACCGGCCGCCACTTCGAATCCGCCACCGGCGCCCCCCAAGACCCAGCCGGGCGCAAATTCAAGCCCCGCAGCGTCTGCTCCGCCCGCGCCGGCCAAGGCCCAGGTCAGCCCTTCGCCTTCGGTTGGGGCGACACCGCCGGGAACGCCTTTACCTGTCCGGGGCAAAACGCCATGACACCGCAACAACCTCTCAATCCAACTGAAGTACCGTTGAAGGCGCCGGACAGCAGCGCGGTGCCGACACCGGACAGCCAGGTCACGACCCGCGACGTCGAGCAGGTCGAGCGTGCGCTGATTGACGCATCAACGCGTTTACCCGTCCTCTTCTTCTACGGCTCGGCGATTATCTGGCTTTTGCTCGGAACGCTCCTCGCCGGACTCACCTCGTGGAAACTGCACGCGCCGGATCTGCTCGCGAACTGCAGCTGGCTCACCTGGGGTCGGGTTCGTCCGGCGCACATGAACGTGATGGTTTACGGGTGGGCCTCGATGGCGGGAATTGGGACGGCAATCTGGCTGATGGCGCGCCTCTGCCGCACCACCCTTCGCCATCCGCTCCTCCTTATCGCCGGCGGCGCGTTCTGGAATCTTGGGGTCCTCGTCGGAGTAGGAGGAATTTTTGCCGGCGACAGCACCGGTTACGAGTGGCTCGAATTTCCGCCCTACGCTGCGATCATCCTCTTCATCGCGTATTCGCTCGTCGTCTCATGGGCGATGCTGATGTTTCGGTTCCGCCGCGGCGAGCACATTTACATTACGCAATGGTATCTGCTTGGCGCGTTCCTCTGGTTCCCGTGGGTCTACGGCGCGACCCAAATCATGTTGTTCGCGGCGCCGGTCCAGGGCGTGATGCAATCAGCAGTCACCTGGTGGTTCGCGAATAACCTGCTCTTCCTTTGGTTCGGCGCGATCGGGCTCGGCACTGCTTATTACATGATCCCGAAAGTAATCGGGCGCCCGGTTTACAGTTATCACCTCGCCGCTATCGGCTTCTGGACCTACGCACTGTTTGCGAGCTGGACGGGAATGCAGCGGCTGGTGGATGGCCCGTTCCCGGCCTGGATGGTCACGGCCAGCATTGCCGCGACGATCCTAACGATCATTCCGGTGGCGACGGTCGGTCTCAACCACCACATGACGATGCAAGGCTACTTCGGTCTAATGCGCTACAGCCCGACTTTGCGTTTCACCGTTTTCGGCGCGGTCGCCTACACGGTCTTTAGTTTGATGGGCGTGTTCCTCTCGCTTCGTTCTGTCGCCGGTTACGTCCATTTCTCCGAAGCCAGCATCGCCTATTCGCACCTGGGCCTTTACGCGTTTTTCACCATGATCATGTTCGGTTCGATGTATTACATCGTGCCGCGGTTGGTCGGGCGCGAATGGCGTTACGCTTCACTCATTAAACTGCACTTCTGGTCATCGGCCTATGGCGTCGGTCTGATGATCTTGATGCTTTTCGTCGGCGGCATCGCCCAAGGCAGCAGCATGCACGATCCCTCGCTCGCGTTTACGGAGGTGACCGATTCCGTTCTGCCTTATCTGCGCGGACGAAGTGTTTCGGGAATGCTCCTGACCATCGCGCATTTCATTTTCGCCTTTCATTTCGGCCTCATGCTTTTCGGGCTCGCGACGTACGCGATGTTCCGCGGGATCCAGCACTTCGCCGAGCTCACCATCCCGCTGGTGGTCGCCGTCATGATCACGGCCCTGGGCTCGCCGTTCGTCAACGCGATGGAGCGGGTGGGCATCCCCCGCAAGGGCGGCGCGGGCATCGTCGTGCTCGGGGGACTGCTGCT
>JBJMXC010000028.1:0-12073 GCA_045809825.1 Chthoniobacterales bacterium | reverse complement strand
GACTCGGCGCAATGCGGCCGCAATCGTTTGCAGCCACGCCTTACGAGGGCAAAGAATGGCGACTTCGCGCCATGAATCGGCCGAAAGTTTCTCGAGACCCGCTTGCTTGATCCAACCCGCGAGAGACTCTGCTTCGATCCGTGCTTTTTGGTAATCCCGCTTGTCCGTTTCCTTGAGCAATTCCTTCCCGAGCGGGACCCGGATCACTTTGCCCGGGAGAATCGCCGGACGCGGCTGCAACTCGACAAAACGGACCTGCCCGTTTTTCTCGTTCAGGATTTCACGAAACGTCGCATTCACAAACGCCAGCTGCTTCTCGTCCAGCCGGAATGTGACCGAAAATTCCAGCTCCTCGCCGCCATCGCTCGCGATCACCGTTTTGTGTACTTCCTGGTAATATTTCAGTTCCGAATATTTCCGGTAAATCGATTGCTGGAAGTCGCCTACCATGCAGAAATGGCCGGGACGCGGCGGATCCGTCTTCGTTATCAACCAGGGGCCCTGCGCTTTCGTCGGGCGGCTCGCTTCAAGGAGGACATCGAACTGGGCCGGGGCGGTGTCCTGTGCTTCATCGAGAATCACACGAAGATTTTCTTCGCGGACGCGGGGGCCGGCGATCGGATGCTGAAGCAATTCCTTCGCAAGAGCGATTTGATCGTCGTACGTGACCAGGCCGCGCTCCAGTCGGAATTCGCGGTAATCCCGTTGCACTTCCGCCGCGACGCAGGCCGCCAGGTTGCAGACCCATTTGCGCAAAGGCGAAAATGCTTTTTGCCATGCCTCGGTGAACTTCGAGCCCGGCGTGCTGAAGCAAACCGGCCAGCGCAGAAATTCCCAATCGCCGTCGTAACGCTTTTCCCAGTCCAGCAGTTCCGCCTGTGATTTGCTGACGGCATCGGACTTGGCGCTGTCCTTCCACTCACGGACTTCGTCGAAATTCGGCTTGGGGCAGGGCGAGAACGGCGAGGCCGAGAGCGTTTCCGACCGGGAACGTCGCGCGAGGTCCATCAGGTCGCGCGCCTGGACAAGGCGAAGGAGCGCTTTGCGATTCTCTTCACCTAACGAGTGGCCAATGCGCGTCTGCCCCTGGACAAACTCGTGCCATAAATCGTCATCGTCGGCCAGCAATTCGAGCGGTGTCGGCAGCCCAAGGTAATGACCGTGATCGGTCAGGAGCTTCAGACAGAATGCGTGAATGGTTCCAAAGAAGGCGCGATTGAATGCCGTCTGGACTTCGGCGTTCAGATTGTTCTCGAGTAAAAGTTGCCGTGCCCGTTGTTGCATCTCATCGGCCGCGCGATTGGCATAAGTCACTACAACGAGACGTGGCAGGATTTCAGTCGCGTTGGCGGAACGGGCGATCGAGAGAACCCGCTCGATAATTGCGGTCGTCTTCCCCGACCCGGCGGACGCCACGACGGAGAAATTACAGTCGAGGTCGCCGGCGAAGCGCTGCCGGGCATCGGTATCGCTCGGGTTCACCATTGCTCCCATTCGTCTTTCTCCAGGACGAGATTTCCGTGCGTGTGCTGCCATTTATCCTCGAGGATTTCCTGGTCGATCGGCAATGTCGCGAGCGGATAGACCGCGCTGTAACCAAACGCCGCCCGTAATTCGCCTTTCATGCCGAAGACTCCGGTTTGCTGCATCTCGGCGAGATCGGCAAACACCCCGGTGTGTGGTGCGAGATCGGCCGCGAACAACTGCGGTGCGACTTTCCTGACCATGGACGAGAGGATGCTCGCGCCCACTTCAGTCGCGCCGAGGCCGCGCAAAGCCAGGGCATAAAGTCCCAGTTGGAGGGCGGTGCCTTTGACGAGGGAATCGTGCAAATCGGAGTCCTTGAGTTCCTTGGTGCCGCCAGTCTTGTAGTCAACGATCCAGAGCTTTTGTCCCGCGAATGTTGCCGCGTCGGCTTGCGCGAGGATCAGATCAATTCGGCCGCGCAGCTGCAGCTCTACGGCGTCGTCTACCTTGACCAGGCCGTCGCGGCCGAAGGCATATTCCGTCGTCATCCACTTCCAATCCTTCGCACCCGCGATCTTCGCGCCAAGATGGCGTGCCAGATAACGCGCGTTCAGCCAGCCCGAGATCCACCAATCGGGAATCGTTTTGCCCGTCGCGCGGCAACACTGCTCGAGGACCGTCCGGCGTTCGTCAGCGGAAACTTCGACGCGCTCGTCAATTACGGAAGGCGAAGGGAACGGCGCGAGCAGTTTCCCGGCGGCCGCTTCTCCAATCGCCGCCAGCCAGCGATGGACCCATTTGCCACCGGTCGCCGCCCACGGATTCGAGGTATCGTCCGCCGCTTCAACGCCGAGATAACGCTTCATCCAGACGATGGCGGGCGACGTAACCATCCCTTCCAGGTCGCTGACGCTCAGGATAGGGACCGGTCCGTAGGATTCGTTAGGCCGGAGACCATAATCGTACTCGCCGGCGCCCTTTTCGGGATCGCGCCGGGCGTTGAATGCAGCCAGGGTTTGTTGGACCGCCAGCCGCGGAGCTGGGGATCGTTCCAGAAGCCGGCGATTGCCATCAAGCCAGCTGGTTGTCGCGCGTTGCCAGGATTTGAGCTTCGCCTGGGTCAACGGTTCGTCGCGGACCGCGCGGTAACGCTGGGTCAGAGATTCGCTCGGGTTCCACAAACGTTCCGGCGCGTCTTCCTGAAGCAGGCCGGCGGCCAGGGCCACGGCTTCCGTCGCAGTTTCAATCAGGGCATCAAACTGGCGGACCGCGATTGCGCGTTGCTCGACCGGTCCGAGGTAGAGCGAATGATTTTCGCGGACGGCGGTGTGCCCTTCCCCCTGGCTTCCCTGTTGCGCCGCCCGCTTGTTTAATTGCTGGACGCTTCGATTGAAGGTGCGGATTTCTTCTGCGCGGCTAAATTCGGCGCTGGGCGGCGGAGGCCAGTTGCCTTCGTTGCAGCCAGCCAGAATCAAATGAGAAAAGTCCTGATTCTGCGCCTCGGGCACGCTGAGCAACTGGACGCGGGCATACGGATTATCTCCGGCTGGTGCTCGTCCGGGAGCGGCGGTGACGGCTGTTTCGCGAAGCCAGCGCAGGTAAAGCGCGCGTGAAAACCGACCGTTAATTTGAGCCGGCCAATCTCGCGTCAGATTCGCAATGTGGAATGCGTGCTGTTTCCACCCGAGTTCCGTAAGAGCGCTTTGGGTTGCGGCGAGGAAATCGCGGAGGCTCGCGCGAGTCGGAAGGAAAGGCAGCCTCCGGAGCGCTTCAGCAGTTGCCCGCGATCTTTCGTCGCCGCGGCTGCAGAATTCGGCCAAGACCCCGAGGTCATCGAGCAGGACTTCCGACCAGCTTTCCCTGAGGGTTTTTTCGAAGGCGGACCGACTAATCTGGGCCGAGAGAATCGTCGGGTCAGGGAGCGCGTTAAGAAAACGCAGGAACGACTCGAGGCGCGGCCCGGACTGCAAATCCAACCAGGCTTGCCATTCTGGCGCTTCAAAAATTCCCGGAAGAAAGTGAGCAAACCCGTCGTTGTGCGGAATGCCCCGTTTGGCCAGGACGGCGCCGACCAGACGCGGTAATGCGCCGGGCCCGGGGAAGACAACGGCGAGTCGGGTGCATTTCTCCTCAGCGAGGTAACGAGCACACTGGGCTGCGATCGCTTCGGCTTGGTCGGCTGCGTTGGTGCCAACGAGAAAGTCGAAACGTTTTGGCGACAGAGCGGTCCCGCGCATTTCCGCTTCGCTGAAAAGGGAATCTCCAAATGCCTTCGTCGGTTTCGAAACGTGCTGGCCTTCGCCGCAAATTTGTTCCCACGAACCGATCCAGCACAGATCGGCCTCGATAAGATCGCCGCGTGGTTCCTCGAGAACGACGGTCGCTTTTTGCGCGGCTGCTATGGCCGCCCGGAGGAGAAACCAATACGGCCAGTGCCCTCCGTCAAACGCGCTGAGGAGAAGATTCGCAAAAAGAGGAGCCTCGGTTGAGGAACGCGCCAATAGCTCGCGGTCGATTGAACCAGCCAGCGAGAAATCGCAGGCACGCAATTGTTCCCGGAACCGTTTAACGATCGGCAGGAATGGACGGGGGCCGACCTTGTCGAAATCCCATCCTGCCGTTTCAAGCCTGTCGATGGCGCGCAGCAAGTGATCAGGCGCGCGGACGACCGCCTTCGCGGCGAGGTTTTCGCCGTCGTCCTCCTGTTCGGCTGCAATGGCAAGGAGCAGGCGCAGGTGTTCGCGCAAAGGCAGGGGCCGGTCGCGGCCGTGGCCCAGGAGCCCACGCAATCCTGCTGGCGTGACGAATTGAAGGCCTAGATGCGACTGACCCTGTTCTAGCAATCGTGTCTTCAGTGAATGCGCGTGAGTCCGAGTGGGAACGACAACGACAGTCGGTAAATCGTCCTTCCAGGCGTCAGGCAGGACGGTGCGAAACCAGGGCGCGATCGCACCAGCCCACGCCTCCTGGGGGGATGATGCAATCTGGAGGGCAACCTTTTGTTTCACGCCATTATCCTAGCAGAAGGGGTGGCACAACCGCTGTCCCATGGTCAAACAAATGTCGCTTCGTTGCGCAGCTCTACACCGGATGTTACCCTCGCCGCTCCGCGCATGAGCCAGAATTACAAGGACACGCTCAACCTGCCGAAAACGGATTTTCCGATGAAGGCGAGCCTGACCACGCGCGAGCCGGAGATGCTGAAGCGCTGGGAAGAGGCCGGGCTTTACCAACAAATCCAGAAAGCGCGAGAAGGCGCGGAGTTGTTCGTTTTGCACGACGGGCCGCCGTTCGCGAACGGCGACGTGCACATGGGGACGGCGTTGAACAAGATCCTCAAGGACCTCGTGGTGAAATCGAAGTCGATGGCGGGTTTTCGCGCGCCTTACGTGCCCGGCTGGGACTGCCACGGGTTGCCGATCGAATACAAGGTCGTCAAGGAATCGCGAGGCCTTTCACCGCTGGAAGTAAGGAAGAGGTCGGAGGCGTTCGCCCGGAAGTTCATTGACATCCAGCGTGGGCAATTCAAGCGGCTCGGCGTTTTTGGACAGTGGGAGGACCCGTACCTCACCCTGAATCCCGGTTATGAAGCGGATATCCTGCGCGCGTTCGCAATCTTCGTTGAGAAGGGGCTCGTTTACGAAAGTTTGAAGCCAGTCTATTGGAGCAGCGGCGCGCAAACGGCGCTCGCTGAAGCCGAGGTGGAATATCAGGACCGGGAGGACACCGCGGTTTACGTAAAGTTTCCGATTGTGTCTGGTGATCTCGCCGGGAAAGCGAGCATCGCGATCTGGACGACGACGCCGTGGACGTTGCCAGCGAACCTCGCGATCGCCGTCCATCCGAAAGAGCTCTACGTGATGCGGGAGTTTCGGAAGGAAGGCGTTTCGGAAATGCTCGTGCTGGCCGCATCGCTCGTCGAGGCGTTCTGCGCGGCCACCGGCTTCGAACCGACTGGCGAACCGATCAGCTCATTTCCCGGCAGCCAGCTCGAGGGTGTGACGGCGCAGCATCCTTTTCTGCAGCGCACGTCTACCGTCGTCGCGGCCGACTTCGTCACGATGGATTCGGGCACGGGCGCGGTCCACATCGCCCCCGGCCACGGCGAGGAAGACTACTCGTTAGGCCGCGCCCGTGGTTTGCAGATCCTGTCGCCGGTCGACGATCACGGAAAATTCACCGACGAAGCCGAGTTACCGGACCTGACGGGAAAGTACGTCTTCGACGCGAATCCAGATATCGTCGCGTTGCTTCGCTCGAAAGGAATGCTGCTCGCCGAACAGGTCTACCAACATTCGTATCCTTATTGCTGGCGATCCAAGACACCGATCATCTTCCGCGCCGTGGAGCAGTTTTTCATTCGGATCGACGATCTGCGCGGAAAGGCGCTGGAGGCGATTAAAGGAGTGAATTGGATTCCGTCCTGGGGTGAAAATCGCATTTCCGGAACGGTCGAATCTCGGCCGGATTGGGTGATTTCGCGGCAACGGAGCTGGGGCGTGCCGCTGCCGGTGTTTTACTCGGCCGAGGGCGAAACAATTCTCGATCCGAAATGGATCCGGAAACTGGCGGATCTTGTTGCGGAGCGCGGTTCGAACGTCTGGTTCGAGCTGGATGACGCGGCCCTGGCGCGCGAGCTCGGGCTGCCGGAGGGAACTCGGCATCGCACGGATACGATTGATGTCTGGATCGATTCCGGCGTTTCCCATTACGCCGTTCTTCGTCCGAATCCGGAGCTGCGCGATCCGGCTGATATGTATCTCGAGGCGACGGATCAACACCGCGGCTGGTTCCAATCGTCCCTCATGACGAGCATCGCCCTGCACGACCGGTCGCCTTATAAGACCTGCGTCACCCACGGTTTCGTGGTTGATGTCGATGGGAAGAAAATCTCGAAGTCGAGCAGCTACACGAAGCCGATGGACGCCGGCCATTTCGTGGCGAAGCACGGCGCCGACATCGTTCGACTGTGGGTCAGCAGCATCAATTACACGGACGACGTGCCGTTCTCCGAGGAGATGTTTACCAGGCTCGGGGACACGTATCGGCGAATCAGGAATACGCTGCGGATTCTACTGGGGAATCTGTCAGGTTTCGATGTAGCAGCGGACCGTCGACCTGACGACAGTCGGCGGTCACAAACCGCCGCTGCAAATGATTTCACCCTCGTCGATCGCTGGATTCTTGATCGGCTGGAGAACCTGATCGCGGAGTGTCGGGTCGCTTACGCCGCCTTCGAGTTTCACAAGGTCTATCACATCCTTAACCAGTTTTGCGCGGTCGACCTGAGCAGCCTCTACATCGACATCACCAAGGACCGGATGTATTGCGACGCACCGGATTCGCCGCGGCGTCGAGCCACGCAGGCCGCGATGCACCGGATTTTCGAGGCGCTTTGCCGGTTGCTCGCGCCCATTCTGGTTTTCACGGCGGAGGAAGCCTGGGGCTATCTCGGCGGATCGACTTCGGTTCACGCCCAAACCTTTCCGGAGGAAATTGCGGACTTCCGGAATCCTGAAGCGCAGGAAAAGATTACTCAACTGCTCAACCTGCGTGGCGTGATCGGCCAGGCAGTTGAACGCGCTCGCCAGGAGAAGCTTATCGGCAACGCACTCGAGGCGGCTGTCACTTTGTCTTGCAACGAAGCGACTATCGCAGCGGTGCCAAAGGACGAGCTGGAGGAATTCTTTATCCTGAGCGACCTGACGGTTCAGCCAGGAACGGAACCAAGCGCATCAATTGTGAAAACCACTCATAAGAAGTGCGCGCGGTGCTGGCGGCATCGCCCGTCAGTGGGTAAGAGCACCGCACATCCCGAATTGTGCGATCGCTGTGAAAGCGTTGTGACTGCAACGGCGAACTGAATGAAGTACATCCTTTTCCTCTCAGTCCCGCTCTACGCGCTGGATCAGCTCACGAAACACCTCGTCCTGCGGTTTATCGGCCCGGAGGACCTGCACATGGTCGTGCCGGATTTTTTCAGCGTGGTTAATGTGACGAACGACGGAGCTGCCTTCGGTTCGTTTAAGAACAACAACACATTTTTTATTGTTCTGTCCTGCGTGGCCTTCGTTTTCGTGTTCGCCCTTCTGTTAAGGCGGATGCGAACCCGCGACCATCTTCGCGATATTTCGCTCGGGTTGCTCCTCGCCGGGATCATGGGCAACCTGACCGATCGCTTTCTTCATGGTCATGTGATTGACTTCGCGCTCTTCGACCTGCACGTGCCGTTCGCCCATCCCTGGCCGGCCTTCAACGTGGCGGACTCCTGCATCTTCATCGCGGTCTTCTGCTTCATCGTTCATTCCTTCAAGAACCGGAAAGAACCGGCCTCCGAATAGCTTCCGCTTGCAGGGCCTTCCTATGAAACGCCGGCGAAAAAAGACGGCCGTCTGACACAGACGCCGTCCAAATCAGTGCGGATGTTCCGAGCCGAGATGCGGTTCTGGAAGATAGAAGAAGAGGATTCCGAGGATCAGGTAAACGGAGAGGAGCTGGACTCCTTCAATCCAATTCGTTTCGCCGTCGCCGCTGATCTGGAAAATGATGTAGACCGACGCAACCACGGCGAAAATTTCCGGCAGGGTAAATTCCAAGTCCATGGGTCGTCCGAAGAAGTAAGAGAGAAAAACCAGGATTGGCGCGACGAAGAGTGCGATTTGCAGGCTGGACCCGATCGCGATCCCGACACTGAGGTCCATTTTATTTTTTATCGCCATGACGACGGCGGTCGAATGCTCGGCGGCATTACCGACAATCGCGACGACGATGACCCCGACGAAAACTTCGGTGACGCCGAACGAGGCGCGGACGCTCTCGATGGTGCCGACGAGAAATTCCGAGAGGAGTGATACAACCCCGGTGGCAAGAACGAGAATGATGGTGGCCTTGGTCCGGCTCCAGTGCTCTGCGTCCGCGCCGAGCTCGTCTTCGCCACCGACGAAGAAGTGCTTATGGGTCCCAAGCGTGAACCAGAGCATGCAAAGATAGGTGAGGAAGAGAACGATCGCGATTCCAAGCGAGAGCTGACGCTCCACCACCGGGCTCCAGCCTTCGGGGCTTACCGCCGCGGCCATGTGAAAGACGGTCGGGATAATCAGGGCGATGGCGGCGAGGGAAAGCGAAATAACGACGGTGCGGGCGCCAGTTTTGTTGAACCGCTGTTCCTTGTGCCGGATTCCGCCAAGGAGAATCGACAAGCCGAGCACGAGCAGAATATTGCCAATAATCGAGCCAGTGATCGAAGCCTTGACGACGCTCGTCAGGCCCTTGGACAGCGCGATCCCGGCGATGATTAATTCCGCCGCATTTCCGAAAGTGGCGTTGAGCAATCCACCCAGCCCTTCGCCCATTCGCGAGGCGAGAGCTTCCGTTGCCCTTCCAATCCAGCCCGCCACCGGGATGATCGCGATCGCAGAACAGATGAAGAGCGCGGTTGGGTTGGAAATTGCCGGCCAAAACCGGAGGGCAATCGCGACTGGCACAAACAGCAGCAACCAGTTCATCCAGGATTTCATCCAACGAACTTTATCGGCTAAGATGGGGCCGGCTTCTACCATGAAATCGCCGATGGAACAGACCGCTCGCCAGATCGTGCACAAATTGCGCGCGGCCGGGCATGTCGCGTACTACGCCGGCGGCTGCGTCCGGGACCTCCTGAGCCAGAACGCGCCGAAGGACATCGATATCGCCACCGACGCGCGGCCGGAAGGGGTCCAGAAACTTTTTCCGCGGACGTATGCCGTCGGTGCGCACTTCGGCGTCATCGTCGTGCTTGAAAATGAATTTCAGTTCGAGGTTGCGACATTTCGTTCTGATGGTGCCTACCTCGATGGCCGACGTCCGGTGGAAGTGCATTTTGCCACCGCCGAGGAAGACGCGGCTCGCCGCGACTTCACGATCAACGGGATGTTCTTCGATCCCGAGAAAAATGAAGTCATCGATTTCGTCGGCGGCCGCGCAGATCTCGAAAGCAAATTGATTCGGGCGATCGGCGACCCGGCGCAGCGTTTTGCTGAAGATCGTTTGCGCATGCTGCGTGCACTCCGTTTTGCGACGGTGCTGGGATTTGAAATCGATGGCGCGACCTGGGAAGCGGTTGTGACGAGCAGTGGCTCGATTATCGAGATCAGCGCGGAACGAATCCGGGAAGAGCTGGTAAGAATCTTCCTTTCGCCAAATCGGGTCCGCGGCTGGGATTTGCTCGATGCGAGCGGTCTGCTGCGCGCGATTCTGCCGGAGCTTGAGCCGATGAAAGGGTGCGAGCAGCCTCCGCAGTTTCATCCGGAGGGCGACGTGTTCAAACATACCCGCATCATGTTGGAGCTTCTCCCGCCGGTCGTGTCGCTACCGCTGGTTTTAAGTGTGGTTTTTCACGATATCGGCAAGCCGCCGACGGCGACCGTCGACGAAGACGGCCGGATTCGATTTAACGGGCACGACCGGATCGGCGCGGAGATGACGGGACAAATCATGGAGCGCCTCCGATTTTCACGAGCGGAGATCGACGCCACCGTGGAAGCGGTGCGGCAACACATGGTCTTCAAGGACGTGCCGAATATGCGGGTGGCAAAATTGAAACGCTTCATGGCGCGGCCGACGTTCGAGGACGAACTCGAGCTCCATCGGGTGGACTGCGCCAGCAGCCATGGGATGCTCGATAACTACGACTTTCTCCGGCAAAAAAAGGACGAGTTCGCCAACGAGCCAATTATTCCGCCGCCGCTCGTGCGGGGCGACGATCTTATCGCGATGGGAATGAAACCCGGGCCGCACTTTGGGGAAATTTTGGAAGCGGTGGAAACGCGGCAGTTGGAGGGAGGGCTGAGGAGTCGGGAGGAGGCGCTCGAATGGGTGAAGGCGGAGTATTTGTCGGGAGAAGAGGGGAAACGTCCAACGTCCAACGTCCAACATCCAACGTCGAACTAAGAGAGCGGGAGCTCGTTTTTTTCTGAAATTGGACGTTGGACGTTGAGCGTTGGACGTTGAACGTTCGTTCTTCAAATCACATGCGTATCCTAATGATCAGCGCCGAAGGACCGCCGCTCGCCCGAGCGACAGCGCTCGTGGATGTGCTCGAGGCGCTGCCGCGCGAATTGCGCGCGCGCAAACATGAGGTCGGCATCGCAATGCCCTTCTATCGCGAGATCAGCGAGAACCTCGCGATTGATCTCCGCGATACCGGCATCACGGTGGACGTGCCGGTGGGCCCGAAGAATTACGTGGCGGAATTTGTCGAAGGCCGAACCGCTGGCGGCGTGCAGACATTTTTCATTCGGTGCGACGAGTTTTTCGATCGCCCGAGGGTTTACGGCGAACACGGAGTCGCCTACGAAGACAACGCTGCGCGTTTCATTTTCTTCTCCAAAGCCGCCTTGGAGATCGCGCGGCGGATGACGCCGACCCCTGAGATTTTGCATTGCCACGACTGGGCAGCGGCGCTGGTGCCGGTGCTGGTCGCGGACAAACGGCTGCCTTTCAGCACCGTTCTCACAATTCATCATGTGGCGCAGCAGGGAAGCTTCTGGGGCCTCGATTTCGCGCTGACAAACCTGCCCGAGCGTTATTTCAAACCAACCGGCGTCGAATACTTCGGCCGCCTCAATCTCCTCAAGGGCGGTGTTCTTTTCGCGGACAAAATCACGACCGTAAGCGAACGCTACCGCCGGGAAATGCTGAGCCCGGAAGGCGGTTCCGGACTGGATATTGTTCTCCGCGAACACGCCCATCGGCTCGTCAGCATTTTGAATGGCGCGGATTACCAGCGGTGGAATCCGGAGACGGATCACTTTTTGCCGCGCCAGTTCGGTCCCGGGGATCTCGCTGGAAAGAATGTCTGTCGCGATCTGTTGCTTGATGGTCTGAACCTGGCCGGTACGCCGAGCGGTCCGGTCTTTGGAATGGTAACGCGGCTGGTGCCGGAAAAAGGCTTCGACCTGCTGATGCCATTGCTGGATCGGCTGCTCTCGGATGACGTGCGTCTGATTATTCTTGGGGAAGGGGATGCCGGCTACGAAACCGCGCTTGCGATCGCCGCTCGAAAGTACCCGACGAAGTTCGCTTACCGCAGTCACTACGACGAACCGCTCGCCCACCTCATTGAAGCCGGGATGGATATCGCGCTGGTCCCGTCGAAGATCGAGCCGAGCGGCCTGAGTGCGATGTACAGCTTGAAGTACGGCGCCGTCCCAGTTGCTCGCGCGACCGGCGGCATCCAGGAAATCATTGAGGATTATGATCCCTCCATGGATGCCGGTTTCGGTTTCCTCTGTTACGAAAGCACACCCGACGCGTTCTGGGATTCAATCAAACACGCCCGTGCGGTCTTCCGCGACAAACCTACGTGGACCACGTTGATGGAACGCGCCATGGCTCGAGATTTTTCGTGGACGGAAGCTGCGACGCGGTATGAGAGTCTGTATGCCGAACTGACGGGCGCGACTGCGACTACCGCAGCTGCCTGACTATCACATTCAGCCCGTTAAGTTGCTTCGGCATAGGGCACTTCGTCGCACCCGCGCTAGAATCGCGAGTGCGACGTCTGCATTACAAGTCGAACGCCGAGCTCGAGGCTGGAGCGACGAAGGCGGATCACCATCACAACGTT
>JBJMXC010000027.1:0-11294 GCA_045809825.1 Chthoniobacterales bacterium | reverse complement strand
CGGCCCAATCGTGGGAGGGTTGCGCGGCTGTATGCACGACCGCGGCGAGATCGGCACGATGTTCCTTAAAAAGGTCCAGCACTTTGCCAGCATCTCGAATGTCGAGATCGTGGTGCTCATAATCTCGGACCGTCCGCACGAGTTCATCACGCGTCTTCTGGGTCGAAGCTTCCGCTCCGAAAAATCGGCTTCGCATATCGTTGTCGAGGCCGATGACGCGAAATCCGTCACGCGCGAAACGGCGGACTGTTTCCGAGCCGATCAAGCCGGCCGAACCTGTGACGATGATTTTTTGCATGGGAAAAGCGAAGGAGCGATTGGGAGGACTACGATTCAGCGAGGATCCAGTTCAAACGGCCATTTGTCGGCGCCACTCGCGCGGCGGGATATTGCTGATCCCCTCGCAGAACTTCGTTAAGCAGGGCTGTGTTCTTGTTTGCGTTTGCCAGGAAACAAATGTGCCGCGCCTGACTGATGAGCGGGAAGGTGAATGTGACGCGCCAGGCGTCGAGCTTCTCGACAAAATTCGCGACAACCTTGCGAAATCTTTCGTCAAGGGCGGTTGTTCCCGGGAAGAGCGACGCCGTATGTCCATCTTCCCCGACCCCCAGAAGGATTAGGTCGTGACGGTAGATAACTTCGCTTTGCTGGGTTGCGAGAACGTCGAGGCCGTCCTGGTATTCCTGCGCGGCTAAATGCGGATCAATCTCACCGCGTATTCGCATGATCGATTGCTGCGGGACTGCGGCGGGCACGAAAAGAGATTCGCGAGCCATTCGGTAGTTACTCCGCGGATCGTCGGGGGCCACGCAGCGTTCGTCACCAAAGGTAAAAATAACCCGGTCCCATGGAAGGTCGCGGCCGATCCGGGCGAGTTCCGTATAAACCGGCCGGGGCGTGTTTCCGCCGGAAAGTGCGATGCGAAACAGTCCGCGTTCAGCAAGGGCTTCACGCGCGCAGCCAAGGATAAACTCGGCCGCCTCGGCGACGAAATTTTTCGACCGGATGACTTCGCGCTCCATTTCCGCCATGGAGCCTAAATCGCGCAGTGCGATTGTCCGCGCTTTTCCAGATAACGCTGATGATATTCCTCCGCCCGAAAAAATTCCGGCGCAGGCTGAATGAAAGTAACGATCGGCTTTTTGAAGCGCCCGTTTTTATCGAGAGCAGCCTTCGATGCTTCGGCCGCGGCTTGTTGCTCGGGCGAATGATAAAAGATTACTGACCGATATTGATCGCCGACGTCCGGGCCCTGGCGATTCAACGTGGTTGGGTTGTGATTCGACCAGAAGACATCGAGCAGTTGGTCGTAGCTGACGATCGAAGGATCGTACTCGACTTCGACTACCTCCGCGTGCCCAGTGGCATGACTGCAAACATCGCGATAGGTCGGATTTTTTGTCGTTCCCCCAGCGTAGCCGACGATTGCCTCTTTGACGCCCCGGATCGCCCGAAAAGTCGATTCGACCCCCCAAAAACACCCGGCGCCGAACGTCGCTTTTTCCGTTGCCATGGGTTCACCATGAAACGGGAGAGGCGGAGGCGCAAACGCGCGGCATCCCGTTCGTCATTCGTCCTTCGTCATTGCCTTCACATTACCATCCCGCCATCCACCGTCAGCACCTGGCCGGTGATGTATTTCGCTTCGCCGGATGCGAGATAGGCCACGGCGCCCGCGATGTCGTCGGGCTCGCCGAGTTTGCCGAGCGGGACTTTCTGGAGGATTGCCTGCCGCACCTCCTCGGACAGCACCGTTGTCATGTCGGTCTCGATTAACCCGGGCGCGACGGCGTTCACTGTGATTCCACGGCTGGCCAACTCACGGGCCAGCGTTTTCGTTAGGCCGATCAAACCGGCTTTGCTCGCGGAGTAATTTGCCTGGCCGGCATTTCCGGTCAGTCCGGCGATTGAGCTGATGTTAATGATCCGCCCGCTCCGTTGCTTGATCATCGGCCGCATCAACGCCTGGATAAACATGAACGCGCCTTTGAGGTTCGTGTTCACGACCGTGTCCCAATCGGCCAGCGACATCCGCATGCTCAGTCCGTCGCGGGTCACACCAGCATTGTTCACCAGGATATCGACGCGACCGAAGTCTTCGAGAATTTGGCCAGCCGCCTTCTGGACCGCATCCTGGTCGGCCACGTCGACCGCGTACGCCTTCGCGGCTTCCGGCCGGGCGGCATTAATTTCATCGGCCGTTTTTTGCGCGTTCGCCTCGGTCCGGCTGACCGAGGCTACGCGAGCGCCTTCGCTTGCGAGGCGAACGGCAATGGCATGGCCGATGCCGCGGCCCGAACCGGTGACGACCGCGACCTGGTTTTCGAATCTCATAAGATCGCCATGTTATGCAGCGCGCGGAGGAGAACAATCTTCAAGGAGCGGCGGTTCCTTGGAGTCTAAAACGTAAAGACGCTCAGGAACGCGACCTCGACGGCGAGGGCTTCCTGAATATTCCGGCCCAGATGATCGCGCATTTCTTCGAGGCGCCGAATCCGCTGCAGAATCTCGGGCGTCTTGAGACGTTCGGCGACGTTTTCGATTTCTTTGGCAGCTTCCGGCAGGTCGCGCCGGGCGATTCCCGTGTTCGCTCGCAACACATCCGACCACCAAAGGAACAGAATCTCGACGAGGCTCGACCGCCGGCTGACATACTGACTTTCGGTCAGGGCCTTGTAGTAATCCTCACGATCGTCGAGCCAGGTACCGTCGGTTGTGTTGCGATACCGAACTTCGTCCCGCTTCAGGGCAGCATCGTTTTCATCTTTAATGCCTTCGCGGATTTGCGCGAGAACGCGGCTGAATCCCCGTGCCATTTGATAAGCCGCTTGGATTCCGCGGTCTTTCCCTCGCGAAACCTGGCGCAGCATTTCAACCAGTTCATTTTCTTCGGGCGAGAGTTTTGCCTTCTCGTCGGCGGCGAGCGGAACCGCCACGCAGCGCGAAATGATCGTGTCTGGCAACACCTCGGGCATTCCACTCAGGAGAATCAGCAACGAGTCGTTAGGCGGTTCTTCCAATGTTTTAAGGAACGCATTTGCCGCCTGCGGCTGAAGGCGATCGGCCTCCGCAATAATGGCGACTTTGCGGTGACCGGTGGCGCTACGCATCTGCAGGGCGTGTTCCAACGCCCGGACCTGATCGATCACGATCCGGCGCGATTTCGACTCGGGCTCGGCCAGGTAAACGCCCGGCGGCTGCGAGGCAAAAACGTCTAAACTGGTCACGCCGGTAACCAGATTCGAAAGATCGGATGCAAGCCGCCGCTTCCCGCTCCCGGGAGGTCCCGAAATAAGATAGGCGTGGCCAAGGCGGCCGCGTTCGTGGGCTCGGCTCAGGTAATCGATCGCAGCGGAGCGAGTGAAAGCCATTCCTAGATTTTCGATTGATCGGGCGGAAGAAACCGCGGGAATCGGTCGGAGAAGGTATTCCAGGTTTGGAGTTCGATGGCGTCCGCGGATTGGGTGCCGTCGATAACGATGAAGCGATTGGGTTCGCGTCTTGCCAGCTCGCTATAGCCGGCGCAAACGCGTTCGTAAAACTCGATCGGCTCCTGTTCCATCCGATCCTTGACTTCGACGGGACGGACCCGCCGGAGCATCCGCTTCCGCGCCGTTTCTACGTCCACATCGAGGATAAAGGTGACGTCAGGTTGAGCGTCGCCGATCGCGAATGCATTTAGGGTTTGGACAATTTCCGGAGGCAGTTTGCGGGCGACGCCCTGATAGACAGTTGTTGAATCGAAAAAGCGATCGGAAATCACCGCCGTCCCCTGCCCCAGCGCCGGCGCGATGACCTCGCGGACGAGCTGGCTGCGGCTGGCTTCGAAAAGCAAAAGCTCGGTCTCCGGCGTCATGGCGAAGCTTTCCGGCGCGAACTGAAGAAGATCGCGAATCTTTTCGCCGATCGCGGTTCCGCCGGGCTCGCGGGTGACGAGGGTGCGGATCCCGGCCTGCTCGAGGCGCGCGGCGAGCCGCACGACCTGGGTCGATTTTCCGCAGCCTTCCGAGCCTTCGAACGTGATAAAGACGCCGCGCGACATTTGCTGCGAGTGTGAAACAAACAGGAGTGCTTGTCGAATCAGAGGCTCTTTCTTGGAGCGACGCCGCTCCTGGCGGGATGAGACGAGCACATTTAGCCGAGCGTTTTTACGGCGACAGAGCGCCGTCGCTACAACAGAGTACCGCGTGAAACAATATTGGCTCGTGAAACAGGAACCGTCCGCGTACTCGTGGGCCGATTTCGTTGCCGATGGCAAAACCGCGTGGACCGGCGTGCGCAATTTCACGGCGCGAAATAATCTGCGCGCGATGAGGAAAGGCGACGCGGTCTTTTTCTATCACAGCGTCACCGACAAGGCGGTGTTCGGCATCGCCACGGTAATTCGGGAAGCCTACTTAGACCCGACCGCAAAAGAAGGCGACTGGAGCGCTGTCGATCTTGCGCCGCAAAGGCCGTTAGCGCAGCCCGTCACGCTCGATGAGGTGAAGCGGAACCCGAAACTCAAGGAGATGGCGTTATTGCGCCTTTCGCGATTATCCGTGCAGCCGGTGACCGCCGAACAGTTTCAGGAAGTCGTGCGCATGGGCACTTAGAGACGCCAAGTCCACCGATTAGGCTTGTTTGCGCTCGCCTTGAGAATGAAAATTTCGGGCGTGACCGGGGCTAGTGCGACGTCGTTGTCTCCCATCTTCGCGCTCTCGGCGAAAGCGGACCGGGCGGCCCTTGTCGTATCCATCCACGATGTGGCCCCGCCGACCAAAGCGCACGTAGACGAAATCACCACGGAGCTGGCCCATCATGGCGTAGCGGTTTGTTCGCTCCTCGTCGTGCCCGATTATCATCACCGCGGTTGTTTCACCGGGGACACTGCTTTCGTCCGCTGGCTGCAAGAACTCGAAGGCAAAGGTCACGAGATTGTGATCCACGGTTATTTTCATCAACGGCCGCGACGCGGCGGCGAGAACTTGTTCCAAAAAGTGGTGACACGTTTTTACACCAGCGATGAGGGTGAGTTTTACGATCTCGATTACGATGAAGCGCTGCGGCGGATCACCCAGGCTCGTGAAGAATTTGCCGCCTCAGGTCTGACCCCGCGCGGATTTATCGCGCCGGCCTGGCTCCTGGGCACGGCAGCTCAGCAGGCCGCGGCCGATGCTGAGTTGGAATATACGACCCGGCTGACGCACGTCCATGACCTGCGGGGCGGCGAAACTTATCCCGCTCGGTCGCTGGTCTACAGCGTGCGGAGCGGCTGGCGGAGGAAAGCGAGTTTGGCGTGGAACAACTTACTGGCCCACCGCCTGGCGGATGCGCCGCTGGCCCGCGTCAGTCTTCATCCGCCCGACCGCGACCATCCCGAGATTTGGAAACAGGCGTTGCGATTGATCGATCTTCTTGTCGAAGATCGGACCGCAACCACCTATCGCGATTGGATCGCGGAAAAGCGGATGCAACAACGAAGCTAGCGCGTTCGCCATGAGCCGTTGCGACCTGCATATCCATTCGCGTTTCAGCGCGCGGTCCGAGGAGTGGCTCTTCCGGCGGTTCGATTTACCGGACAGCTATAGCGACCCGCGGGAACTCCACCGGCTCCTGCGCGAACGGGGAATGGATTTCGTGACGATTACCGACCACGACACGATCGATGGGAGCCTGGCCATCGCCGACCTTCCCGGCACGTTCATCAGCGAAGAGGTAACGACTTATTTCCCGCACGATCCCTGCAAGATTCACCTCCTGGTCTGGGGAATAAGCGAGGCGCAGCACGCCGAAATCGCCGCAGTGCGCGATAATATTTTCGACCTGCAAATTTATTTGCAGGAACAGGGCATTGCCCACGCCGTCGGCCACCCGCTTTACAGCATCAACGGCAAACTCGAAGTCGCGCATCTCGAGCGGTTGATTCTGCTCTTCAAACATTTCGAAGGAATCAACGGCTTGCGCGACGCGCTCCTAAGCAAGCTTGCCCCGAAATTGTTATCGGGCCTGACGCCAGCGAAAATCGAGGAACTGGCGAACCGCCATAACCTGCGGCCAACGCATTCCGAGCCGTGGAAGAAAATCTTCACCGCCGGTTCGGACGACCATGGCGGTCAATTCGTGGCCAGCGCCTATACCGAAACTCCCAAGGCGCGGGCGCCGTTCGATTTTCTCGGTCACGTCGTCAACGGCTCCTGCCGGACGCGCGGTGAAGGCGGCACTCCACTGGCCTTATCGCATGGGTTCTACAATACGCTTTCCCATTTCATCCAGGACCGGTTCACCGAACGGCTCGGCGCGACCGGGCCTCTGCTTGAGACAATGATTTCGCGTTTCATGGAAGGGCGCGACCCGACTGAATTTACCCTGCGGGAAAAGGCAACCTTCATCGCGCAGGGGGTGATGTCCGGAAAAATTTTCGAGCTGGCCAAGCCCCGAAACGTTTCGCTCTGGAAAGGTCTCTCAAAACATTTCACCCGCCCGAAAGTGAAGGCGCAGCTCGCAAAAGAAATGAGAGGCGTGACCGGACCAGAGCGGCGTGCGTTCCTGATGGCGAACCTGGTCAGCGAACAGGTCGCCTTCCGGCTCTTCGAGAAATTCGTCCAGCAAATCCGGAAAGGGAACCTGATCGAGAGCATGCAGGCGTTAAGCGGAATCGCGCCGATTCTCGTTATGCTTTCGCCCTACATTTATGCATTTCACAGCCAGGCGCCTTCCCGCCGGTGGTTGCGCGGAATTTTTCACGAGATGACGGGCGCGATCCCCGCCGCTTTGCAGAACCGGAAACGCGCCTGGTTCACCGACACGCTGGATGACGTAAACGGCGTCGCGACCACAATCAGGAAAATGACTGCGGCCGGGGTTGAGGCCGGCGAAAAACTGGTCGTAGTGACGTCGCGGCGTGACCTCGATATCAGTGACATCCCGATTGAAAATTTCCGGCCGATCGGCGAGTTCGAGCTCCCGGAGTATGAGCTCCAACGGCTCAGCTTTCCGCCTATCATGCAGATGCTCGATTACATCCAGCGTGAACAATTCACCGAGATCATCATCAGCACGCCGGGGCCAGTTGGATTGACAGGTCTACTAGCAGCCAAGATGCTGAACCTCCAGACCAGCGGAATTTATCACACCGACATTCCTGAATACGTCCGAATTTTGACCGACGACCGTTTTCTGGAGAGCCTGGCCTGGAGCTACATGCACTGGCTTTATGGCCAGGTCGACACGGTATTCGTTAACTCGGAGCAATATCGCAAATGCTGGATCGATCGAGGATTCGCGCCGGAAAAACTGAAGATCCTCCCGCGGGGCCTCGACACCGATTTGTTCACGCCGGCGCGGCGCGACCTCACTTTCTGGCGTGGCTCCGGCGTCAATGGAGCCGAGATCCGGCTCCTTTATGTCGGGCGGATTTCGAAGGAAAAAGATCTCGACGTTCTAGCGAGTGCCTACAAAAAAATCCGCCAGGCCGGACAGCCGGTGAAACTTTACCTGGTCGGCGACGGGCCCTACGCCAAGGCGCTCGGAACGGCGCTGCCGGAGGCTGTATTTCTCGGATACTTGAAAGGGGAAGCGCTGGCGAAAGCGTATGCGTCCGCGGACGTTTTCGTTTTTCCGAGTACCACGGATACTTTTGGCAACGTTGTGCTCGAAGCGCAGGCTTCGGGATTGCCCGTCGTCGTTTCCGATCTTGGTGGTCCGAAGGAACTCGTCGAAGATGGAACGACCGGATTGATTACGAAAGCCCTGGACGAGGAGGATTTCGCGCGGGCGATCAATCGTTTGGCAACGGACCCAACATTGCGCAAGCAAATGGGGGCGGCAGCGCGGCGGCGGGTGATCGACCGGAGCTGGCCAGGGGCGTTTCGGAAGTTCTGGCAGGCAACCGAACTATAATTTCCATACGAATCAGTACGTGGATGACCAGAGTCTTCATTTGTCTCTGCGCCTTCTCCCTCTTCCTGCCGACCCTGCTCCGAGCCGATGAGCAAGTGCGTCAGGTTCAGGAAGAACTGCGAAAGCGAAATCTGTATTTTGGCAATGTTGACGGCCAGAATACAGCCGAGCTTCGCCGCGCGGTGAAGCGCTACCAGCAGCGGAAGGGATTCCCCGTTACCGGCAGCGTCGATCCGGTCACCGCGGCCTCGCTCAATGTCAGCACCACAACGGTCGTGGTCAGTGTTCTACCCGACATGCCGGTCCTAAAAAGCGACACAGCGAGCGCCCTGCCGGAATCGCAGCGCCTCGCCTTGCAACGCGAAGCGGAGGAAAAACCCGATCTCGTGCCTACCCCACCGCCGCCAGCTGAACCGCCCGCCCCTGGCCAGGACATCGCTCCAGAGCGCATAGAAAAATTCGTAACCGATTATCTGCGCGACGGCGAGACCCAGGATATTGCGGCGCAGCTGAAATATTACGCCTTTCCGATTCGTTATTTCGATCACGGCGTCGTATTCGAGCAATTTGTAACGAAGGACACGCGGAAATACGTCAAACGCTGGCCGGACCGCAAATATTCCGTGATCGGCCCGATCGCTTTTTTCGCTTCGAGCGGCTCCGAGACGAACATCGAATTTACGATAGAATTTCAGCTCCGCAGCGACGCCCGTGCGACCAAAAACAAGGTATTCGGGCGCACCAAAAACTGGTGGAGCATTCGCCCGGAAGGAGATGAATTGAAAATAGTTGCGATTCGGGAGCAGCGCTTGCGCGAATAACTACGGAACGAGGCTGTGACCGGGTGCTGCGAACGCGCTGCCCCCGGCTTTATCGGCCTCTTGTAACCACGATGAAAGTCCAAACCAAGATCACGTTGCTGCTCCTGGCGGTGGTCGCGACGTTCATGATCGGGCTCTGGGCTTTTCGAGTTTATGACCGGCACAAATTCGCCCATATTGCGGCCGACCGGCAGAACGAACGGAAGCAATCGTTCGACGCATTCCTGAAAAAAGATGGCGAGCCGCTCAAGACTCTTGCCGAGTACGATGCCTACTGGGACGACATGGTCCAGGCGGTGGCTACGAAAAACCAGCGGTGGTTCGAGGAGTTCGTCAACGACACCAGCCTCATGGGGTACAAGGCGAACGCGGTCTGGATTTACGGACCTGACGGCGCCCTCGTTTATTCGAAGGACAGCAATAATGAAAAACCGCCCGAGCTTCCGGTCCCTGCCACGGCATTCGGGAATATTTTCGAAGCCGAGCCCTTCTCGCATTTCTTCGTCAAAATAGCCAACGACGTTGTCGAAATCCGCGGCGCTACCATCCACGGATCGAAAGACCTTGGCCGGCAGATGCCGTTGAAAGGCTATTTCTTCGTCGGGCGGCTGTGGAACCAGCCAACGCTCGATGAAATGGCGCTTTTTTCGAGCAACCAGATCGACCTCCTGCCAGCTCGCGAACATCCGCGGTCGCTCCAAAACGACGAAGAAAATGGCCTGGTGGTGTTTTCCCAGAATCTCCTCGGCTGGGATGGCAAGCCGATTGCCGAAGTCGTCGTCCGGAACGAATCGCCTGTGGTGCGTGAACTCAATTTGTCGAGCGAACGGCTTTGGGTCGCCTTCTGCGCCTTCGCGATCGTGCTTTTACTTCTCCTCTGTCTTTCGCTCGTGCGCTGGGTGACGCAGCCGTTGCGGATGATCATGGAAAGCCTGAAACGCGGCGATGCAGGACCGATCGATGGATTGTGCATGGACAGTTCCGAATTCGGGGAAATGGCCCGCACCACGAGGAAATTCTTCGAGCAGCGCGACAATCTGATTCGGGAAATGGAAGAACGCCGCGCGACGGAGGAGGCATTGCGCAAAAGCGAGGAAGAGCTTCGCCATTCGCAAAAAATGGAAGCGGTCGGACGGCTCGCGGGTGGCGTCGCCCACGATTTCAACAATCTCCTGACCGCGATCATTGGTTACGCAGAGCTGATCGCGACCCGCACGAGCAGCAATTCCCTGGCGAAACAAAACGCCGAGCTGATCCGAAAAGCAGGCGAGCAGGCCGCAGCATTGACCCGGCAGCTTCTGGCCTTCAGCCGCAAACAAATCCTGCAACCGAAGGTGATCGACCTGAACTCGCTCGTCGGCGATATGGAGAAATTACTCCGGCGCGTGATTGGCGAGCGCTTCGATTTGCAATCCCACGCGGATGCGAAAAATGGACGAGTCAAAGCTGACCCGAGCCAGCTCGAACAGGTCGTCTTGAATCTCGGCGTCAACGCTCGCGACGCCATGCCGCGCGGCGGAAAATTAATTATCCGCACGAAGAACGTCCGGCTCGATCAGGAATCTGCACCGCACATTTCTGTCCCGCCCGGCCAGTACGTCATGCTCTCGGTGACCGATACCGGCGCCGGGATGGACGAAGACACGAAGTCCCACATCTTCGAACCGTTCTTCACCACGAAGGGGCCGGGTAAAGGGACAGGGCTGGGCCTGGCAACCGTTTACGGGATTGTTCGACAAACCGGCGGCGGGATTTCGGTCGAAAGCGAGCTCGGCAAAGGCAGCACGTTCCGAATTTATCTACCACTGGAAATGGCGCCGGTGGATTCGACCCGACCGTTGCAGAAGCCGGTCGAGAAATCGACGAACTTCGAGACCGTTCTTGTGGTCGAGGATGAAGACATCGTTCGCGAGCTCGTCTGCGAGGTCCTCGAGGACCAGGGTTACAACGTCATTTGTGCCCGGGACGGCATGGAAGCCATGAATGTTGCGGCAGAATTCGACGCGACCATCCATCTCCTGGTCACCGACGTGATCATGCCCCAGATGAATGGCCATGAGCTCGCCGGAAAGCTCTCCGCCCTTCGCCCCGACATGAAAGTTCTCTACGTTTCGGGTTATTCGGATAACGACATCGGCGACCACGGGGTTCTCGATCCCCGCTACGATCTCCTTCAGAAACCTTTTACCCCCCAGACACTCGCGCGAAAAATTCGCGACGTGATCGGGGAGGGCAAATATGCCGTTACGGCAAAGTGATCACCGCCGGGCACCCAATATTTTGTGTTCGAGCGCGATGCTGCTCACCCTATGGTTTGGTGTTCTTGGCGCGTCTCCCCCGTTGAATGGAGCTGCCCCGAAAAATTCGCCCGGCAAAAGCGAAGGCAACGCGGTTTGGTATAACGTGCCGCCGGATTCGCTCGCAAAAAGACGCGCCGGCAAACAGGAACTGACCGCCGCCCATAATCAGCTGCCCATCGGGACGCAGGTCCGCGTCACCCGTCTCAAAAACAACAAAAGCGTCGTCGTCCGTGTCACAGATAACGGGATACCGGATCGCCGCGTGATGATCGACCTTTGCCGCGAGGCCGCT
>JBJMXC010000026.1:0-5140 GCA_045809825.1 Chthoniobacterales bacterium | reverse complement strand
GATCAGTTTTTTTTGCTTTAGCGACTCGGGGACGTCGCCGCTGATTATGCGGCGGGCCAGACCTTCCACGATCGCCGTCTTGCCTACGCCGGGCTCGCCGATCAGGACGGGATTGTTTTTCGTCCGTCGTGAAAGCACTTGCATGACGCGCCGGATTTCATTGTCGCGCCCGATGACCGGATCGATCTTGCCCCGCCGCGCCATTTCAGTCAGGTCGCGCCCATATTTCTCCAGCGTCTGATATTTGCCTTCCGGGTTCTGGTCGGTCACCCGCTGCGAACCGCGCACTTGCTGCAAAGCCTGCATCAGCTTGTCGCGCGTCAGGCCGAGGTCTTTCAGCAACTTCGCCGAAAAAGATTTTCCGTCTGCCAGGGCCAGCAGATAATGTTCGGCGCTGAGGAACTCGTCCTTCAGTTTCGCCATCTCCTTTTCCGCCGCATCGATCGTCGATCGAAGCTCGTTCCCGATCCCCTGGTTGAGATTATCTCCCTGCACCTTGGGCCGCCGCTGCAGCTCCTGCGTCAGGCGCGCGCGCAAATCGCCGACCGCGACTCCCATCTTTTCCAGCAAAGGCCGGGTCACTCCCTCGGTCTGATCCAGCAGGGCCGCAAGAAAGTGTTCGTTCGTGATTTCCTGGTGGCCAAAGTCCGAGGCGACGCTCTGTGACGCCTGGAGCGCCTCCTGCATCTTCTGGGTAAATTTATCCGGCCGCATACCTCAACAGTAACGCGACGGCGTGGACTGTCAGATTGCATTTCGCGGCCAGAACCGGTAAGACGCGCGCATTTGGCTACTAACTTGCCGGCCAACGATCGCGGCGACCAATTGCGGGAGCGCTGCACCCCGCGTATGAGTCTCCGCGATGAGCGCGGAAACGAAATTGACGGCCCGGAGCGCGTTGGGCGTGCTGCGCAATGCTCCGTACCGGCGCTACATCATTGGCTCAGCCATTTCCGATACGGGCACCTGGATGCAGGTCATGGCGCAGGGTTATGTGATGAGCACCCTGACGACCAAGGCGGTCTGGCTCGGTATGGCCCAACTAGCAGCGGGCCTGCCGATGTTGCTGTTGACCATGGTGGGCGGATCGGCCGCGGACAAATACGACAAGCGCCGCATCCTCCTCATTACCCAATTCGTCCAGATCACGCTCGCTCTCTCGATTGGTTATCTCGTCTGGAACCGGCAAATCGCCATTTGGCACATCCTGACTTTCGCCGCAATCCTGGGCGTCTCGAACTCCTTTGAAATGCCGACACTTTCCGCGCTCGTCCCGGAGCTGGTGAAGCGCGAGCAAATTCCGGCGGGCATAGCGATCGATCGCTCAGTCTTCCATGGGTCCCGCGTATTTGGCCCGACGATCGGCGGGATTCTCATCAGTCTTTGGGGGACGGCCTCCGCCTTTTTTGCCAATGCGCTCTCATTCGTCGCGCTGATCATTGCGTTGCTCTCGCTGCCCCCGCGTCTAAAAGGCAGCGCTGAAGAAGAGGAAAAACGCACCAGCGGAATCAAGGACGGGTTTCGTTTCGTGGCGAATGACAAACCAAGTTTCGCCATGATCATCCTGATCGCGACGCAATCAGTCTGCATCTTCCCGATTATCACGGTGATGATGCCGCTCTATGTCCGGCTCGTCCTCGGCCTTGGCCCGGAGAGTCTCGGCTTTCTCATGGGCTCGTCGGCCGTCGGTTCGCTGGTTGGCTCGATTTTTCTAATCGGGCTGGCCCGAGAAAGACGAGTGCCGCTGATGGTTTTGTGCGCGCTCGGTGTCACCGGCGCAATCGTGGGCCTGTCGCTCGGTCCGACCCTTTATGTCGCTACCGGGCTGCTGGTCGTTAATTCGTTAGGCTTGGCCACGAATTTCGGCCTGGCCAGCACCATTGTTCAGGAACGCGCTCCGGATTATCTGCGCGGACGGGTCTCCGCCGTGTTCATGCTCAGCTTTGTCGGGTTAATGCCTGTCGCCGGCTTGGGCGTGACGAGCTTGTCCGACTTCATCGGGATGAAACCCGCCCTCGCCATTGCAGCCGTGATTTACGGAGCGATCACAGTTTTTGTTCTTCTCCGGGTGCGCAAAGAATGTTCCGAACCCGGCGCGACCGAGGCACGGCTCGGCACTCCTGCCACACCAGCGACGGTGACGGTCCCTTAACCCAATGCCCCTTATGAAGCGTGTCGTTATAGCGTCCGCTGTCATTAGCGGAGCCTTCGCAAGCACCGAAATCGATATGCGCTGTCACAGCGCACGCTGCAAGGGTTCGATAGGAGCCCCCGGTATAACGATCCCATGATCTCATTTTCCACCTGTTGGAATTCAGGTCGACACACAGACGGCGGGGAAATGCTCCGCGAAATCAAAGACCTTGGCTTTAATCGAATTGAGCTCGGACACGGCATCCGGATTTCCCTCATGCCGGGGATCCAGAAAATGTTCGAAGCGGGCGAAGTGGAATTCAGCAGCCTGCACAACTTCTGTCCACTACCGGTGGAGATCCTGAAGGCTTCGCCCGATTGCTACAAAATCTCAGCGGCGTATTCGAAGGAACGGGAACGCGCGATCAAACATACCTTTCAAACCATCGATTTTGCGGCGCGCCTCGGCGCGCCATTCGTGGTGATGCATTGCGGCGAAGTCGACATGAATCCGATCACCGACGAGCTGATCGCGCTCGTCAAAGATGGCGAAATGCTTTCGCGCGAATACGTGCGCCGGAAAGTGAAAGCCGTGCAAACTCGCGAAGCCGCCGCGCCGCCCTATCTCGAGCGGGTGAAGGACGCGCTGAAACGGATCGCCGAGTACGCGGCCACGAAAAATGTGCGACTTGGAGTCGAAGGACGCCGCGGCTACGAAGAAATTCCGAGCGAACGCGAGCTTCCAGCCATACTCGACGAGCTGAATTCGCCGCAGCTCGGCTATTGGCATGACATGGGGCACATCCAGATCAAGGAGAACCTCGGGTTCGTTAACCATGCCGAGTGGCTGCGCGAGATTGGGGCTCGCGCGTTCGGCTGCCATCTCCAGGATTGCAAATGGCCGGCCTCGGATCACCAGGTCCCATTCGCCGGCATGGTCGACCTTGAGAATTTGGTTCCGCTCCTCCCGCCTAACTGTTTGTTTGTCTGGGAAATGAGTCCCCGCCGAACCGCCGACGAAATCCGATTATCGGTCACACGCTGGAAAGAGCGCTTCGGCGAATGAAAAAAACTATCCTCACTGTTGTCCAGCTCCTCGTCACCGGCGCGCTTCTCTACTGGGTCTTTCACAATCCGGCGGTACGCTCGGCAATGGCGATTGCTATTCGACAGGCAGACTATCGCTGGATAGCAGCCGCGATGGGCGTCTATGTTATCGTCGAAATCGCTGCGGTCGTGCGCTGGAGGATCTTGCTGAAGGTGCAGGGCATCAACCTCGGCACTGGCCGAATCGTAGCGCTCTTCCTGATCGGGATGTTCTACAATCAGTTTCTTCCCGGCGGGACTGGCGGCGACATCGTTAAGACGTACTTGCTTTGGAAAGAGACCCCGGACAAAAAGCCAGGTGGCCTGCTCGCGGTCCTGTTCGATCGGATGATCGGGCTGATTGCCTTGATCATTATCACGGGCGTCCTGATTTTCCTCCGCTACAGGTGGCTCACGAGTACACCGGCGACGTCTCCCTATGTCTGGTTGGTCCTCGGCGTCTTCGGATCGTCGGTCCTCTTCGTCGTGACGACGTTCCTGATCAGTGGATTCAACCTGCTCCACAAACTTCCGCACCGCATTCCAGGACGGGATAAGCTGATCGAGATCTCAGCAGCCTACCATCAATACGCCAGGCATTGGCGAGCCACCGCGGCCGCCTTCTGCGCGTCCATTGTTTGCCATCTCGGGACCTTCGCAACTTTCCTGTGCGTTGCTTACGCGTTTCGCGCCAGCATCACCGTGATCGATTTCTTCGCAATCATGCCGGTCGAACGCACGATCTCGTCGCTCCCGATCAGTTTCGCCGGCGTCGGCACCCGTGAATACATTCTGCAGATCATGCTTTCGAACCTGTGCGCTGTCCCGGCTGGAGCGCCGGCGGATTACTGGTTCGCCGCCGCCAGGTTGATCGGTCTGACGGGTTTCACTGTCATCCTCTTGTGCTGTTTGCCGGGCGGCATCGTGTATTTCTTCTACAAGCCCAGCGGCGCTACCGGCCATGTCCGGATGCGGGAGATGAAGCAGGAATTTGCGACGCTCGAGCATGAAATCACCGAGCACGAAGAGTAAATCCAAAGTGGGAGGGGCCTCAGCGTCCCGATCCGTCGAACCCGGCGGGAAGAAGTTGCGGCGCAAAGGCCCCTCCAACGCTCGCGCCGGAAGCGGACGACCTTTCGTCGCTGTTACGTTCGCCATGACCGTGGACGGGAAGATCACGACAAAAAATTTCTCGCCGGTCGATTTCACTTCGCGCGAAGACAAAACGCATTTGCTCCGACAACGCGCGTTGGGCGATGCCGTGCTGATTGGCCACAGTACGCTCAAGCACGACAATGTCCGGCTCGGTGTCCCGGATCCGAAGATGCGGGAAGCGCGGGTGAAACGCGGCCAGTCGGAGTATCCGTTGCGCGTTATCGTTTCAAATGAAGGTCGTATCGATTCGACCTTGAATCTGTTCAGGGTCGACACTTCACCGGTCGTGATTTTTTCGACGACGCGAATGCCGCTGCGTTACCAGAAGTCGCTGCGAAAACGGGCCACGCTGCATTTGAGCGAAGCGCGCCGGGTCGATCTCGCCTGGATGCTCCAGCAGCTGCGGCGCGACTATGGGGTCCGCATCGTTGCCTGCGAAGGGGGCGCGACTCTATTCCGGGCGTTACTCGAAAAGGACCTCGTCGACCAGCTTAACCTGACGATTACTCCCTATCTTTTCGGCGGGGCCAACGCGCCGACGTTGACCGGGCTGAGCAAGGAGTTCCTGCCAAGGAAAGTTCAATGTTCCCTCACAGACATGCGAGTCGTCGGCGAGGAATGCTTTTTGACGTATCGGATTAAACGTCGACGGAAATAAGCTGGTTGTTGTAGCGACGGCGCTGTGTCGCCATGACACGCGCGTTTACGGCGACAGAGCCGTCGCTACAACTGGCTCTCCCTCGGTTTCCCTTTCCGCGGCCGTCTC